>NZ_JACUUE010000006.1 GCF_014859475.1 Rhodoferax sp.
GGGGCATGGATTGCTTCACTGCGTTCGCAATGACGGGATTGTTCATGGCAAGGCGCAAAGCGCCGTGGCGATCCAGGATGCATGGATTGCCGCGCTGCGCGCGCAACGATGTTGCTTTGCAAGCCAGGTAGCAATATGCGTCAAATTTTTCTGGACACCGAAACCACAGGCCTGTCGGCCGACAACGGCGACCGCATCATCGAGATCGGCTGCGTCGAAATGCTGCACCGCAAGCTCACCGGTAACAACCGCCATTTTTACGTCAACCCTGGGCGCGACAGCCACGAAGAAGCGCTCAAGGTACACGGCATCACCAGTGATTTTCTCAAGGACAAGCCCACGTTCGCAAAAGTCGCCCAGGACCTGCTGGATTACCTGAATGACGCGCATTTGGTCATCCACAATGCGCCGTTTGATCTGGGCTTTTTGAACATGGAGCTGGCGCTCATCAAGCAGCCACCGTTAAAAACTGTGGTGGCCAGCATCACCGACACGCTGGTCATGGCCAAGGAGATGTTTCCCGGCAAGCGCAACTCGCTCGACGCCCTGTGTGTCCGCCTGGAGGTGGACAACTCGGGCCGCACGCTGCACGGCGCGCTGCTTGATGCCGAGCTGCTGGCCGACATGTACATCAACCTGACGCGCGGGCAAAATCCGCTCCTGATGGACGAGGGGCCCGTCATCGATGCCAATGGGGATCGAATCAGTGCGCTGGATTTAAGCCAATTCGTACTTCCGGTGATCAGAGCCAATGAGCAGGAGTTGGCAGCTCATGAAGACGTGTTGAGGCAAATTGACAAGTCCAGTAAAGCCAAGACAATCTGGCGCACTGCAGACCAAAAAATGCCCCAATCTGTGGCATAATCTGCCTCTTTCCTGAACAGGGAAAGGGCGGTTAGCTCAGGGGTAGAGCACTGCATTCACACTGCAGGGGTCACAAGTTCGAAACTTGTACTGCCCACCAACGTATCAAGTTAAAAAAGCCTTGTAAATTTCTGATTTGCAAGGCTTTTTTGTTTTTCATTTGGTCCCGGTCAAGCCTTCTCGTGGCCGTTGAAGCTGTGAAATTGCAACTTCGCACCAATGAAAACGCCAGTCCCGCCCGCCAAGGCATTTAAAGTCAGGCCGTTTCAGCCGATCGGATGGCAAGCACGCATACCATCTGCCTTTACACTGCGCTGCGTGCAAAACAAACCAGCTGCATGCCTTCGGTTTTGCGAGTGGCACGGCGGCGGTAAAGGAAATTGTCGATGTTGAAAAATATAATGGTTCGCGCCGCATTGGGGCTCGCCTTGGTGACGGCCTTGCCACTGACTGCGCAAGCTCAAAGCGCAGCTGCGCCGGTGAAAATTGCCATGATCGAGGGCTTGAGCGGCCCGTTTGGTAACACCGGTGAGGCAGTTTTTCGTAACTTGGTCTGGGCCGTGGAGCGGGTCAACGCGCGTGGCGGTGTGACGCTGGCGCTGGCGCGTTACGACAGCAAGGGCCAGGCTGAAGCGGCGCTGTCGGCACTCAAATCAGCCATCGACGATGGTGCCAGATTCATCATGCAGGGCAATTCATCGGCAACGGCGGCGGCGTTGATCGATGCCATCAACAAGCACAACCAGCGTGAACCCGAAAAACGCGTGCTGTTTTTGAATTACTCTGCGGTCGATCCGATCTTGACCAACGAAAAGTGCAGTTTCTGGCACTTCAGGTTTGATGCCCACGCCGACATGCGCATGACAGCGCTGATGGAAGTCCTGAAAGCCGATCAGGCGCTCAAGAGCGCCTACATCATCGGTCAGGACTACAGCTTCGGCCACGCCGTGGCGCGCGAGGCCAGGCGCCAGTTGGCGGCGTTGCGCCCCGATGTGCAGGTGGTCGGCGAAGAATTGCACCCAATGGGACGGGTCAAGGATTTCATGCCCTACGCAGCCAAAATCAAGGCCAGCGGGGCGCAGGCGGTGATTACCGGTAATTTTGGCAACGACCTGACGCTGTTGGTCAAGGCCGCCAAAGATGTGGGCTTTGACGGCAAGTTCTACACCTTTTACGGTAACGCGCTGGGTGCACCGGCTGCGATTGGCGACGCCGGCGTGGGCAAGGTGGTGGCGGTGGCCGACTGGTTGCCCAATGTGCAAAACGCGCAAAGCGAGGCCTTTTACCAGTCCTTTCGCGCGCGTTTCCCCAAACCTGCGGACGACTATGTGCATATGCGCATGCAGTTGATGGTGGCGGCGCTGGCGCAAGCTATTGACAAGGCTGGCACGACCGATGCCGTCGCTGTGGCGCAACAACTGGAAAACACCAGCATCACCTTTGGTGCGCAAACCGGCACCATGCGTGCCGCTGACCACCAGTTCCAGCAGCCGCTGGTGGTGGGTGTCATGGACAAGCTCGGCGCGCCCGGTGTGAAGTTCGATGTGGAGGGCTCCGGCTACGGCTTTCGGGTGGTAAAAACCATTGCTGCCGAGCAGGCAGAGCAGCCCACGAGCTGCCGCATGCAACGCCCCTGAGTGCAGTTTGAACTATTTCCGCAGCCCGGCTGCCAATCCGGGAGGCTTTTTGCATCTGCGTATCAAGCGCGTGTGGCGGCGTGGGCCCTTCACCGGCGTGCACTTCGTTTCATCCGGGCTACATGCTTCGGCGCTCTGGCTATAATACGCGGCTGTGCAAAGCGCAGGCAAGCACGTCAGGGGCAGTTCCAGCGCCTGACGCAAGTTCTTAAATTACAGGAAAAATCATGATTGCATCCAGTATCAAAGCTGCCGTTGTCAAAGACAACGCACGTCAAGCCGGTGACACCGGTAGCCCCGAAGTTCAAGTCGCGTTGTTGACCGCCCGTATCAACGAGCTTATGCCGCACTTCAAAACCCACGCCAAAGATCACCACGGTCGTCGTGGCCTGCTGCGCATGGTGAGCCGCCGCCGCAAACTGCTGGACTACCTCAAGTCCAAAGATGCAAGCCGTTACCTGGCCTTGATCGCCAAGCTGGGTCTGCGCAAGTAATTGGTGCTAAAAGAATGATGAACGCCTGAGTTAGTTCACTAGCTCAGGCGTTTTTTACTTTAATTTACGTCGGAAAAAGCAAAAACGGAGCGAAGCTGTGTCATTCCAAAGCCCCTTGACACCCTGGCGGGTGTGGCTCTGGAATGGCATCGTGTTCTGTGTTGTGGCTTCCGGGCTTCGGTGGGGTGGCCTGCATCCCCCCAAACTCACAGGAGATTAAAAAATGACGATGTTCAACAAAGTTAGCAAGACTTTTCAATGGGGCCAAAACACGGTCACCATGGAAACCGGTGAAATTGCCCGCCAGGCCTCTGGCGCCGTGCTGCTCGACATGGACGGCACCGTGGTGCTGGCCACAGTGGTTGCCAAAACCGATTCCAAGCCGGGCCAGGACTTTTTCCCGTTGACGGTCGATTACTCTGAAAAATCCTACGCCGCCGGCAAGATACCGGGCAGCTTCTTCAAGCGCGAAGGCCGCCCCAGCGAGTTGGAGACCCTGACCTGCCGCCTGATTGACCGCCCGATCCGTCCGCTCTTTCCCGATGGCTTCTACAACGAAGTGCAGGTCATTATCCACGTGGTGAGCCTGAACCCCGAAGTGCAGGCCGACATTGCGGCCTTGATCGCCACCAGTGCGGCGCTGTCGGTCAGCGGCATTCCGTTCAATGGCCCGATCGGTGCCGCCCGCGTGGGTTACATCAACGGCGAATATGTGCTCAATCCGGGTCAAACCCAATTGAAAACCAGCCAGCTCGAGCTGGTGGTTGCGGGTACCGAAGCGGCCGTGCTGATGGTCGAGTCCGAAGCCGACCAGTTGCCCGAAGATGTCATGCTGGGCGCCGTGATGTTTGGTCACGAACAAGGCGTCATCGCCATCAACGCAATTAACGAACTGGTGCGCGATGCCGGTAAACCGGCCTGGGACTGGCAAGCGCCAGCCCGCGACGAAGAACTCATCGCCAAGGTCGGTGCGCTGGCCAATGACAAATTGACGGCTGCCTACCAGATTCGCAACAAGCAAGCGCGTACCCAGGCTTGCCGCTCGGCCTACGCCGATGTCATGGCTGGTCTCAAGGCCGATGGCGTGGTTTTTGATTCGGTCAAGGTCGAAAGCATGTTGTTCGACATCGAAGCCAAGCTGGTGCGTGGTCAGATTCTGGCCGGTGAGCCGCGCATTGACGGTCGCGACACGCGCACCGTGCGCCCCATCGAAATCCGCAACAGCGTGTTGCCGCGCACCCATGGTTCATCGCTGTTTACCCGTGGCGAAACCCAGGCGCTGGTGGTCACCACGCTCGGTACCGAGCGTGATGCCCAGCGCATCGACGCGCTCGCCGGTGATATTGAAGACCGTTTCATGCTGCACTACAACATGCCTCCCTTTGCCACCGGCGAAGCAGGTCGTTTTGGTACGCCCAAGCGCCGCGAAATCGGCCATGGTCGCCTGGCCAAGCGTGCCCTGATGGCGGTGCTGCCGAGCAAGGAAGACTTCCCCTACACCATGCGCGTCGTGTCTGAAGTGACCGAGTCCAATGGTTCGTCCTCGATGGCCTCGGTGTGCGGCGGTTGCCTGAGTCTGATGGACGCCGGCGTGCCCTTGAAAGCGCATGTGGCCGGCATTGCCATGGGCCTGATCAAGGAAGACAACCGTTTTGCCGTGCTGACCGACATCCTTGGTGACGAAGATCACCTGGGCGACATGGACTTCAAGGTAGCCGGCACCGCCAGCGGCATCACCGCCTTGCAGATGGACATCAAGATCCAGGGCATTACCAAAGAAATCATGCAAGTGGCACTGGCCCAAGCCAAGGAAGCCCGCATGCACATTCTGGGCAAGATGACCGAAGCCATGGCAGAAGCCAAGACCGAAGTCTCCACCTTTGCACCGCGTCTGTTCACCATGAAGATCAACCCCGAGAAGATCCGTGACGTGATCGGCAAAGGCGGCTCGGTGATTCGTGCGCTGACCGAAGAAACCGGCACGCAGATCAACATCGACGAAGACGGCACCATCACCATTGCCTCAAGCGATCCGGCCAAGGCCGAAGAAGCCAAGCGCCGCATCGAGCAGATCACCGCTGAAGTGGAAATCGGCAAGATCTACGAAGGCCCGGTCGTCAAGATTCTTGACTTCGGCGCACTGATTACTTTGTTGCCTGGCAAGGATGGCCTGTTGCACATCAGTCAGATCGCCCATGAACGCGTCGAAAAGGTCACCGACTATTTGTCCGAAGGCCAGATCGTCAAGGTCAAGGTTCTGGAAACCGACGAAAAAGGCCGCGTCAAGCTGTCCATGAAAGCGCTGCTGGAGCGCCCGGCACAGGAAAATCGCGGTTGATGGATTGATGCGGCAACGCACAAGTCAAGTTTTGTTTTTTTGTTCAGAGCCAAAGGCCTGCATTGAATGAAAGCGATTGAAATCACCCGCCCTGGCGAGCCGGACGTTTTGCGTCTGGGCGAGCGTCCGGTGCCGCTTGTCGGCGTGGGTGAGCTGCGCATTCGCGTGACGGCCAGTGGTGTCAACCGGCCCGATGTATTGCAGCGCTCGGGCCTGTACCCGCCGCCGCCCGGTGTATCGGACATTCCCGGTCTGGAAGTGGCGGGTGTGATTGAGCAGGGCGATGCGACTGAGTTGTCAGCAGCCGGCTTCAAGCTGGGTGACCGGGTCTGCGCCTTGGTGGCGGGTGGTGGTTACGCCCAGTGGTGCGTGGCGCCGATTGCCCAATGCTTGCCGGTGCCCGAAGGTTTGAGTGATGTGCAGGCGGCAAGTCTGCCCGAGACCTTTTTCACGGTCTGGAGCAACCTGATGGACCGCGGCCGCCTGGCAGCGGGTGAGACGGTGTTGGTCCAGGGCGGCACAAGCGGCATCGGTGTCACGGCGATCCAGTTGGCGAAAGCCGTGGGGGCCCGCGTGTTTGCGACCGCTGGCAGTGATGACAAGTGCGCCGCCTGTCTGGCCCTTGGTGCTGAGGCAGCGATCAATTACAGGACGCAGGATTTTCAGGCCGAGATTGCCAGGCTCACGCAGGGCCAGGGCGTCGATGTGATTCTGGACATGGTGGCTGGCGACTATGTGGCCAGGGAAGTGCAGAGCTTGCGCGAGGATGGCCGACTGGTCATCATTGCCGTGCAAGGGGGGACTCAAAGTGAATTCAACGCGGGGCTGGTGCTGCGCCGCCGCCTGACGATCACCGGCTCGACCTTGCGGCCCCGGTCGGTTGCGTTCAAGGCGGCGATTGCGCAGGCGTGTCTGAATACGGTGTGGCCCTTGCTGGCAAGCGGGCGGATCAAGCCGGTGATTCACAGCGTGTTTGCCGCTGCCGATGCGGCCCGGGCGCATGCCTTGATGGAGTCCAACCAGCATGTTGGAAAAATTGTTTTGACTTGGGAAAACGCATGAAAAAAACGCTGATTGCAGGCAACTGGAAAATGAACGGCAGCCTGGCCGCCAACGAAGCATTGCTCAAGGCCTTGCTCGCTGGCGTGGGGCAGCCGACCTGCCAGGTGGCGGTATGCGTACCTGCCGTGTATTTGGCGCAATGTCAGGCTTTGCTTGCCGACAGCGTCATTGAACTGGGTGCGCAGGATGTTTCCAGCCATGAGAGCGGTGCCTACACAGGTGAAATTGCGCCTGCCATGCTCAAGGAGTTTGGTGCGCGCTATGTCATAGTTGGGCATTCGGAGCGACGCCAGTACCATGGTGAAACCGATGAACTGGTCGCGGCCAAGACCCAGCGCGCGCTCAGCGTCGGCATCACGCCGATTGTGTGCGTGGGTGAAACGCTGGCTGAACGCGAGGCTGGCCGCACCGAAGATGTGGTCAAGCGCCAGTTGGCCGCAGTAATCCATACAAACGGGCACTGCATCAGCGAAGTGGTGATAGCTTATGAGCCGGTCTGGGCGATTGGTACCGGGCTTTCTGCCACGGCAGAGCAGGCGCAGCAGGTTCACGCCGTGTTGCGTGCGCAATTGCGGGCGGCCACACCCAGCGCGGATCGCATCCAGTTGCTGTATGGCGGCAGTATGAACGCAGCCAATGCAAAAAGCCTGTTGGCACAGCCCGATATTGACGGTGGCCTGATTGGTGGTGCCGCACTCAAGGCCCCGGATTTTTTAACCATTATTGCGGCCGCTGCCTGACCCCAGGTGTTGCTGACGAATTTATTCAGGAGTGATTTATGGATGCTTTATTGACATTGATGCTGGCGGTGCAAATGATTTCAGCACTGGCGATGGTGGGGCTCATCCTGGTGCAGCATGGCAAGGGGGCTGACATGGGCGCCGCTTTTGGCAGTGGCGGTTCTGGCAGTCTGTTTGGCGCAAGTGGCAGCGCCAATTTTCTGTCGCGCACCACGGCGGTCTTGGCCACCGTGTTTTTTGCCAGTACCTTGATGCTGGCCTATTTTGGTTCAGCGCGCCCTGCCGCGAGTTCGGGCAGTGTGCTTGAAAATTCTGCCCTGACCGCGCCTGCGCCAGCGGCATTGCCGGCGCTTGAGGCCGCATCTGGTGCCGCACAAATTCCAGCCAAATAATTGCTGATGAAAAAGCCTTCTCCTTAGAGAAGGTGAGGAAATTTCAGGGTAAACTCTGGGCTTCTCGGTTGAACCGGCAGGTGTTACACACCAGCCAGACGGCCGGTTGAAATGAATGGCCGTCGTGGTGGAATTGGTAGACACGCTATCTTGAGGTGGTAGTGGCGAAAGCTGTGCGAGTTCGAGTCTCGCCGACGGCACCAAGTTAATTTGTTTGATGTATGTCAATGTGTCAAACAGTCGATTGAATACACTGAAAATATGAACCTAGAACAGTATTTGCCAGTCATTCTTTTCATTCTGGTTGGCATTTCGGTAGGCGTCATGCCACAGGTCATTGGTTACATTCTTGGACCTAACCGACCAGACCCTGCCAAAAATTCCCCTTACGAATGTGGTTTTGAAGCCTTCGGCGATGCGCGGATGAAGTTCGACGTTCGCTATTACCTGGTCGCCATTCTTTTCATACTATTTGACCTCGAAACTGCGCTCTTGTTTCCCTGGGCGTTGACGCTCAAGGACGTGGGGCCAGCCGGTTTCTGGGCGGTGATGATTTTCCTGGGCATTCTGGTCGTGGGTTTTATCTACGAATGGAAAAAAGGCGCCCTCGATTGGGAGTAAGACGATGATTGAAGGTATTCTCAAAGAGGGATTTGTCACCACGAGCTACGACTCCGTGGTGAACTGGGCCAAGACCGGTTCAGTTTGGCCCATGACTTTCGGCCTGGCCTGTTGTGCGGTCGAAATGATGCACGCTGCAGCCGCCCGCTACGACATCAGTCGCTTTGGCGCAGAAGTGTTTCGCCCGAGTCCGCGTCAATCCGACCTGATCATTGTGGCGGGTACCCTGACCAACAAAATGGCACCCGCTTTTCGCAAGGTTTATGACCAGATGGCTGAGCCACGCTGGGTGATCAGCATGGGCTCTTGTGCCAATGGCGGCGGCTATTACCACTACAGCTACTCGGTGGTGCGCGGCTGTGATCGCATCGTGCCGGTCGATGTCTATGTGCCGGGCTGTCCGCCCACTGCCGAAGCGCTGATTTACGGAATCATCCAGTTGCAGCGCAAGATCCGTCGTACGCAAACGATTGCTCGCACTTAAAGGGTTGACGATGACTGTGTATTCTGTAAACCCACACACGCTCAAAACGCAGGTTGATGCTGCTTTGGGCGACCTGATCAAAAGCAGCGTGGTGGCGCTCGATGAGCTGACGGTAGTGGTGGACGCGGCCAACTATTTTCAGGCTGCCAAGATTCTTCGTGACGACCCCACTTGTGCTTTCGAGCAAATGGTGGACTTGTGCGGTGTGGACTATTCCACTTACAAAGACCAAGCCTGGTCGGGCCTCAGATTCTGTGTAGTCGTGCATTTGCTCTCGGTGAGCCTGAACCAGCGCGTTCGGCTGAAGGCTTTTGTGCCGGACGATCTGGCACCCGTCATGCCGTCAATCTGTAGTCTCTGGAGCAGCGCCAATTGGTTTGAGCGCGAAGCCTTCGACTTGTTCGGTATTGTGTTCGAGGGCCACGACGACTTGCGCCGCATCCTGACCGACTACGGTTTCATCGGCCACCCCTTCCGCAAAGACTTCCCCATGCTTGGTACGGTGGAAATGCGCTATGACGCAGAGCAAAAACGCGTGGTCTATCAACCGGTCACGATCGAGCCGCGCGAAATCACACCGCGCATCATCCGTGAAGAAAACTACGGAGGCCCTGCTACCCAGCAGTAAGAGACATGGCTGATATCAAGAACTACACCCTGAATTTCGGTCCGCAGCATCCGGCGGCGCACGGCGTCTTGCGCCTGGTGCTCGAGCTCGATGGCGAAGTCATCCAGCGCGCTGACCCGCACATTGGCCTGCTGCACCGTGCCACAGAAAAGCTGGCAGAGAGCAAGACCTACATCCAGGCCCTGCCTTACATGGATCGGCTCGATTACATGTCCATGATGTGCAACGAGCAGGGCTATTGCCTCGCCATCGAGAAATTGCTGGAGCTTGAAGTACCCCTGCGTGCCCAATACATCCGGGTCATGTTTGCCGAAATCACGCGCATGCTGAACCACTTGCTGTGGGTTGGCGCGCACGCCATTGACTGTGGCGCCATGACGGTCATGCTGTTTGCGTTTCGCGAACGCGAGGATCTGCTCGATATTTATGAGGCGGTCAGCGGCGCGCGCCTGCATGCGGCGTACTTCCGCCCGGGCGGTGTTTACCGCGATTTGCCCGACACCATGCCGCGCCATGAATCAAACAAGATTCGCAGTGCCAAGTCCACCGAAGCGCTCAATCGCGCCCGCAGCGGCAGCCTGCTTGACTTCATCGATGACTTCACCCAGCGCTTCCCCACGTACCTGGCCGAATACCACACCCTGTTGACTGACAACCGCATCTGGAAGCAGCGCACGGTCGGTATTGGCGTGGTTACACCGGAGCGCGCGCTGAACCTCGGTTTTACCGGCCCCATGCTGCGCGGCTCCGGCATTGCCTGGGACCTGCGCAAAAAGCAGCCCTACGAGGTCTATGACCGGCTCGACTTTGACATTCCGGTGGGAAAAACTGGCGACACCTACGACCGGTATCTGGTGCGCATGGAAGAAATGAAGCAGTCCAACCACATCATCAAGCAGTGCGTGGACTGGCTGCGTGCCAACCCCGGCCCGGTGATCACCGACAACCACAAGATTGCGCCGCCGGATCGTGAATCCATGAAATCCAACATGGAACAACTGATTCACCACTTCAAGCTGTTCACTGAAGGTTTCTCGGTGCCTGAGGGCGAGGCCTATGCGGCCATTGAACACCCGAAAGGTGAGTTCGGTATTTACCTTATCAGTGACGGGGCCAACAAGCCGTATCGGCTCAAGATCCGTCCGCCTGCTTTTGTGCACCTTGCTGCGCTCGACGAGATGGGCAAGGGCCACATGATTGCCGATGCGGTGGCAATCATTGGAACCATGGACATTGTGTTTGGGGAAGTTGATCGATGATTTCTGAAGAATCCAAAGCGCGCTTCGCCAAGGAAGTTGCCAAGTATCCGGCTGATCAAAAACAGTCGGCAGTGATGGCCTGCCTGGCCATCGTCCAGCAAGAACTGGGTTATGTCAGCGCCGAGAGCGAGCAGATGGTGGCAGACTACCTTGGCATGCCGGCCATTGCCGTGCACGAGGTCACCAGCTTCTACAACATGTACAACCAGAAACCGGTTGGCAAGTACAAGCTCAATGTCTGTACCAATCTGCCCTGCCAGTTGCGTGATGGCGGCAAAGCCATGGCGCATTTGAAAGACAAGCTGGGCATCGACAACGACCAGACCACGCCCGACGGCCTTTTTACGCTGCAACAATGCGAGTGTCTTGGCGCCTGTGCCGACTCGCCCGTGCTGCTGGTGAACGACACCGCCATGTGCAGTTTCATGACCAACGACAAGCTCGACCAACTGATCGATGGTTTGCGCGCGGCCGAGGTGAAGCCATGAACGTTCAACAAATTCTGGCGCAGTTTGAGGCCACCGGCAAAGAAACCGCTTTTCACAACCGGCACATCGAACCGCAGATTTTTGCCGGCTTGAACGGCAGCAACTGGCGCCTCAAAGACTACGAAGCCCGCGGCGGCTACCAGGCCTTGCGCACGGTGCTTGGTCTGGATGGTGGTGCCGGCATGACGCAGGACCAAGTGATTGCCACCGTCAAGGAGTCTTCATTGCGCGGACGTGGCGGCGCCGGTTTCCCGACTGGGCTCAAGTGGAGTTTCATGCCGCGCCAGTTCCCTGGCCAGAAATACCTGGTGTGCAATTCGGACGAAGGTGAGCCCGGCACCTGCAAAGACCGCGAGATCATGGAGTTCAATCCGCATATCGTGATCGAAGGCATGATCATTGCGGCCTACGCCATGGGTGTTACGGTGGGTTACAACTACATTCACGGTGAAATTTTTCACACCTACCTGCGTTTTGAAGAAGCGCTGGAAGAAGCGCGTGCCGCAGGCTTGCTTGGCGACAACATACTGGGCAGCAGCTTCAGTTTTCAACTCCACGCCGCGCATGGCTTTGGTGCCTACATCTGCGGTGAGGAAACCGGCTTGCTGGAGTCGCTCGAAGGCAAAAAGGGTCAGCCCCGCTTCAAGCCGCCATTCCCGGCCAGTTTCGGTCTCTATGGCAAACCCACCACCATCAACAACACCGAAACCTTTGCCGCCGTGCCCTGGATCATCCGCAACGGCGGTTCGGCCTATGCGGCCTGTGGCAAGCCAAACAATGGTGGTACCAAAATTTACTCGGTCAGTGGCGATGTCGAATTGCCCGGCAACTTTGAAGTGCCAATGGGAACACCCTTTGCCAAACTCCTCGAGCTGGCCGGCGGTGTGCGCAAGGGGCGTCAGCTCAAGGCCGTGATTCCCGGTGGTTCCTCGTCACCGGTGCTGCCTGGCGCTGTCATGATGGACTGCACCATGGACTACGACTCCATCGCCAAGGCCGGTTCCATGCTGGGTTCCGGTGCTGTGATCGTATTGGATGACTCGCGCTGCATGGTCAAGAGCCTGCAGCGCCTGAGTTACTTCTACATGCACGAGTCCTGCGGCCAGTGCACGCCTTGCCGTGAAGGCACGGGCTGGCTGTCGCGCGTGGTCGATCGCATTGAAACAGGCCATGGCAAGATGTCCGACCTCGAATTGCTCAACTCGGTGGCTGAAAACATCCAGGGGCGCACCATTTGCGCCTTGGGTGACGCCGCCGCCATGCCGGTGCGCGCCATGCTCCAGCATTTCATGCCTGAATTTGAATACCATGTGGTCCACAAGACCTGCATGGTCCCTGCTTACGTTTGAGCGAGTCCCAAGATGATTGAAATTGAACTCGACGGTCAGAAGGTCGGCATTGCAGAAGGCAGCACGGTCATGCATGCGGCCGAAAAAGCGGGTACCTATGTTCCCCATTTCTGCTACCACAAAAAGCTGAGCATTGCTGCCAGTTGCCGCATGTGTCTGGTCGATATCGAAAAGATGCCCAAGCCCATGCCGGCGTGCGCCACGACCGCGACGCAGGGCATGATCGTGCACACCAAGACCGACAAAGCCATCAAGGCCCAGCAGTCGGTGATGGAATTCCTGCTGATCAACCACCCGTTGGATTGCCCTATTTGCGACCAGGGTGGCGAATGCCAGTTGCAGGACATAGCAGTCGGTTATGGCGCCTCGGCTTCGCGTTATCAGGAAGAAAAGCGTGTTGTTCCGGTCAAGGACGTTGGCCCCTTGATCTCCATGCAGGAGATGGCGCGTTGCATCCATTGCACCCGTTGCGTGCGCTTTGGCCAGGAGATTGCCGGCGTCATGGAACTCGGCATGTCGCAGCGCGGCGAGCACGCCCAGATCGAGACCTTCCTGAATCACACCATCGACTCCGAACTCTCGGGCAACATGATCGACATTTGCCCGGTCGGTGCCCTGACCAGCAAGCCTTTCCGTTACAGCGCCCGCACCTGGGAGCTGTCGCGTCGCAAGTCGGTCAGTCCGCATGACTCGACCGGCGCCAATCTGATTGTTCAGGTCAAGAACAACCGCGTCATGCGCGTTGTTCCTTTTGAGAACGAGGCCGTCAACGAATGCTGGATCGCCGACCGTGACCGCTTCTCCTATGAAGCGCTTAATGGCGACGATCGCCTGACCACGCCGATGATCAAGCAGGGCGGTCAATGGAAGACTGTTGATTGGCAGACTGCGCTCGAATATGTGGCCAATGGCTTGAAGCAGATCAGTGCCGAATTCGGTGCTTTCAGTCTGGGCGCTTTGGTGAGTCCGCACGCCACGCTCGAAGAATTGCACCTGTCGGTCAAGCTCATGCAAGGTCTGGGCAGCAACAACATTGATCACCGGCTGCGCAATGCCGAGTTTGCTGCCACAGAAGGCGTGCGTTATCTGGGAACGTCCATCGCATCCTTGTCGGAACTGCAAAGTGTCTTGATCGTTGGCTCGAACCTGCGCAAGGAGCACCCGCTGTTTGCACAACGCATTCGTCAGTCTGCCCGCAAGGGTTGCCAGGTGAGTTCGATCAACGTGTGCAACGACGACTGGGCGATGCCGGTCGCGCACCGCGTCGAAGTTCCCGCAGCACAATGGGTGCAGGCCTTGGCCGCCGTGGCCGCTGCCGTCGCTCTTGAAAAAGGCACGACAGCCCCAGTTGCCGTCGCTGCCGATGACGCAGCCGTGGCGATTGCGCGTAGCTTGCTGGCTGGCGAGCGCAAGGCGATTTTGTTGGGCAATGGTGCGGCGCATCATGCCCAGGCTTCCAGCTTGCTGGCGCTGGCGCAGTGGCTGGCTGACCAGACCGGCGCCAGCTTTGGTTACCTGACAGAAGCGGCCAACACCGTGGGTGCCCAGTTGGTTGGCGCACAGCCGACGGCGGACGGCTTGCATGCTGGTCAAATGCTCGGCGGTGCGCTCAAGGCTGTCGTGCTGTTGAACACCGAACCCGAATTTGATTCGGCTGCCGGGGCGCAAGCGGCCGAGGTGCTGGGCAAGGCACAGATGGTGGTGTCGTTGAATCCGTTCAAGGCCAACATGGCGTTCTGTGACGTCATGCTGCCGATCTCTCCGTTCACGGAAACCTCTGGCACCTTCGTCAACGCCGAAGGTCGCGCCCAGAGCTTTCATGCCGTGGTGCAGCCGCTGGGTGAAACCCGTCCGGCCTGGAAGGTGTTGCGCGTGTTGGCCAACATGCTCAACGTGCCCGGCTTCGATTTCAACTCGTCAGACCAGGTCCTACAAAGTATTCCCGGGTTGACTAACGGTGATGTGGTGCAGGTGCCGGCTGATCGATTCGGCAATCGCACCACGGCTGCCATCGACCTGTCAGATTCTGCTGGCGCGCCAGTGGTGGCCGGTATTTATCAACTGGATGGCATCTTGCGCCGCGCGCCTGCGCTGCAAAAAACAGCCGATGCCCGGGCCGTTGGGACCCAGGAGGTGGCAGCATGAGCGACTTCGTATTCTCTTTTGGTCAAGGGCTCATTGCTGCACCCTGGTGGGAAGCCTACGCATGGCCAACGATCTGGGCCTTGATCAAAGTCACCGTGGTCCTGATGATTGTGTTGGGGGCCGTGACCTATGCCACCCTCTGGGAGCGCAAGCTGCTCGGCTGGGTGCAAATCCGGCTCGGACCAAATCGTGTTGGCCCCTTTGGACTGTTGCAGCCGATTGCAGATGCACTGAAGCTGATGACCAAGGAGATCGTGCGGCCAGTCAAGTCTGACAAATTCCTGTTTTACCTGGGGCCGGTGATGACGGTGACGCCAGCTTTGGCAGCGTGGGCAGTCATACCATTCGGGCCCGAGATTGCGGTCGCCAACCTGAACGCGGGCTTGCTGTTCTTCATGGCGATTGCGTCGTTGGAAGTGTATGGTGTGATCATTTCTGGTTGGTCTTCCAACTCCAAGTACGCGTTTCTAGGTGCGTTGCGCGCTTCCGCGCAAATGGTGAGCTACGAGATTGCCATGGGCTTCTGCCTGTTGATCGTCCTGATGGTGTCATCAAGTCTGAACATGACCGACATCGTGATGGGGCAGGGCAAGGGCTATTTCGCCGACATGGGCCTGACCTTCCTGTCCTGGAACTGGTTACCTTTGCTGCCGATTTTTGTCGTCTTCTTTATCTCCGGACTGGCCGAAACCAACCGGACGCCGTTCGACGTGATCGAAGGTGAGTCCGAGATCGTTGCGGGCCACATGGTGGAATACTCTGGCATGTCCTGGGCCATGTTCCAGATGGCTGAATACGCCAGCATCTGGATTCTCTCGATCATGTCTGTCACCTTGTTTTTGGGTGGCTGGATGGCGCCCATCGACAGTGCCTTGTTCAACTGGATTCCGGGCTGGATCTGGCTAGGCATCAAGACATTTTGTGTGATGACCCTGTTTATCTGGGTGCGTGTCACCTTCCCCCGCTTCCGCTACGACCAGATCATGCGTTTGGGTTGGAAGATTTTCATTCCAGTGACCTTGGTGTGGCTGGTGGTGGTTGCGGTGTGGATGCAGTCCCCGTGGAACATTTGGAAGTAATTCGAGCTGTTTATGACTACCCCATCTTTAAATACCGTTGCCAAGCCGACCGGAGGCGCCTTCTCGCTGAAGGACTTCCTGTCGAGCTTCATGCTGGTCGAATTGCTCAAGGGCATGCGGCTCACTGGCAAGTACGCATTTCGTAGCAAGATCACACTTGAATACCCCGAAGAAAAGACGCCCTTGTCGCCGCGCTTTCGTGGCCTGCACGCCTTGCGTCGTTATGAGAACGGCGAAGAGCGTTGTATTGCCTGCAAATTGTGTGAAGCCGTTTGCCCGGCCATGGCCATCACCATCGAATCCGAGGTGCGCGAGGATGGTTCGCGTCGCACCAACCGCTACGACATTGACCTGACCAAGTGTATTTTTTGCGGCTTCTGCGAAGAAAGCTGCCCGGTCGATTCGATTGTTGAAACTCACATTCTTGAATACCACGGTGAAAACCGGGGCGACTTGTATTTCACCAAGGAAATGCTGCTCGCCGTCGGTGACCGCTATGAGTCTGAAATCGCCGCCTGCAAGGCCGCCGATGCCAAGTACCGCTGACCACTTAGAGAGATATATTAACTATGGATGTCAAGACGGGTTTGTTTTATGTTTTTGCGACCGTGCTGTTGCTGGCGGCGTTTCGTGTGATCACGACGCGCAACCCGGTGCATGCGGTGTTGTTTCTGGTGCTGACGTTTTTTCAGGCGTCCATGATCTGGATGCTGCTTGAAGCCGAGTTTCTGGCAATCACCCTGGTGTTGGTGTATGTAGGTGCCGTGATGGTGCTGTTCCTGTTTGTCGTGATGATGCTCGACATCAATATAGATGGGGTTCGCCAGGGGTTCTGGAAGCACTTTCCCATGGCGGCCGTGGTCGGTTTGATCATCATCGTGGAAATGTCTGCAGTCTTGCTGGCGGGCTTCCCCGGCAGTGAAGCCCCTGCTGCGATGACGGGCCTCGGCCAGACCATTGTTGAGACCTCAAATGCCAAGGCGTTGGGTATGCTGATGTACACCCATTATTTGTACCCGCTCGAAGTAGCAGCCGCTATGTTGCTGGTGGGCATGATTGCCGCCATTGCACTGACCTTGCGCCATAGCAAGGAAGTCAAGACTGTGAATCCTGCAGATCAGGTCCGCGTGAAGTGGGCCGATCGCCTGACCGTGGTCAAGCAGGAGGCCACCCAACCTGCGCCCTCGGCACCCACCGCCCAGGCCACCACGCTTGAGGAGAAAAAGGCATGACGCTTACCTTGGGTCATTTTTTGTCGTTGGGAGCAATATTGTTTGCGTTTGCCGTGATCGGGATTTTTCTGAATCGAAAAAACCTGATCGTGTTGCTGATGTCAATTGAGCTGATGCTGTTGGCGGTGAACACCAACTTTGTTGCTTTTTCGCATTATCTGGGCGACCTCAACGGACAGATTTTTGTCTTCTTCATCCTGACCGTGGCGGCGGCCGAAGCGGCCATTGGCCTGGCCATCCTGGTGCTGTTGTTCCGTCTTAAATCCAATATCAATGTGGACGAACTTGATTCGCTGAAGGGTTAACAAAAATGAGTCAAACCCTGTCTTCTTCTACACTGCTGGTCATCGCGCTGGCGCCTTTAGCTGGATCCCTGGCGGCGGGGCTGTTAGGCACCAAGTTCGGTGGCAATGTGATTGGCCGGCGCGTCTCGCACACGCTGACTATTTTTGGTGTCTTCCTGTCCTTTGTCCTGTCGGTCCTGACGCTGCAAAGTGTGGTTGTTGACGGCGCCCGCTTCAACGAGACCATTTACACCTGGATGGTGGTGGGCGACCTCAAAATGGAAGTCGGCTTTCTGGTTGATGGCCTGACTGCCATGATGATGTGTGTGGTGACCTTTGTGTCGCTGATGGTGCACATCTACACCATCGGTTACATGGAGGAGGACGAGGGCTACAACCGCTTCTTCGCCTATATCTCGCTGTTTACCTTCTCGATGCTGATGCTCGTCATGAGCAACAACATGCTGCAACTGTTCTTTGGCTGGGAAGCGGTGGGGTTGGTGTCGTACCTGTTGATCGGTTTCTGGTTCAACAAGCCCAGCGCCGTCTTTGCCAACATGAAAGCCTTTTTGGTCAACCGGGTGGGCGACTTCGGCTTTATCCTGGGCATTGGCCTGCTGGCCGCTTACACCGGCACGCTCAATTACGGCGAGGCCTTTGCCAAGTCGGCCGAGCTGGCCACACTGACCCTGCCGGGCACTGACTGGATGCTGGTGACCGTGATCTGTATCGGCCTGTTCGTGGGCGCCATGGGCAAATCAGCGCAGTTCCCGCTGCATGTCTGGTTGCCCGATTCAATGGAAGGCCCGACCCCTATTTCTGCCCTGATTCACGCAGCCACCATGGTGACGGCTGGCATTTTCATGGTGGCCCGCATGTCGCCACTGTTCGAGCTCAGTGATGTCGCGCTCAATTTCGTGCTGATCATCGGCGGCATCACCGCCCTGTTCATGGGTTTCCTGGGCATCATCCAGAACGACATCAAGCGCATCGTGGCGTACTCCACCTTGTCGCAACTGGGTTACATGACCGTGGCGCTGGGTGCCTCCGCGTACTCAGTGGCGGTGTTCCACTTGATGACACATGCCTTCTTCAAGGCGCTGCTGTTCCTGGCGGCAGGTTCGGTCATCATGGGCGTGCATCACAACCAGGACATCCGCTGGATGGGTGGCCTGCGCAAATACATGCCTATCACCTGGCTCACTTGTCTGCTCGGTTCACTGGCCCTGATTGGTACGCCGTTCTTTTCGGGCTTTTACTCCAAGGACGAGATCATCATGGCGGTGCACGCCAGCCAGTTGCCTGCGGCCGGTTTTGCCTATTTTGCAGTGATGGCCGGTGTATTCATCACGGCTTTTTATTCGTTCCGTCTCTATTTCCTGGTGTTCCACGGCAAGGAGCGCTTCGACCAAAACCCTGAAGCACACCACGGCCATGACGATCATGGTCACCATGGCCACGACAGCAAGCCGCATGAAACACCCTGGGTGGTGACCGTGCCCTTGATCCTGTTGGCCATTCCGTCGGTGCTGATCGGTTTCTTCACCATTGGCCCGATGCTGTTCGGTGACTTCTTCAAGGATGCCATCTTTGTGAACGCAGAAATTCACCAAGCCATGACCTTGCTGGGCGAAGAATTCCATGGTCCGGTCGCGTTGGCTCTCCACGGTTTCATGGCTGCACCCTTCTGGCTGGCTTTGGCGGGGGTGGTAAGTGCCTACTACATGTACATGGTCAACCCGGCCTTGCCTGCGGCCATCAAGCGCAGTTTCATGCCGATCTACACCCTGCTTGAAAACAAATATTACATGGACTGGTTCAATGAAAATGTGTTGGCCCCTGCTGCTCGCGGCTTGGGGACGGCGTTTTGGAAGGTGGGCGACCAGGCTGTGATTGACGGTGCGGTCGTGAATGGTTCCTGGCGCATCGTTGGCTGGATTTCGGGCTTGGTCCGAAAAATCCAGACCGGTTATCTTTATGACTATGCGTTGACCATGGTCTTGGGTATCTTTGTTCTGATGACGTATTTCGTCTGGCTCAAATAGGAGAAATATAAAAATGGGTTTGCTGAGCCTGGCTATTTGGACACCGATTGCCTTCGGTGTGGTGTTGCTGGCACTTGGTCGCGATGACCAGGCGCAGGCAGTTCGATGGATTGCACTGGTGGGGGCTGTGGTCAGCCTGCTGGTGACCTTGCCGCTTTACACGCAGTTCGAAGTGGCCACGGCGGCCATGCAGTTTGTCGAAATAACGCCGTGGATCGAGACCTTCAACGTCAATTACCACCTGGGCATTGACGGCATCTCGGTCTGGTTCATCCTGCTGACGGCCTTCATCAACCTGATCGTGGTGATTGCCGGTTGGGAGGTCATCACCAGCCGTGTCAACCAGTACATGGGTGCCTTCCTGATCCTGAGCGGTCTCATGATCGGTGTCTTCTGCGCGCTCGATGGCATGTTGTTCTACGTCTTCTTCGAAGCCACCCTGATACCGATGTACCTCATCATTGGCGTCTGGGGTGGCCCGAACAAGATTTATGCGGCGTTCAAGTTCTTTCTTTACACGCTGCTGGGTTCGCTGTTGCTGCTGGTCGCCCTGATCTACCTTTATGTCACCTCGGGCGGCAGTTTTGATTTGCTGACCTGGCACAGATTGCCGCTCGGTCAGACGGCGCAGACGCTGCTGTTCTTCGCCTTCCTCGCGGCCTTCGCCGTCAAGGTGCCGATGTGGCCGGTACACACCTGGCTGCCCGATGTTCACGTCGAGGCACCCACCGGCGGCTCTGCTGTGCTGGCGGCCATCATGTTGAAACTCGGCGCCTATGGCTTCCTGCGCTTCTCGCTGCCGATCACCCCCGACGCTGCCCACGAGTGGGCAGGCTTGATGATCGGCTTGTCGCTGGCGGCAGTGATTTACGTGGGCCTGGTGACCTTGGTGCAGACCGACATGAAAAAGCTGGTGGCTTATTCTTCGGTGGCGCACATGGGCTTCGTCACGTTGGGCTTCTTCCTCTTCAACGATCTCGGCGTGGCCGGTGGCATTGTGCAAATGATTTCGCATGGCTTTGTTTCGGCGGCCATGTTCCTCGGTATTGGTGTGCTCTACGACCGTGTTCACTCGCGTGATATTTCAGCCTATGGCGGCGTCGTCAATACCATGCCCAAGTTTGCTGCGTTTGCCATGTTGTTTGCCATGGCCAATGCCGGTTTGCCAGGTACGGCCGGTTTTGTGGGTGAATGGATGGTGATCCTGTCCGCCCTGCGTGTCAATTTCTGGGTGGGTATGGCGGCTGCAAGCGCCTTGATTTTTGGCGCGGCCTATACCCTCTGGATGGTCAAGCGTGTCTATCTGGGTCCGGTCGCCAATGACAAAGTCAAGAATTTGAAGGATATCAATGGGCGGGAATTTTTCTTCCTGTCGTTGTTGGGCATCGCAATCCTGTTCATGGGCTTGTACCCCATGCCGATCACCGAAGTGATGGATGTTTCAGTAGCCGAGTTGCTGAAGCATGTGGCCATCACGAAACTGAACTGATCAGTCTGTACTGACAACCTTGAGATAAGAGATACCTATGATTGACAAAATCAGTTTGATCGCGGTTTATCCAGAAATAATCCTGTTGGTCATGGCTTGCGTGATTCTTCTGTTTGACTTGAGCGTCAAAAGCCGCACGCGCACCGCCACCTACTTGCTGACCATGCTCACGCTTGCTGTGGTGGCTGCCCTGCAGGCCAGCTACGCCTCCGGTGGCCAAACCATCTATGCCTTTGGCAACATGGTGGTCAGCGATGTCATGGGCAACTGGCTCAAATGTTTTGCCGCGCTCGCGGTCATGGTTTCGCTGGTCTATGGTCGGCAGTACGCGGCCGAGCGCGACATGCTGCGCGGCGGAGAACTTTTCGTGCTGAGCCTGTTTTCCCTGCTGGGCATGTTCGTCATGATTTCCGGCAACAATTTCCTGGTGATCTATCTGGGGGTGGAGTTGTTGACGCTGTCGAGCTACGCGCTGGTGGCGCTCAGACGTGATCACACCTTGTCGATCGAAGCTGCCATGAAGTATTTTGTGCTTGGCGCGCTGGCTTCTGGCTTCCTGCTCTACGGCATGTCAATGCTGTACGGCGCCACCGGTACGCTCGATGTGCAGGAGGCATTCAAAGCCATCCATGCTGGCCAGATCAAGCATCAGGTGCTGGTGTTCGGCCTGGTGTTCATCGTTGCGGGCCTGGCCTTCAAGCTCGGCGTGGTGCCCTTTCACATGTGGATTCCCGATGTGTACCAGGGAGCACCCACCGCCATCACCATCATGATCGGTGGCGCGCCCAAATTGGCGGCCTTTGCCGTGGTGATCCGGCTTCTGGTCGAAGGCCTGATGCCGCTGGCGTCAGACTGGCAGCCCATGTTGATGCTGCTGGCCATCGGCTCCCTCGCCATCGGTAATCTGGCGGCTATCATGCAAACCAACCTCAAGCGCATGCTGGCTTTCTCAACCATTTCCCACATGGGGTTTGTGCTGATCGGCATGATGTCCGGTGCCGTGAGTGGACAGCCTGAAGCGGCTGCCAACGCCTACGGATCGGCCATGTTTTATGTGATCTCGTATGTGTTGACCACGCTGGTCAGTTTCGGCGTTATTCTGCTGTTGTCGCGCAATGGTTTTGAGAGCGAAGAAATTTCCGACTTCGCCGGTCTCAACCAGCGCAGTCCTTTCTATGCCGCCATCATGGCCGTCTGCCTGTTCTCACTGGCTGGCATCCCGCCCATGATCGGGTTTTATGCCAAGCTGGCGGTGCTGCAGGCCTTGGTGGCTTCGGGTGGCACGCTTCAGTTGGTGCTCGCCGTGTTTGCCGTCATGATGTCGCTGATTGGTGCGTTTTATTACTTGCGCGTGGTCAAGGTCATGTATTTTGATGCACCCTCCGACACAGCGGGTCAGATCACGTCGCCCTTTGAAGTGCGCGCCGTGTTGTCGCTCAACGGCGCCCTGCTGTTGGTTCTGGGTATCGTTCCCGGCGGTCTGATGACCCTGTGCGCCAACGCCGTTGTCCAAATGCTGACCACGTAATCCTGCGGTTTCTTGGGCCAATTTGACTGCGCATGGATAAGCCTCAGTTTGACCATTTGATCGAAAAGAAGCTCAGCAGCACCGAACTTTTCAAGGGCAAACTTCTTCACGTTTTTCGCGACCAGGTCAGTTTGTCTGATGGTGCCCAAGCCACGCGCGAGTATGTGGTGCACCCAGGCGCCGTCATGGTTGTGCCGTTGCTCGAAGATGCCACAGGCGCCGTGCAGGTTGTGCTGGAGCGCCAGTTCCGTTATCCGGTGGGCCGGGTCATGATCGAGTTTCCCGCTGGCAAGCTCGATGCCGGTGAAGACTGCTTCCAGTGTGCGCAGCGTGAACTGCGTGAGGAAACCGGCTACAGCGCCAGCCAGTGGGCCCATGCTGGCGTGTTGCACCCGGTCATTGCGTATTCCACCGAGTTCATCGACATCTGGTTTGCGCGTGGCTTGCGCGCCGGGCAACGGCAGCTCGATGAAGGTGAGTTTCTGGACGTGTTCACGGCCACTCCTGCGCAGTTGCTCGATTGGTGCCGCCACGGACAGGTCACCGATGGCAAGACGCTCACAGCCGCTTTGTGGCTGCAAAACGTGAGCTCTGGTGCCTGGACGCTCGACTGGCAAAACACGCCCTGATTTACTCATGTGTTTTTTGCATACCAAGATGATTTGATACGCCGCCAGCCGCTGCTAACGGGCTACAGTTCCTAAAATATCAGCTATTCAAAGCATTATCTGGAGAACTGCATGACCCATGCGAACCCTGCTGACCTGCGTACCTATACCCTGGAGAACGCCGGTGCAGCTGCGCCCGTGCTGGCCGACTTCGTGGCGGCCTATTTTGACAACACCGACCCCGACGAATTGCAGCAGCGTGGCGCAGCAACGCTGCTGGCCCTGGCCTCTGCGCACTGGCGTTTGCTGGGTGCTGCTCCTGACGCAGCAGGCCAGCGCATTCGCGTCTTCAATCCCGCGCTTGCTGAAGACGGCTTTGACAGTGATCACACGCTCATTCAACTGGTGCACGATGACATGCCTTTCCTGGTGGACTCGGTCACCATGGCCATCAACCGCAGCGGCCGCATGGTGCACTGGGTCGTGCACCCGCTGCTGGCGCTCGAGCGCGATGCCAACGGCAAGGTCAAACATGCCAGGCTGGCCCGGCAGAACGCAGACCATAGCGCTCAAATTTCTTCGCTGATTCTGCTCGAATGCGACCGCATTTTGCTGGAGTCTGACCGCCAGCAGCTCGCCGCCGAGCTGTCGCAGGTGTTGCATGATGTGCGCGCCGCGGTGAGCGACTGGGCTCCCATGCTCAAGCATCTGCAATCCGTCAGGGAAGACTCTGCGCGCTCGCCCCTGTCGGCCAAGGGGCAACAGGAAGGCGTTGAATTCCTGCACTGGCTCGAAGCGCAGCACTTCACTTTTTTGGGCGCGCGCGACTACCAATTGGTGCGCGACGAGGCGGGCGTCAAATTGGTGGCTGTGGCCGAATCGGGGCTGGGTATTTTGCGCGGTGAACCCAAAACGCCCGAGAGTCGCCTGCCTGCTGATGCCATTGAATTTCTGGATTCAGACCAGCTGGTGCTGGTCACCAAGGCCATGACGCGGGCCACCGTGCATCGTCTGGCCTGGCTCGATTGCCTGACGGTCAAACGCTATGATGCCGCTGGCAAAGTCATTGGCGAAGCCCGCTTTCTGGGGCTTTACACCTCCAAGGCCTACGCTGCTGCGGTTACGGACATTCCCCAAATCCGGCGCCGCGCCGCCGATGTCATGGCTGCCGTGGGCGTGCTGCCCGAGAGCCATGCCGCCAAGTCCTTGCAGACGATTCTTGATGATTACCCGCGCGACGAACTGTTTCAGGTCGATACCGTTACGCTAACCGACCACGCAGTGGGTATTTTGCGTTTGCAAGAGCGCCAGCGCGTGCGCGTCTTCCTGCGCCGCGATCCTTTTGGCCGCTTCACCTCGGCACAGGTGTTCGTGCCCCGCGACCGTTACAACACCGAGCTGCGCTCCAAAATTGGTGACGAACTCTGCCGCTCGCTGAACGGTCAGTCCATCGAGTACACGCCGACGCTGACCAACAGCCCGCTGGCGCGCATCCATTACTTCATTCGTGCTGACCAGCAGGAGCCCGCAGCGGTCGATGTGTCGGCGCTCGAAGCACGCATCACCCGTCTTTGCCAACGCTGGGAAGACGATTGCAGGCAAGCCTTGCTGCACATTCATGGTGAGAGCCATGGCCTGGCTTTGGCCGAGCGTTTTGCCGACAGCTTTCCCACCGCTTACCAGGAAGATTTTTCCGGCCGCAGGGCCGCCGACGATGTAAAGGTGCTCGACAGCCTGTCGCAGCAGCAGGCGATGGCGGTGCGTTTGTACCGGCCGCTCGACAGCGCGCCCGGCATGGTGCGCTTCAAGATTTTCAGCCTGAGCAAGGTGGCGCTGTCGGATTCGCTGCCGGTACTCGAGCGCATGGGCGCGCGCGTGCTCGACGAGCACCCCTACCGCCTGGAGGGCGTGAAGCCCGATACCGATGGCATCCAATACTGGATTCACGACCTGGGACTGCAACTGCCGCCAGAGGCCGACTTTGCCGTGATCCGCGAGCGCTTCGAAGCCCTGTTCGTGCGCGTTTGGTGCAAAGTTCTCGACAGCGACGATCTCAACAAGCTGGTGCTGGCAACCACGCTCGATGCGCGAGCCATTGCGGTGTTGCGCGCCTACACCCGATATTTCAAGCAGCTTGATTTTCCGTACGGCCAGAGTTACCTGGAAGCCACGCTGTACAAAAATGCCGGGCTGGCGCAAGCCCTGTACCGACTCTTTGAAGCACGCTTCGACCCGGCTCTGGAGGCCGACCGGGCCACGCTGCAAGCCAGTATCAATGAAGACATCATTGCCCAATTGGGCGGGGTGGCCAGCCTGGACGAAGACCGCATCCTGCGCCAGTACCACCAGACTATTCTGGCCACGCAGCGAACCAACGTGTGGCAGACCACAGCCGAGCGGGCGCACAAGCCCTACATGAGCTTTAAATTCCAGTCGCACGATGTGCCTGGCATGCCCGAGCCCAAGCCAATGTTCGAGATATGGGTCTATTCACCGCGCGTTGAAGCCATCCATCTGCGCATGAACAAGGTGGCCCGCGGCGGACTGCGCTGGTCTGATCGTCCGGAAGATTTCCGCACCGAAATTCTGGGCCTGGTGAAAGCCCAGCAGGTCAAAAACACCGTGATCGTACCGGTCGGCTCCAAAGGCGGTTTCATTCTGAAAACCCCGCCAGCACAGAGCGATCGCGAAGCGTTCCGGGCCGAGGGCATTGCTTGCTACAAGCAAATGTTGTCGGGCATGCTCGATCTGACCGACAACCTGGTCAAGGGCCAGGTGGTGGCGCCCGCGAACGTGGTGCGTCACGACGCGCCAGACCCCTATCTGGTGGTGGCTGCCGACAAGGGCACGGCCAGCTTTTCCGACACGGCCAACAGCGTCTCGGCAGACTACGGTTTCTGGTTAGGCGACGCGTTTGCCTCGGGCGGCTCGGTGGGCTACGACCACAAAGAAATGGGCATCACCGCGCGCGGCGCCTGGGAGTCGGCCAAGCGCCATTTCAGGGCCTTGTCGCACGACATCCAGACAACACCCTTCACTGTGGTCGGCATTGGCGACATGTCGGGTGACGTGTTTGGCAACGGCATGCTGCTGTCCACGCAAATCAAGCTGGTGGCCGCGTTTGATCACCGGCACATCTTCATCGACCCCGCGCCAGACGTGGCACGCAGCTTTGCCGAGCGCCAGCGCCTGTTCCATTTGCCGCGCTCGAGCTGGGACGACTATGACCGCAGCGCCATGTCGGAGGGTGGCGGTATCTACCCGCGCACGGCCAAGTCGATCACGTTGTCAGCGGCGGCGCGCGAGGTGCTGGGCATCGAGGCGCAGACGCTGGCGCCCAACGAGCTGATCCATGCGCTGCTGCAGGCCCCGACAGACATGCTCTACAACGGTGGCATTGGCACCTACGTCAAGTCCTCGCAAGAGAGCCATGCGCAAGTGGGCGACAAGGCCAGCGACGCGTTCCGGGTCAACGGCGGGCAACTGCGCTGCAAGGTGTTGGTGGAGGGCGGCAACCTGGGTTGCACCCAGCTCGGCCGCATCGAGTTTGCCCAGACCGGCGGCCTGATCTACACCGACGCCATTGACAACTCGGCCGGCGTCGATTGCTCTGACCACGAGGTCAACATCAAGATTTTGCTCGACCGGGTGGTGGAGGCAGGCGACCTCACGCTCAAGCAGCGCAACGACCTGCTGGCCTCGATGACCGACGAAGTTGCCCAGCTGGTGCTGGCCGACAACTACTACCAGACCCAGGCGCTCGACGTGGCCTGCCACCGGCCACTGTATGTGCTGGGCGGTCAACAGCGCCTGATCCAGTGGCTGGAAGGGGCCGGGCGGCTGAACCGTGCCATCGAGTTCTTGCCGAGCGACGATGAAATCGTGCGCCGCCGCTCGCTCAACCAGGGCTTGACGGCACCCGAAGGCGCGGTGCTGCTGGCCTACGCCAAGATGTCGGTGTTTGACGACCTGCTGGCCAGCAATTTGCCGGACGACCCCTATTTCTCCCGGGTCCTGAAAGCTTATTTTCCGAAAGCCTTGAGCGAAAAGTTTGCCACGGCCATCGACCAGCACCCGCTCAAGCGCGAAATCATCGCCACCTATGTTGCCAACACCGTGGTCAACCGCAGTGGCGCCACCTTTGTCAACTTTCTGGCCACTGAAGCCGCAGCGAGCACGGCCGATGTGGTGCGCGCCTACACGCTGGCGCTGGAAATTCTTGACCTGGAACCCTTGTGGGCCCAGATCGACGCGCTCGACGGTGTCGTGGCCAGCAGCTTGCAGCTTGACCTGCTGAGCAAACTCATTGCCATTGCGCAACGTGCCTCGCGCTGGATGCTGCGCGCACGCAACAAGTCGTCTGATTTGCCGACCCTGATTGCGCGTTACCAGCCCGGAGCCCGTGAATTGCACGCCCATCTGGACGCCTGGTTGCCCACCGGTGCCCTGGCAGGCCTGGAACAGGGCACGCAAAAACTGGAGCAGGCGGGTGTGGCCCCGGAATTGGCACGCAAGCTCAGTGCGCTCGAATTCGTCTTCCCGGCGCTCGACCTCGTGGACCTGACCGAGCAGGCAAACACCACGCTGGCCCAGGCTGCCCAAACCTATTTTGGGATTGACAGCAGGCTGGGCCTGAGCGCCTGGCGGGCCCAGATCAACCGCCTGCCCACCGACAGCCTGTGGCAAACGCAGGCCCGCGGCAGTGCGCGCGAAGACGTGTATGCCATTGCCAACCAGATCAGCCTAAGCGTGCTGCAGCGTTATGACGATGTGCAGAGCTGGGCCGCGGCCAATGCCGCCAGCATCGAGCGCCTGTGCAAACTGCTGCAAACCATCAGCACCCAGGGCGCAGACCTGGCACCGGTGTCGGTGGCACTGCGTGAGCTGCGCCACTTGGCCTGAGGCCGCTAATTGCCATTGAACTGCAGCGCCGCCAGCCCGGCATAAAGGCCGCCGGCGGCCAGCAGCTCGGCGTGGGTGCCTTGTTCTACCACCCGGCCCTGGTCCAGTACCACAATGCGGTCGGCTTTGATCACAGTGGCCAGGCGGTGCGCAATCACCAGCGTGGTGCGCCCGCGCATGGCTGACTCCAGCGCGGCCTGCACCATGCGCTCGCTTTCGGCGTCTAGCGCACTGGTGGCCTCGTCGAGCAGCAACAGCGGCGGGTTCTTCAGCATGGCGCGGGCAATCGCAATGCGCTGACGCTGGCCGCCGCTCAGGCGCACACCACGCTCGCCTAAAAAGGTAGCAAAACCCTGGGGTAGGGCACTGATGAACTCTTCGGCAAAAGCCGCCTGTGCCGCAGCGCGCACCTCGGCGTCGCTGGCGTCGGGCCTGCCGTAGCGAATATTCTCCAGCGCGCTGCTGGAAAAAATCACCGCGTCCTGCGGCACGATGCCAATGCCATGACGCAGGTCGGTCAGCGCCAGCTCACGCGTTGGCACACCGTCCTTGAGCACCCGCCCCGCGGCGGGGTCGTAAAAACGCAGCAACAGCTGAAACACCGTGCTCTTGCCAGCTCCGCTGGGCCCCACCAGCGCCACGGTCTGACCGGGGGCAATGTCCAAGGAAAAATCAGTCAATGCCGCCTGCCCGGGTCGCGAAGGGTAATGAAACGTGACATGCTCAAACTGCACTTTGCTGCCCGGCACCGGCACCGGGGCTGCAGTGGGATGCGGTGGCGACATCACCGAAGACTGGCTTGCCAGCAATTCCATCAGCCGTTCGGTGGCTCCGGCAGCGCGCAACAGGTCGCCATAGACCTCGCCCAAAATGGCAAAAGCACTGGCCAGAATGATCACGTACAGCACCGTTTGCCCCAAGTGCCCGGCACTGATGCGCCCGGCCATCACCGCCTGCGTGCCTTGGTACAGGCCCCACAGCAGCGCCGCCGATGTGGCGATGATGATGAAGGCCACCAGCACCGAGCGTGCCTTTGATCGGCGCACCGCCACCTCAAACGCGTTGTCGGTGGCCTGGTTAAAACGCGCTGCTTCACGCCCTTCAGCGGTGTAACTTTGCACCACGGGGATGGCATTGAGCACCTCGGCTGCAATGGCGCTGGCATCGGCGGCGCGGTCCTGGCTGGCGCGTGAGAGCTTGCGCACCCGCCGACCAAACCAGGCTGCGGGCAGCACAATCAGCACCAGTACACCGAGCACCTGCACCATCACCATCGGGTTGGTCCAGACCAGCACCGCCAGAGCACCAATGCCCATCACCAGATTGCGCAGCCCCATGCTCAGCGACGAGCCCACCACCGTTTGCACCAGCGTGGTGTCGGCCGACAGGCGTGACAGCACCTCGCCGGTCTGTGTGGTCTCAAAAAACGCCGGGCTTTGCTGCAGCACGTGGCTATACACAGCATTGCGCACATCGGCGGTAATGCGCTCGCCCAGCCAGCTCACCATGTAAAAGCGTGCCGCTGAAAACACACCCAAAGCCACCGCCACGGCAAACAGCGCCACAAAATGCTCGCGCAAGGCCATCACCTGCGCGCCCCGGTCGGTCTGCACCAGGCCACCGTCGATCAGGTTGCGCAAGGCCAGCGGAAAAGCCAGCGTGGCCACGGCGGCCAGCACCAAAAACAGCAGCGCCAGGCCGATGCGGCCGCGGTAGGGCCGCAAGAAGGGCAACAGGCCGGAGAGCGATTTGGGGTTGCCGGGTTGGGGGGAGGGGGTGGTCATGACTCAGAACAAAATGGTGGGCTTGCGTACGGCCTCACAGGCCCGCTTGTTTGAGGATGCTGCGCGCCGTGGGCAGCGACATGCCTTTCTCTGGGGGTGGCACCGTCAGATGCGCCAAAAACCAGCCATCGGCCTTGATCTTTTTGACGATGTCAGCGCTTTTTATGCGTGTAAGTTTACACATCAATACAGTAGTGTCCCAACGTTCTTCAAAGGAGAGCGAGCTGATTTGGCTCGAAATCTGGGTCTGAATTTATTTTGGGTGGCGTAAGTAGTTGATTTATTGGGATAGTTTCAAACATGGACAAGCTCAGGATTTGTAGGATTTGATACAGGCTGTGATGATCAAGATGCAGACGTTTCTTTGCGATGGCAATCAGCAAGTAGGTCGATATGGCAATCCATATCTGCGTCTTGACGGCGTTCTCGCTGGTGCCAAAAAACACCTTGATGCGCAAATGCTGCTTGATCCATTTGAAGAACAACGCCACCTGCCAGCGTTGCCGGTACAGGTCGGCGACCAGTTCCGGCTTCAAAGCAAAGTTGTTGGTCAGAAACACCAGGCGCTTGCCGGCATCGTCCTTGACCACCACGCGACGCAAGGTCGTGGGGTAGTCCTTGCTCGAAAGATAAGTCGTCAGAATACCGCCAGGTTGCAGACTTGCGCCAGGTGCTCAGGATAGCTGCCGGGTTTACGTTCGGCCGTCTTGGCGATGTGATTGGCCAGCTTGGCCAGGGTCTTGGTGGCGCCGATACCGATACCGCACGGGATGCCGACCCATTGCAGGATGCGAGAGCGAATCTTGTGACTGCGCTCCACCAAGTCACCCCGCACGCCGGTCAGGTCGATAAAGGACTCGTCGATGGAGTAAATCTCCTGCCTTGGGCCAAGACCCGCTGCCAAGCTCATCATGCGGTCACTCAGATCGCCGTACAAGGCAAAGTTGGCTGACAAGGCTACCAGGCCCTCGGATTCAGCCAGATGCTTGATCTGGAGCCAGGGCGCACCCATCTTGATGCCCAGTGCCTTGGCTTCGTTACTGCGGGCTATCGCGCAGCCATCGTTGTTACTGGGCACGACCACTGGACAAGCGTTGAGGCTGGGCCGGAAGACCCGCTCGCAGCTCACATAGAAGTTGTTCCCGTCAACTAATGCGTACACGCCAGCACCTCAAACGGGAAACTGCTTGATGCTGCTGGTCACAACGCCCCAGATTTCAATGGTCTAGCCGTCTGTGGGGACAATGTCGGGGAAAGTCGGATTGGCCGCCTTGAGCTTGATGCGGCCCTGGCGCTGATAGAGTTGCTTCACTGTGAAGTCGCCATCGACCACGGCGACGACGATGTGGTTATTGCGCGGCTTGATGGCCCGGTCCACCACCAGGATCTCATTGTCAAAGATGCCCGCTTCGACCATGGAATGCCCGCTGGCGCGCAGGAAGTAAGTGGCTTGTGGATGGGTGATCTACACCTGCGTCAGGTCGATGCGCTTGGCACCGAGGTCTTCAGCCGGGGATGGGAAGCCAGCACACACGCGGTTTCGGATGAGCAAGGCCAGCAATGGTGCTTCCGAAACGGAGACGGGTTGACTGGCTGAAACAATACTGTTCATTTGACCAGTATATTGCAGGATGCCAAAATCCGGGCATGAGCACGCCCCGACCCTACCTTAGCGAAACAAAAGCCCCGGCCCGTGCCGAGGTCGATGCCCTTGTGGGCCTGACCTTGCTCGAATTCGGCACAATTGGCATCGAGTTGGGAATTCCTTTTGAAGTGACCGGCAATTACAATGAATTAGCCGTAGTAGCAAAAAAAACCAGCTGGCCTTCTTGGGCGGCATGTGCTCTTCAAAAAATCATTTTGTGAATCCCCAACCCTCCCCGACAGATCAGGTTTTGCGTCCAAAGGTAATCGGTCCACATGCACTGGCCCAATACTACCGCCGGGCCATCATACTTTGGTCGGTGATTTTTTTCATGCTTGTTGGAGGCATTTTCTGGAGTGGTTGGCAGCGTCAGTTCGCCATTGAGGTGAACCTGATCAAACAGCGGGTGCAGGAAAGCGCAGTAAACCTCAAGACCATCATCAAGGCTGCCTCGGATGAAATAACGCAACTTAGCAGTTGGGCCAACAATTTCCCCAAGAATGAGCCCGGATCAAGCGCCAATCTGGTTCAAAAGTCACTTGGCAGTGGCCAGCTCGCAGCCGTCGCGGGTGAGTTCAGCCTTGAAGAGCGGGCCGCGTGGCCGCCGGCGCAGCGCGTGGGGCAGATGTTGGCCCTTAGTGGGGCGAAACAGCCACGCGCGGGTGGCGCACCTTCCAATCATGATTTAGGTGTTGCCATATTGGATCGCTTGGGAGATGGCTTGCGAACATCAGATTTTCTGCGCTGGACCTATTTCAATGCGGCCTCCAAAGATTTGCTGGTGGTCGCGCCCTGGGCTCCCAAGAAGGATTTTTTGGCAGACGAACACTCCATTGCAAGCTTTCTGGCACATGCCTGGACATATGAAGTGGCCACAGCCGGTTCACCAGAGAACAATCCAGGGCGGCAACCTTATTGGACCAAGGCCTACCTGGATCAGGTTGGGGCTGGTCTGATGGTGTCGCACGGCGCACCCGTGTATTGGGGCGACGAATTCGTGGGCGTGGTGGCCACTGATCTGCAGCTTGATTTTCTGAACGCGTTTTTACGTCACTTTCCTGACCCTGATGGCATGTTGGTCATTGCCAATGCGCAAGGCCAAATCCTGGGTGACCGTTCCGAAAAAACAGCAGTCGGCCCTGACGGAATCAAGCGCATAGACAGCGTGCTGTCGCCGGACTGGCATGGCGCGGTTGGGAAGTCCCAATTGCAAGGCGTGCGCAAGGGTGATGACCTGTTGTTTACTTCCAGCCTTGGTGCCCCTGGCTGGACGCTTGTGTTCAAACTGCCGCAAGCCACCGTGAACGCACGTGTTGCCAAAGCTTATACAAACAAGTTTTACCTTCTGCTGGTGCTAGTGCTCAGCGCCTTTGTGATCCAGTATGTACTGTGGCGCATGTATGTGTCGCCCGCTTTGTTGATCGCTGATTTTGTGACACGCGGGGCCACCGACACTGAGCAGCCAGTCATGCCCGACATTCCCGGCATTTGGCGACCCTGGTTTGCCGCCATCTCACGTACCTTTGGAGAACGACAGCATTATCTGACCCAACTGCAGTCAAGTCATGAGCTACTTGAACAGCGCGTGCAAGAGCGAACCCAAGAGTTGTTACAGGCAAACCAAGAGCTGCGCGATAAACGCGCCGAGGCAGAACAAGCCAATCTGGACAAGTCCCGATTTTTGGCTGCGGCCAGCCACGACCTGCGCCAACCGGCCCACGCCTTGGGTATGTTCATTGATCGACTCGATCTGTTTTCAAGCGACCCGCAATCTAAAGGACTGGTGGTCAGTGCGAAAGCTGCAGTGCGCGAAATGCAGGACATGCTGGATGACATGTTCGACCTTTCCCGCCTTGATGTCGAATCAACCCAAATCCAAATCCAGTCCTTTCCCATCAGCACCCTGTTTGATGCCTTGCAACACGGTCTTGCGAACGAGGCGAATGCGAAAGGCTTGCGTTTGCGTGTTCGACCCTCTGCAGTCTGGCTAAAGACGGACCCCACTCTGCTGCGTCGGATCCTGCTTAATCTCGTCAACAATTCAATCCGGTATACCCGTGCCGGAAGCATCCTGGTGGCTTGTCGACCAACCCTTTCTGGCACCCACGCGCGCATCGAGGTGTGGGACAGTGGTATTGGCATCGCGCCCGAAGATCAGCAGAAGGTGTTTCAGGAGTTCTATCAAGTCGCCAATCCGCAACGTGATCGTCGATTGGGTTTGGGCGTTGGCTTGAGCATCGTGGAACGCTGCTGTCGGCTTCTGGGCCTTCCCATTTCGCTTCGCTCCGCATTGGGTGCGGGGACGCGCGTGACCATCACGGTGCCACTTAGCAAGTCCAATCTTGAGATGCGCGACGAAAACGACCTGCTGTCGTCCGTCCCCAATGAAACAACAGGTCGCCATGTGCTGCTGATTGAGGATGATGCGATGGGACGAGAGGCTTTGGCAGGCATGCTGACCGCATGGGGATATTCTGTCATCGCAGCCGAAGGCGCCAAAATGGCTGCGGATGGCTTGCAGAAGGACCAACCTCCCGACATCATCATCAGTGACTTACGCTTGGGCGATGGCGTCAACGGCATCGAAGCTGTGCGCAGGCTGCAAATTCTGGCGGGCCAGAAAATCCCGGCTTGCGTAATCAGCGGGGACACTGATGCTCGGGCCAGGCAGGAGGTCGAAGCGGCTGGTTTGATACTGTTGAGCAAGCCGGTACGGCCTGCCAAACTTCGGTCCGTCTTGAGACACATGACTGATCTTGCCCCCGAAAAACGGACTCCATAGTTGATGGTTAAATTCAGACATTGGAGATTACGAAATGAGCAAAAGGAAAGATGGACAAGCACGTGGGCAATACCGCGGGCCGGTGCCACAGGTCGTGGCTCGAAGTGGTAATGCCCCGCGAGTGCCAGCAAGGCGGGGTTGAAGCGGATGGCCAGCGAGCACAGCGCTCTTCAAGTTATCGTACAAAACGACCCTGCAAGCCGAGCCCCATGACTCAAAGGCCTGAACATGGCCGCGCAGGAAGTTCTCCATGTGCGCGCCCAGGAAGAAACGCAGGAAGATGCGTCTGGACCAGGACAGAACCATCACAAAGGCCAATGGCCGTTTAGCTTGACCGATTTGGATATGACCAAAGTGACCCCAGTCGCATTGGCATTGTTCACCGGGCAAGGTGCGCAGGCGCAAGTAGGCCTCGGCTGGCGGGCACGGGCGGTGCCTGGCGATGATGTGGCGGAAGTGGTCGGGGCGACCGCCATAGCCCCGCTGTGCGACCATGGCGTACAGACGGCTGGCAGTGAGATTGGGGAACTGCTTTAAGGTCTGCTCGATAAAGGGCATGTAGGGGGTCACGCCCGAGGCTCGTTGTGCCGGCACGTTTGGGGTTACGCCGGCTTGGGTCAGCACGCGCATGACGGTCTCGCGGTGTACGCCCAACTGGGACGAGATGGTTCCCACCGGCCAGTGCTCGGCGTGGTGGTAGCGCAGGATTTGCGCTGTGAGTTCAGGGGTAATGCTCATGTGAATCGGTACGCCATGCTGGTTGGCTCAAGGGGTGACGAAAACGACAGCGCAGGAAGTCCTGACGTACAAAAACGGATACCGCACGGCCACAAAAGTGGCACTTGCAGTTCTGATTTACGCCGACTTGCGAGGCTGTTGCTTGGTCGGTTGGGAGTACATCAAAAATGGGCGGTGGTGGGCTACCCTGATGCGTCACTATTTGTTGACGCGAGCGCCATTGCCTCTGGCGGTTGGCGTGCGCGTGACGGCCCTTGCGGCTGTCCTGATAGCGCTTGGCGGCTGCGCGCTGGGCGCACCTTCGGGCTTGGTGCGAACAAGCGGCGCTGCAATAGCGTTGACCACGGTCACAGTGGCTGCAAATGATGACGGCGCTGCGGCAGCGAGCGCAAAGAAAGAGTCTCGGCGGTGGTTGATCGGTTTGCATGGGCAGTCCAGCCCATGCGTGAAATCAGTGTCTGGACAGCCACCCACGCTTCGTGAAATACTACGCACGCAACGTTGCTCTCCAGTAGGGCCTCGGGGCGCGGCAGTGTGTGGACCTGCAAGTTACTGGCACTGTCGCGCCTGCTTCTGACACAGGCAAAGCGATTTGTAACGCAAAAGACCGGCGCCGCGCCATGCCACAGCCTTGGCTCACTGCCGCTATCCCAATCCAAAGCAGCTTCGAAAAGGACACCTCCGTGACCAACGCAGCGGGCCCCTCAATTCAATTCAAAGGAAGTTCAAAGAAGCCGGCGAACTCAGCGGGTGAGCACGACCGGAAGGTTCTCGACACCAGATTTACGCGGAAACCGACAGCCGTTCACACCTTTTCGAGCAAAACGGTGGTCTGCTCAAAAAAAGTCTGACACCGGTACTGAAGGTTCAGTAGTTCGGCGGCCAGGTCTTCCATGCCGATTTCGGCCACCTGCTCTTCACCCAGTTCGGGCAGCACGTTGCCGATGTAGTCGGAAAACACGCGGTTGGGTGAAATGATGAAAATGTCGTCCGAGCTCAAGCTGTCTTTGAAACGGTACAGCAGGTAGGCAATGCGGTGCAGCGCGATCGAGGTTTTGCCCGAGCCGGCCACGCCCTGGATGATGAGCGCGTGCGCGTCGTCGTTGCGGATGATGGCATTTTGGTCACGCTGAATGGTGGCCACGATGTTTTTCATGCTCTCGTCGTTACTGGCGCGGCTGAGTTCATCTTGCAGCACGTCATCGACGATGTTGACACCGGTCTCGAGCACAAACTCCAGCGCGCCATCGCGAACCCGCATCTGGCGCTTGCGCGAGAGCTGCCCGGCGATTTCGTCCACCGGAGCCAGGTAATTTGCCGGGCCGGGTTCAAAGTCGTAAAACATCGACGAAATGGGTGCGCGTCAGTCGTAAATCAGCGTCTCGTGCGCCGCATCGTCGCGAAAGTGATGCACCCCGACGTAAACGGGCAGGGCTTGCGGATCGCCCAACCGATGGAAGTCAAAGCGGCCAAAGTAGGGCGAGCGCATCAGTTTGGCCAGTTTTTGCTGCTGTGTCTTGAGCGCCTCGGCGCAATCCATGTCTTGCTCGATGGTCTGGCACACCGCAATTTTTTCGATGTGATCCATGTCGCGTCGCGCGTCCCACATGTAGGCTTTGCGCGTCTGGATTTCTCTGGCGTATTCGTCCACCCGCGCGTCAATCAAGGTCATGGCAGCACGGATGCTGGCCTGGCAACTTTGCAGGCCGGCGGTTTCTTCAAGTTCGGCTGGAGTCATGTTTGATTTTATGTGTCGGGAGAGCCGCAACTATCTGCCCGGACGGCTGGAACCGCTGATTTTGAGCCGGATGCTTTTTACGTCGAGCCCTTTGACGCGCAACTGCGCCTCGAAAGCCGGCACCAGCTGGCGCAGTTTGGCGGCCGTGGTGGTGTTGCTCAAGAGCAGGCACCAGACTCCCTCGGTGAGCGGGCCGGCAATTACATTGGCCCGCAGTGTGTCAGGGATGAGTGGGGCAATGGCGTCCAGGCGCGCCTTCGATTCTTGATTCAGCGCCATCAGCTTGGCCAGGCTGGCGTTGTTCTGGCTGGCTTGCAGCAAGGTCATGGCGGGCTGGTGGCGGTTCATTTTTTGAGCTGATCAGGGTGGCAGAGGATTATCACGGATGCCCGGTCACCCTCACAGGCGGTGTTTGTCCGGGCAGCTGGCGCGGGCTTGGCGGTGCGGCCCGGCGCGCAGGTAAAATTGGTGCAGTTTGTAGCGTTTGACGGCGATCGACGGTTGTTGCGCTATTCCCATTTCAGTCTGTTCGTAAAAAAGGATGGCGTCGCAGGGCTAACCCCACTGGGTCAGCGCTGCACGCCCCGTATTCATGGCCATCAACTTCCTCACCAAAATTTTCGGCAGTCGCAATGACCGCCTGATCAAAAAATACCGCAACACCGTGGCCAAGATCAATGCCATGGAAGCCGACCTCGAAAAGCTCTCCGAGGACGAGTTGCGCGCCAAGACCGAGGCCTTCAAGGACCGTCTGGCCAAGGGTGAAACGCTTGATGCCTTGCTGCCCGAAGCCTTTGCCGTGGTGCGCGAGGGCTCCAAGCGCATCATGAAACTGCGTCCGTTTGACGTGCAATTGCTCGGCGGCATGTCGCTGCACAACGGCAAGATTTCCGAAATGGGCACCGGCGAAGGCAAAACCCTGACCGCCACCTTGCCCGTGTATTTGAACGCCCTGAGTGGCAATGGCGTGCATGTGGTCACGGTCAACGACTACCTGGCCAATCGCGATGCCCAGTGGATGGGCCGCTTGTACAACTATTTGGGCTTGTCGGTGGGCATCAACCTGCCCAACATGTCGCGCGAAGAAAAGCAGGCCGCCTACCGCGCCGACATCACCTACGGCACCAACAACGAATACGGCTTTGACTACCTGCGCGAC
>NZ_JACUUE010000121.1 GCF_014859475.1 Rhodoferax sp.
GCTCGCAGTGACGAAGTCTCTGTTCAAAGTCCGTGTGCGGTATCGTGCGTGACACGGCGGGCTTGCGATGACGAAGCGCTCGCTCATCATTGCCCCGCAATGGATTGGCGACGCGGTCATGACCGAGCCGCTGCTGCGTCGCCTGGCAGCGCGCGGCGAGCAGCTCACCGTGGGCGCGCTGCCCTGGGTGGCCCCGGTGTACCGCGCCATGCCGCAGGTGGCCGAGGTGATCGAATTCCCGTTTGCCCATGGCGGCCTGCAATGGCGCGAACGCTGGCGCCTGGCGCAGCAACTCAAGGGCCGCTTCGATGCCGCCTACGTCTGCCCCAATTCGTTTAAGAGCGCGCTGCTGCCCTGGCTGGCGGGCATTCCCAGGCGCGTTGGTTACCAGGGCGAGGCCCGCATCGGGCTGTTGACGCAGCGCCTGGGCAACCCGCCCAAGGGTCAGCGCCCGCCCATGGTGGCGTTTTATTCGGCCTTGAGCGGCGAAAAAGATGTGGCCACCGACAGGCCGCAGCTGCAACTCGCGACGGCCGAGGTAGAAGCTGCCCTGGCTGCCTTGAATCTGACGCGCATGGGCTACCACGTGTTTGCGCCGGGTGCCGAATACGGCGAGGCCAAGCGCTGGCCGGCGCACCACTTTGCCGCGCTGGCGGCGCAACTGGATTTGCCTGTGGTGCTGCTGGGCTCGGGCAAAGAGGCCGCGCTGTGCGCCAGCATCGCGGACCCGGTCAACGCGCAACGCCCCGGGCACTGCCTCAATCTGGCCGGCAAAACCACCCTGCTGCAGGCTTTGGGCGTGATCGCCGCCTGCAAAAGCATGGTCAGCAACGACTCGGGCCTGATGCATGTGGCGGCAGGGTTTGGCGTGGCGCAAGTGGCTATTTTTGGCTCCACCAGCCCGCTGCACACGCCGCCACTTAACGATTTGGCGAAGGTGCTGTGGCTCAAGGCGGACACCACTTACCAGCCGCCGCTGGACTGCGCACCTTGCTTTGCGCGCGTTTGCCCGCTCGGCCACACGCGCTGCCTCAACGACATCCTGCCTTCTCGGGTGAAAGCCCTCTTATAGAAGCCAACGCCTCGGCTGCAAGCAAGTTGGCAGGTGCCTACGACGCTGTTACACGGAACTTAAAAAGACGCATTTTTGACCCCCCTCAACGAACGGCTTTCAGCGCTTCGTTGTCAGCAACGCAGCGGAATCTGACTGTGCAGCGTCCGGGAAGCGTGCAACGACTTCCAATTGCCCGGCCATGGTTTTAAGCACGTCTGTCAGCATTTTTTGCGACAGTCAAGCCTCCCACGGATTGATGATGGGCACGCCGGTGGGCTTGAAATCAGCGACGTTGCGAGTGACCACCGTCATGCCATGCGCAGATAGTCCTGGAAGCGCATCAGCACATGGGCCGGACGGCCGCGGTCTGTGATGATCACCGGCCCGTTGTTTGTGGCCCGTGTTTTCATGTATTCGGTTTGAGGGCTCGGACTACTGGCCTTCCGATGGCAATTCAGGGGTGGTAAGCCATCGGGCAGCCAACGCAGGCACGAGAATAGCGTAAAGTGCGATGCCCCCTGCCAACGTCGATAGCGGCATCGCCGCCTCCAATGCAAATCCCAAGGCGATGGGTGACACGGCCGTGGCAATGACCATCAGGCCGGTATGAACGCCGCGCACCATGCCGAGGTTTTCCACCCCGAAAACCTCGGCCCACAACGATGCCGAGACCACACTGTTGGCCCCTGCCGTGGCCCCCAATCCAAGGAACAGGCCCCAAAGCGCCATGGGCGGTGGCGCCAGCGCCGCCAGCAAAACACCCACTGCCAGTGGCAGCAAATACAAACGAAACAGCACCACCATGCTGCCACGATCAACCCAGCGCCCGGCCAGCCAGGTGGTGGCGGCCTGTGTTGTGGCAAACCCCACAAAACCCTGTGCCACCTGTATCGCCGACCAATGGCGTAGTGCCGACAAGGCCCCCAGGTGCAAAAAAACCGCCGTCACAACAAAAGGGGCCACCAACACGACCGACAACACCGCGTAAAAAGTGGGGCGACGCAAGAGGTGTCGCCGGCGCAGGCGCGCCACAGGGATACCTTGGGCATCCACATGCGTTGACACACGCGGCAAGCGTCTTGCGGTCATGCGCAGCGCCGGCAGTGCAACCAACACTACCAAGGCGGCCGCACCAGCCCAGACCCAGCGCCATGATGTCAAGCCCAGCATGGCGGTCACGCCCAGCGGCAGCAGTGCCTCACCCAAAATAAAGCCAAACGTCGCAGTGGCAATGCTGCGCCCGCGATGGCGGGCATAACGTGTGGCAGTGACGATCGCCATGTGCCCGGTCAACCCTTGTCCCCCCAGACGCAGGCAAAACAAGCCCGCCAGCAGCATCAGCGACCCGCTGGCAAGCGCCATGAGCAAGGTACCGAGCCCCAAAACGCCAAGCGCGAAGGTGATGGCACGACGTATGGTGAGCCGGTCAGCCAGTGCGCCCAGCCAGAACATCAACACACCGCTGGTTCCGGTGGCGACACCGTACAACGCGCCCCATTGGGATTTCGTCAGAACCAGTTCTTGCTGGATAGACGCGCCAAACAGGCCGATGAAAAACGACTGCCCAACACTGGACATGAGCGCCGCAGCCAAGCCAAAGGCGGCCGCGCGACGATAGTGAATTTGGTAACGCAAAAAATGGAGTGAGGTTGTCTGCAGATTGCAGTGCCATGAGACCCTGCAGTTGATGCAAAAGGTGGTCGTTGGCGGATGACTGGAGGGCCAATTTTAGAGCCATCAACGGGAGCGGGATCAATGCATCGATAACGTGCGCGCTATGCGCCTGAGGCTTTGCGACAATGCAGCTTTATGCGCAGATCAAAGCTCTTGAGCGTTTCGCACCCGGCCCATGCAGGCGGCCTTGCGTTGCACCACCTTCCCGGACCGATAGCGCCCATGCGCGTGCTGACACATGATGTCGCCCCAGCGTGAGTGCCCCGTCTGCCAGGCCGCGTCCTGCAGACATTTCATCCAGGTCGCGCCCTACGATTACTGGCGTTGCCCCTTTTGCGAGGCCACTTTCGTTGATCCGGCGCAATTGCCCAGCAGCGACATCGAGCGCGCCCAATACCACCTGCACCGCAACGACGTACATGACGTGCGCTACCGCCAATTCCTGGCGCGACTGGCCTCGCCGCTGCTTGAGCGACTGGCACCCAACTTGTCAGGTTTGGACTACGGTTGCGGCCCCGGGCCTGCATTGGCGGCCATGCTGACCGAAGCCGGGCACCGCATGGCCCTTTACGACCCGCTGTTCTTTGACGATCCGGCCGTGCTGGGCCAACGCTACGATTTCATCACCTGCACCGAGGTGGTAGAGCATTTTCATCACCCATTTGCTGAGTTTGCCCGGCTGGATCAGCTGCTCAAGCCCGGTGGCTGGCTCGCGGTGATGACAACATTTCAGACCGATGACGCCGCGTTTGCCCGCTGGCACTACCGGCGCGACCCCACGCATGTGGTGTTTTATCGCCCGACCACGTTTCAGGCGATGGCCAGGCACTACCAATGGCAGTGTGACATTCCCTGTGCAAATGTGGCTTTGCTGTACAAACCCGGTCGGCATCAGGCCACTTGCGCGTCGCTTGGTGCCTGGGGCAGCAAGGGCGAAGGCTCACCCACGCTGTAGAGGGTGAGCCGGTGCATGGCGCGGGTGCAGGCCACGTAGAGCAGATTGCGGTCCATCTCGGTGCGGTAGTTGTCCGCGCTGACATCGGCCACGATGACCCGGTCAAATTCCAGCCCCTTGGCCAGGTACGCGGTGCAAACAATGACCCCGTTTGAAAACCCTACGCTGCCGGCATCCAGCAGGCGCACTTCGAGATCCGCTTGCGCCAAAGATTTGTGCAGCCGCGCTGCCTGTTTTTGCGTCTTGGCAATGATGGCCAGGCTGTGGTGATCGGACTGCTTGAAGGCTTCGATCTCATTGCGCAAGTGCGCGACCATCTGCGCCGCACGCTGGCATGACACCACGCGCGGCGGCTCGCCACGGCGTCGCATGGCTTCCAGTTCCGGGTTGGGCGAAATCGCCAACGCAAACTGCATGATCTCCCAGCTTGAGCGGTAGCTCTTGGTGAGCTTGACGCTGGTGGCTGATTGCAGGCTTTGGCTGATTTGCTCGGCGGTGGAACTGGTGTAAGGGTTGACAGATTGGGTGGCATCGCCAAGCACGGTCTTGCGACAAGTGAACAAACGACCCAGCACGGCGTATTGCACTGGCGTGTAGTCTTGCATTTCGTCGATCAACAAATGCTTGACACGGCTGCGCGGGTTGTTGATGCCCTCGAGCCGCATCTTCAGATGGATCAGTGGAAACACGTCTGCGTACTCAAGCTTGCCGCCTACAGGTTTGAAAAGTTCGGGCTGACCCATCCAGTCAAACAGACCCTGATAGGCCTGGCGCAGCGTGATCTTGCGCACCATGGCGCGGATCGCTTCGCGCAAGGATTGACGCTCTTCGATGAGCAAATCGTAGTTGTAGTGGATGCCGATCTGGCTTTCTGCCGCCTTGAGCACCAGCGCTATCCGCTCGGTGAGCGTATTGCCCCGATGCTTTTGCCAGGTTTCCGCAAAAAACCAGTCCGGCACGATCTTGCGACCGGTGCGCCACTCGGCAGCTTGGAATGAGCTGGCCTCGACATGCTCCACATACGTGCCAATCTGGCGCAAAAAATCAACTGATGCCTTGGCCGAGATACGGGCCTTGAGCGCTTCATCATCCTTTTCCAGCAGGATCGATGTCTGCTCAAAAAACGTTTGGAAACGATACTGGTGATCGAGCAGTTCGGCTGCCAGGTCTTCCATGCCGATCTCTGCCACCTGCTCCTCACCCAGCTCTGGCAACACGTTGCCAATGTAGTCGGCAAACACGCGGTTCGGCGAGATGATGAGGATGTCGTCAGAGCTCAGCGTGTCCTTGAAGCGATACAGCAGATAGGCGATGCGGTGCAGCGCGATGGAGGTCTTGCCAGAGCCGGCCACGCCCTGGATGATGAGCGTGTGGGCATCGTCATTGCGAATGATGGCGTTTTGGTCGCGCTGAATGGTCGCGACGATGTTCTTCATGCCCTCGTCATTGCTGGCGCGACTGAGTTCTTCCTGCAGCACGTCGTCAACAATGTTGACACCTGACTCGAGCACAAATTCCAGCGCGCTGTCGCGAATACGCATCTGGCGTTTGAGCGTCAGGCGGCCCCGCACCTCGCCCATGGGCGCCGTGTAATAAGCCGGGCCGGTTTCGAAGTCGTAAAACATGGACGAGATTGGCGCGCGCCAGTCATACACCAGCGTTTCACGCGCTGCCTCATCACGAAAATGGTGTACCCCAATGTAGATGGGCAGCTTGCTTTCTTCGCCGTCGCGCTGAAAGTCAAAGCGGCCAAAGTAAGGCGAACGCATCAGTTTGAGCAGCTTTTTTTGCTGCACTTTGAGTGCATCGGCACTGTCAAGCGTTTGCTCTATGGTCTGGCGCACCGCAATTTTCTCAAGATGATCCATATCGCGTTGTGCCGACCACATGTACTCTTTGCGGGTTTGCACCTCTTGCGCGTACTCGTCCAGACGCGCCTCAAGGCTGGCCAGCGCCTTGCGAATGCTCACGTAAAAATCTTGCAGCCGGTTTTTTTCTTCAATGGTGGCAGTGGTCATACCTGCTTGATCCTCTTCAAATGGCTAATGCCGACAAGCCCAAATCCCGGCTCAGGCGCTTCTTGGATAAGGCCTCAGACCCAGCAGAATTTCTGCCTTTTCGCACAGGGGCTGCGCCATCCGTTGCGGATCGGTGAATTCGGCAAGCTGCTTGCACAGCAAAGAATAGACTGCTTCGCGGCTCTGACTGGTGTCAATTTCAACGCATTTGCTTTTGCCCTTGAACAACGCAACAGTCGGTAGCGTCTCGGCCTTGAAAGTGTCAAACCGCAGCTTCATGGCCGCGACGTTGTCGTCAGCCCGACCAGAGTATTTGGCCCGGCCCAGAATGCGCTGCTCAAGGACTTCGAACGGGCACTCAAGGTACAACATGGTCGGCAGCTGCGCGGCCCGTCCGAAGACTTCGAACCACGCCTCCAGGTTCGACAGCGAGCGCGGAAAACCATCGATCAAAAAGTTACGCTTGCCGGTGCTTCGGGTCGTCTGCTCCATGGCATCTTTCAACAGGCGTACCACGATTTCATTGGGCACCAGCTTTCCGGCGGCGATGTATTCCTTGATGATGTCGGTCGTCGGGCCGCCCGCTGCCTGCTCGGCACGCAGCAAATCGCCAGCGGACAGGTGTGTCCAGCCCAGCTGGATTTCTGCCAGTTCACACATCGTGCCTTTGCCGGCGCCGGGGCCTCCCAACACAAAGACCACATTGGGTGGCGGGCAGGGCTGCCTCGGATCGACGTGGTGGATCACCACCCTGGGCGCGGGCGCGACGCCCATTTTGTAAACGTTCCATGCCCGATCGGTGGGCGGCAGCTCGTCGTCGCAGGTGATCTCATAGGCAAGATGGCCATCGAGTCGGCTCATGCGCCAGGACTTGTAACTGTTGGAATAGGAAATGGCGGGGCTTCTGGCCGACTGGCCATCGGCGCGGTCCCAGGCACGCCTGCCGTTCCAGTAACCCTGACTGGAGACAGTGCCTGATTCTGACTTGGCGGGCGGCGCGTTGGACGGCACATACAGGCCATCCACCTCGGGCTGGCCAGCACCGGTGATTTCGATGAATAAAGTGTTGGGAGCGAGTGACGTGGTTTCGGTCATGGTGTTGAGTGAAAAAGTGAAAGGGGTAATGCAGGAAAAAAAAGTAGCAAAGTGGCGTGCCCGATGTGCCAACAGGTGCCAAGGCTTTTAGCCTAAAACCGAGGAAAGTCGGCAGGCTCAGTGCGCAGGGCTATGTTCATCCGGTCGTGCTGACTGGCTTGATTTGGAGTGTCGAAGTGTAATTGCAGTCTTCTTTGACGTACTTCCTTGTAACAGCAGCAACACCATCCACGCAAAAGCACTGCCGCAATCGCGTGACAGGAGCTACCCAAAAGCCCTGAGTGCTAACCGGCCGTGTTGCATCCAGCACTTTTTTCATCGAGCTGTCAAACTAACGACTCATCATGGGCTCGGTCATGTGGCTGTTATTGGAACCATGCAGAACGCCATGATCGGCTTCTGACCGAAAGCGAACTGGGTGATCTCTAAGCTGCCTGTCGTGAACGGCTCTTATGGGTTGCAGTCACCTGCCAGCATTCGAAATGCGCGTGCACAGCGGGTTTCCAGCGATTCTTAGGACCTTGACGTTCAAAAAAAAGCCACCCGAAGGTGGCTTGTAAAGTTCCCCCGTGGGAGGAACGTC
>NZ_JACUUE010000122.1 GCF_014859475.1 Rhodoferax sp.
CCGTGTGCGGTATCGGGCCGGGTACGGATGGCTCGCAGTGACAAAAATAACAGCCGGCAATGACAACTTTTCCGGCAGTCAAGCGACCCGGAAATTTTTGAACTGCCAGGGGTCGTCCAACGCCAGTTCCTCGGCAAACAATGGCCCCCTGTTTTGCAGCGGCGACCAGTTGCCATACACGCCCACCAGTTCGCCCAGGTAGGGTTTGGCAATGGCGAGCACCGCCTCGTGATCAATGTCATCGGGCTCCACCAAGCCGGCCTGCGGCTGGCGCAGCGCCCACACCATGCCGGCCAGCACGCCGGCCGCCACCTGCAGGCTGGTGGCGCTGTTGTACGGCGCGAGTTTGCGCGCCTCGTCAATCGAGAGGCGCGACCCGAACCAGTAAACGCCCAGGGCGCTACCCATCAACAACACACCGAGTTCGTCGATGCCGCGCACAATGTCGTCCCGCAGGATGCGCTGCCCTGATTGCGGCTGCCAGTTCTTGCCGGCCAGTTCGTGCACCGACAACACGGCGTCGTCGCAGGGGTGGTAGGCGTAGTGCACGGTGGGCCGGTACACTGCCTGGCCGTTGCGGCGCAGCGTCAGATGGTCGGCGATCGAGATCGACTCGCCGTGTGTGACCAGAAAGCCATGAAAAGCACCTTCCAGCGGCGTCCAGCTGCGCACCCGGGTCGCCATGCCGGGCCGGTTGAGGTAAATCGCGGCGTCGCAGCCAAAGCCATGGCGTGCCCCATCCTTGGGCAGCTCGCGCTCATGGCTGCCCCAGCCCAGTTCCGAGGGCTGGGTGCCTTCACCGATGAAACCAGCCACCGACCAGGTGTTGACAAATTCATCGCGCTGCTTGCGTTGCGGCGTGGTTTGGGAGTCGCGCTCGGCAATGTGGATCGTCTTGATGCCCAAGCCTTGCGCCAGCGCGGCCCAGGCCTCGGGGTTACGTGGTTTATCAACCGTCAACTTGCAATCGGCAGCCATGTTCATGAGGGCCTGCCTGACAAAGCTCGATGCCAGGCCCGGGTTGGCACCTTGCGTCACGATGGCCGTCGGGCCAATCTGCTTGCCGCGCGCGAAAGCAAGCACCGCCTCGCGCAAGGCGTAGTTGGAGCGCTGCGACGCGGTTCTGGCGGTGTCGGTGTAGCCGCCCGCCCAGGGCTCGATGCTGGCATCCAGGTACAACGCGCCACACTGCCAGCACAGTTCGATCAGCGCCAGGCTCGACACGTCCACCGACAGGTTGAGCAAAAAGTCGCCCGCGCCCAGTCGCGCCGTCAGCACCGACACATAATTGGCCTCGGTCAGAACCTGCCGCTCGAAAGCCACGCCAAACTCCTGCGCGATCGACGCGCCGTCGTCACTGGCGGCGATGATGCTGATCTGGCCTGGGCGAAGCACCAAGTGCCGCAGCAGCAGGGGCAATACTGCCTGCCCCACGCTACCAAACCCCACTATGAGCAGCTTGCCAGGTACCCTGGCGTGTTTGACGTCTGGATGCATTGCAAAAACTCCCGTTATTAAATCCGAGGCCAACTCACGTGCCGGGAACGAGCACCGCTTCGCAACCCCGGCTGCCCTCGCGGTACACCGCAAAGCCCTTGAGCCCAAGCTCCCAGGCTTGCAGCAGGACCAGTTCCAGGTCGAGCGGACCGGCATTGGGTGGCAGACGCACGGTTTTGCTGATGGCGTTGTCCACGCACGACTGCACCACTGCCATCATGCGCAACTGCTCTTCGGCGCTGATGTCGGCCATAGTCACCAGCTGCGCCGGCAAGACGGCTTTGGCGTCGTGCAAATGCCGGAACTGGCGCACAGCGGCATCTTCGACCTCGAAGCTGACGGCCTGCCCGTCGGCCCCGCGCACGCTGCGCGTGGCACGAGCGGCAAAGATGGGTTCGATGCCGCTCGACACATTGTTGGCCAGCAGGCTGATCGTGCCGGTGGGTGCCACCGCCAGCAGGTGGCTGTTGCGAATGCCATGCTCGGCAATGCCATCCTGCAGCTCATGTGACAGCCCCAGCACGAACGGGCTGGCGCCATATTTGATTTTGTCGAAGCCGGGGAAGGCGCCCTTCTCGCGGGCAATTTCGATGGACGTTTGGTAGGCGGTGTCGCGGATCGTGGTCATGATGGCGCGGGTCAGATCCAAGCTGGCTTCAGAGCCGTAGCGCAGCCCCAGCATCACCAGCATGTCGGCCAGGCCGGTAATACCAAGCCCGATGCGGCGGCTCGCGCGCACCGCTTTTTCCTGCGCCTTGAGCGGCAGCAGGGAAACGTCATGCACATCGTCGAGAAAACGCGTGGCCATGCCGGCCACCGCCTTCAGGCCGGCCCAATCGAGCTTGGCTTGCTGGCCAAAAGGCTCCTGCACAAAGCGGGTCAGGTTGATCGAACCCAGGTTGCAGCCGCCATACGCGGGCAGCGGCACTTCGCCGCAGGGGTTGGTGGTGGCAATACGTTCGCAGTACCAGAGGTTGTTGTCGCGGTTGATGCGGTCGATGAACAGCACGCCGGGCTCGGCACTGGCCAGCTGCGCCGCCAGCAGCTTGTCCCATAACAGGCGCGCCGGAATGCGCCGGTGCACCAGACACAGCTGCGGCGAGGTGTCGCCCGACCAGACGCGCTCGCAGACTTCGCCATCCGCAGGTAGCGGCCGCTGGCCCAGCGGAAAAACCAGCGGCCACGGGCTGTCGGTTTCAACGGCGTGCATGAAGTCATCGGTGACTGCCACCGACAGGTTGAAATGCGGCAGCACGCCGCCCGCGAGCTTGGCGTCGATGAAGGCTTCGATGTCGGGGTGGTCGCAGCGCAGCGTGGCCATCATGGCGCCGCGGCGCACGTTGTTCGACTCCAGCACGGCGTTGGCCGCCTCCCACACAGCCATGAACGACACCGGCCCTGAAGCCACGCCCGCGCTGGCATGCGCTGCTGAGCCCAGCGGCCTCAGGGTGGAGAAATCGATGCCGACGCCGCCACCGGCCTGCAGCGTCACCATGGCTTCGCGCAGGCCGTTGAAAATGCCGCTGATCGAATCCTCCAGCGGCCCCATCACGAAGCAGTTGAACAGCGTGGTGTGGTGGGTGGTGCCGACACCGGCCAGGATGCGCCCACCCGGTAAAAACCGGAAGTCGCTCAAAATCGCCCGAAAACGCTCACGCCAGTCGTCGCGGTGATGCGTCTCGGCCGCGGACACCGCCAGCGCCACGCGGTCAAAGGTGGCATCAATCGACGGCTCGGGCACGCGGCCCGCCTCGGTCCAGCAGTAGCGCGTGCGCCAGACATGGTCGGAAACGGCTTCAAGAAAATGGGTGGTTTGCGTGGTCTGCATGATGTGCCTCCAAGACAATGTTTGATCAGCAGCGTAGCCTTTGTGCGCGGGCGGGTCTTGATAAATCGCATCCCCTTCAGTCCTTTATTCCTGCCTGCTTCAAATCCGCGGCCAGCGCGCGAATGGCCGCCTCATCAAGGGTTTCCTTTTCCAGCAGCGCACGCGCGCCGCGCTCCAGCACCGCCCGGTTGGCTTGCAAAATGGCGCTGGCGTGCTCAAAGCCAGCCATGACAATGCCGCGGATGGCGTCGTCAATGCATTGCTGCGTGTGCTCCGACACCGGGCTGGCCTGCGCCAGCACGCCCGCCGGCAGCTCGAGCATTTGCTGGCGCTTGGGCTCATAGGCCACATAGCCCAGCGCCTCGTCCATGCCGTAGCGCGTGACCATGTCGCGGGCCATGTCAGTGGCCTTGGCCAGGTCGTCAGCAGCGCCGGTGGACAGCACTTCGAAGATCAGCTTTTCGGCGGCACGCCCGCCCAGCAGCACGGCAATTTTTTGCTCGAGTTCGGGGCGCGTCATCAGGTAGCGGTCTTCGGTGGGGCGCTGAATGGTGTAGCCCAAAGCGCCAATACCGCGCGGAATGATCGACACCTTGTGCACCGGGTCGGTGCCCGGCTGGGCCAGCGCCACCAGCGCGTGACCCATCTCGTGAAACGCCACCGCCTCGCGCTCCTTGGGGTTGAGCACACGGTTGCGGCGCTCCAGGCCGGCCACGATGCGCTCCACCGCGGCCGTGAAATCGGGCAGCGTGACCTGGTCGGCCTTGCGCCGGGTGGCCACCAGCGTGGCTTCGTTGACCAGGTTGGCCAGGTCGGCGCCGCTGAAGCCGGGTGTCAGCGCCGCCACGTCTTCGAGCTTGAGCGCCGCGTCGAGCTTGATGCTGCGCACATGCACCTTGAGGATGTCGGTGCGGCCTTTTCGATCAGGCCGATCCACCAGCACCTGGCGGTCGAAGCGCCCGGCGCGCAACAGCGCGGGGTCGAGAATTTCGGGGCGGTTGGTGGCCGACAAAATGATCAACCCCACCGACGCATCAAACCCGTCCATTTCCGACAGCAACTGGTTCAGCGTCTGCTCCTTTTCGTCGTGCCCGCCCAGCCCCGGAAAAGCGCCGCGGGCCCGACCCAGCGCGTCGAGTTCGTCGATAAAAATGATGGCCGGCGCCATTTTGCGCGCCTGATCGAACAGGTCACGCACCCGGGCCGCGCCCACGCCGACGAACATCTCGACAAATTCGCTGCCCGAGATCGAAAAGAACGGCACACCGGCCTCGCCCGCCACCGCCTTGGCCAGCAGCGTCTTGCCGGTGCCGGGCGGCCCCACCAGCAACACGCCCTTGGGAATGTGCGCGCCCAGGCGGCCGTATTCCTGCGGGTGCTTGAGGAAGTCCACCACCTCTTCGAGCTCATGGCGCGCCTCATCGACACCGGCCACGTCGGCAAAGGTGACGCCGGTGTCGGTCTGCACATAAATCTTGGCGCGGCTCTTGCCGATCGACATGAAGCCGCCCAGGCCCTGCTTGTCGGCAAAGCTGCGAAACAGGAAAAACCAGAGTCCAAAAAAGACCAGCGTCGGCACCAGCCACGACGCCAGGTTTTTCAGCCACGTGCTCTCGACCACGCGCGTGTACGGCACGTTGTACTTGTCCAACCGCGCCGCCAGCTCGGGCTCGATGCGCGCGGTCACCAGCACATTTTTGTTGCCTTCGGTGGCTTTCAGGCGGCCGGTCATGGTGAGGTCAGTCACCGTGACATCGACGATGCGGCCCTCGCTGAGCGCCTGCTCGAACGCGCTGTAGGGCACCACCTCGGACTGGCTGGCGTTTTGCCAGATGCTCTGCAGCCACAGCAACAGTACGGCGGCCAGCAGCCAGTAGCCCACATTCCAGGTTTGTTTCTTGTCCACTTTGCGCCCTTCAAACGGCACCATCCAAGACTGCAAGACTACTCGCGCCACTTGCGGCCCGAATGACAATTCTCAATCGCTGCGAAAGTGGGCGCCCTAGCATCCTGAGCCATGGCACCGGCATCACGCCGTGCCCTTGCGCAGGAGCGAACATGAACCGACACAAGCTGATTTATGCGTTGATCGCAGCGGCCCTGGTGGCGGCGGCCAGCACGGCCGCCTACACCCTCTTTTCAACGCCCGTAACAGACTCGCCCTCTGGCTTGCTGCAAGACATTGGGTATGAAGTCGTGGAACCGGGTTGATGGAGGTCTTGCACAACCCGGTGTCCCGACTGCTGACGGGCCTGCAAGCCGGCGCCGACATTCCGCTGCGCCTGCAACTGTGGAACGGCATGCGGCATGACCTGGGGTCGCACCCCAGCGTAACGGTCAACGTCCTGAGTCCGGCTGCGCTGCGCTATTTTGTGCCGCCCAGCCTGGATAACCTGGCCGAGGGTTACGTCAACGGCCACTTCGACGTGGACGGACTGGCGGCCGACATTGTTGCCGCCGCCACCGGCCTGGCCCGGGTGGGCGTGCCCATGCAAGGCAAGTTTGGCCGCCTGTTCAGCGCCCTGAGCCATGACCGGACCAAGGACGCGCACGCCATCGAGCACCATTACGATGTCTCCAACGACTTCTACCGCCTGTGGCTTGATAAGGCCATGGTTTATTCCTGCGCCTACTTTCCAAGCCAGACCGAATCGCTGGGGCAGGCGCAAATCGCCAAGCTCGATCACATCCTGAACAAGCTCATGCTCAAGCCGGGCGAGCGCCTGCTCGACATCGGCTGTGGCTGGGGCGCGCTGGCGCTTCGCGCGGCGCAAAAATACGGTGCCCGGGTGGTCGGCATCACACTGTCCAAGAACCAGCATGCGCTGGCGTGCGAGCGCGTGGCGCAGGCCGGGCTCGGCAACCAGGTCGAGATTCGCCTGCAGGACTACCGCGATGTGAGTGCACGTGACGGCCAGTTTGACAAGATCACGTCAGTCGGCATGTTCGAACATGTGGGCCTGAACCACCTGGAGGCCTATTTCGGCAAGATCAACAGTTTGCTCAAGGACGACGGGCTGGTGCTGAACCACGGCATTACCTCGACCGACCCGGACAGCGGCGGGACGCCCCTGGGCGCGGCCAGCTTCATCGAGAAATACGTCTTTCCAAATGGCGAGTTGCCGCACATCAGCCTGGCGCTCAAGGCCATACAGGGCGCCGGGCTTGAAGCGCTCGACGTGGAGTGCCTGCGCCGCCATTACGCCCGCACGCTGGCCTGCTGGTCGGAAAACTACGAACAGCACAGCGAGGCCATTCGCGCGCTGGTCAGCGAGACCACCTACCGGGTCTGGCGCATCTACCTGGCCGGCTGCGCCCATGCGTTTGAGCAGAACTGGGTGTCGCTGTACCAGGTGCTTGCGTGCAAGGCCGGTACCAGCAAAGCACTGAACCCGACGCCCTGGTCACGCGCCTACATGTACCGCTGATGGCGCGACGCTGATGTCAAAGGTACTGGCGAAGCACCCGGTAACGAGGCGCCTTGAGCCCGGTGGAAACCACCAGCGCAAAACCCCGCACTGGCCAAAGCACAGGTTTGCAAGCGGGCGGTGGAATGGCCGCGTCGGCATGGCGCGCCAGCGTGACGTGGGGCACATAGGGTCGCTTGTCCAGCGCAAGATCAAGCGCGCCCAGCGCCTGCCCGAGCGCCTGGTGCAAGCTCGTCAGGGCCGCGGGCAGCTCCGAGGCACACAGCACGGCCAGGCCGCGCGGCCAGAGCCTGGGTTGGTCGAACACCAGATCGAAGGGCTGGAACGGCAGCGCAGCAGCGGTGGCAATGGCTCGCACTTTTTCGCTGGCCACAGCACCGATGAAATGCAGCGTGGCATGCCAATCTTGCGGCGCGTAGCGCACACAGCCCGCAGGCCAGCGCCACTGCTCGGCATGGGCGGCCAGTTGCCTGCGCACGCCATCATCAGGCAAAAGCGCCAGAAACAGGCGCTGCCTCGACAGAACAGGTGGTTTGGCAGAATCCATGCTTTTGATACGATCATCGAAAAAACATGACAGTAACAGCATTCACCGCTCGGTCAATACCCACTCAAGCAGGCACC
>NZ_JACUUE010000007.1 GCF_014859475.1 Rhodoferax sp.
TGATGGCTAGAATGGCCAATCGAAACCTGTGAGGCAAGCATGCAAACCACCGCTACCGAAGCCAAAAACCGTTTTGGCTATTTTTGTGCCAAAGCCAAGAGCGAGCCGGTGTTCATCGAAAAAGATGGACGACTCGATAGCGTGATCGTTTCTTTTGACACCTTTCAGGCACTGCAAAAGGCGCAGCCACCGGTCAGCTTTGAAGAGCGCAAACGCGCTTTTCAAGAAAAGTACAAAGACTGGATTGCTGAACAAAATGCCCACCATGAAGCGCATGGCCTGTGGTGTGCGGGTTTGGTGGCCTGGCCAGGTGAAGCTTGATGGCGCAATACGACGTTTATGTCAATCCGCAGCGGCAATCACGTCAATTTGTACCGTTCGTGGTCGATGTGCAAAGTGGCCTGATTGACCAATTGCCAACGCGCCTGGTGTTGCCTTTGTCGCGCGTCGGCGCGGTCATGACGCACTTGCCGCTCAATTTGTGCCCGGTGGTCCGCATTGAAGGTGAAACACTGACGATTCAACCGCATTTGGCTGCACCCGTTGCTGCCAATCAGCTCAAAACTCTGGTTGCCAATTTGCAGTCACGCTCGGGTGATATTGCCGCCGCGCTGGACGCCGTCCTGTCTGGTATTTGACATGCCTCGCCCGTTCAAAATCCCCCAATCGGTGCTGGTTGTCATTCACACCCCGGCGCTCGAGGTGCTGCTGATCAAACGCGCCGATGCGGACGATTTTTGGCAATCGGTCACCGGAGCCAAGGACACGCTGGCCGAGTCGTTTGCGCAAACGGCCTGGCGCGAAGTGTTTGAAGAAACCGGCATTGACTGCCGCCCGGGCTCGGCATTGGCAGACCAACTGCACGACTGGCAACTGGAAAATGTGTACGAGATTTACCCGCGTTGGCGCCATCGTTATGCGCCCGGTGTGATGCACAACACCGAACACCTGTTTGGCCTGCAGGTGCCATCGGATACCCCGGTGTGTTTGAGCCCCCGAGAGCACACTGACTACCAATGGCTGCCCTACAAACAAGCGGCCGAGGCCTGCTTTTCGCCGTCCAACGCCGAAGCGTGTTTGCTGTTGCCTCGTTTTTTTCAAGGGCGAAGTCTGCCATGAACATCATCCGGGTGGCCACCTACAACATCCACAAAGGCGTGCAAGGCATCGGGCCGGCGCGGCGCCTGGAAATTCATAATCTGGGGCTCGCGGTCGAATCGCTCGACGCTGATGTGGTTTGCCTGCAAGAGGTTCGGGAATCCAACCGCCTCGAGGCCAAGCGCTTTGCGCTCTGGCCAGAACTTGCGCAAGCCGATTTCTTGGCGCCCCAGGGTTACGAGGCGGTGTACCGAACCAACGCCATCACGCGCCACGGCGAGCATGGCAATGCGCTGCTGTCGCGCTGGCCTGTGTTGTCGCACCAGCATGAGGACATGTCGGACCACCGCCTGGAGCAGCGCGGATTTTTGCACGTCATGCTCAACGTCCATGAAAAAATGGTGCACGTGCTGGTGGTACACCTCGGGTTGATCAAGGCAAGCCGGGTGCGTCAGGTGGCGCAGTTAAAACGCTTTATCGAGCGTGAAATCCCCGAGTCTGCCCCGCTGCTGGTGGCTGGCGATTTCAACGACTGGGGCAAGACCGTGCAACTGGCGATGGCCCAAGAAGGCTTGCACGCCTGGAATGCACGCCAACCCACATTTCCGTCGCGCCTGCCTTTGACGCAACTCGATTATGTGTTTGCCCGTAACCTGACACCGATGGGCCTGATGGTGCCCAAGGGGCGCATTTGGACGCGCATGTCTGACCATTTGCCCTTGATCGCCGAATTTGCCTTGGCCGCCAGCTGATTCGCAGCATGTTTGCGCCCGGTCATCAGGTCGATTTGTTGCAAGGCTCGCAGGAATTTTTTCCGGCGCTGGTGCAAGCGATCGATCGCAGTGTGTTGGAAGTTCGCCTGGAAACCTATATTTTCAATGTTGAGGCCTCCGGCGAGCATGTGGCGCAAGCGCTCGAGCGGGCGGCGCAACGCGGTGTCAAGGTGTTCGTGGTGATGGACGGCGCAGGCACCGACAGGTGGAGCCAGACCTGGGCCAGCCGGTTTACGGCGGCTGGCGTGGCCTGGCGAATTTTTTCGCCACTGGGCGGGTTTGGTCTGCTCATTCCCAGGCGCTGGCGGCGCCTGCACCGCAAATTGTGCGTGGTCGATGGGCGTGTGGCGTTTTGTGGTGGCATCAATGTGCTGGATGATTTTTATGACCCCAATCATGGCAGCTTGACTGCGCCCCGATTCGACTTTGCGGTGCGCGTGACCGGCCCCCTGGTGGAGTCGGCGCACGCCGCTCTGGTTCAGTTCTGGTGGCGCTTGCAAGCCACGCGCATTGTGCGCCGGGGCGATCTGGCAGCGGCCTGGCAGGCCTTGCATGAGGCGAACAAGTCCGACCCGGACGCATTCACCGGCGCTGAACTGATGCCGGCGGATGGCAACCCGGTGGGCGCCAGGGCCGCCCTGGTTTTGCGCGACAACTTGCGCCACCGCACCCGCATCGAGCGCGCCTACCGTCAGGCTATCGGCGAGGCGAAAAATGGCATCATCATTGCCAATGCCTATTTCTTGCCCGGCCGAAAAATAAGCCAAGGCCTGATTCATGCGGCGCAGCGCGGCGTGCAGGTGCGCTTGTTGCTGCAGGGGCGCTACGAATACTTCATGCAGTACCATGCCGCGCGCATGGTCTATGGCAAGCTGCTCGCTGCCGGTGTCGAGATCATCGAGTACCAGCCGAGTTTTCTGCACGCCAAGGTGGCCGTGATCGATGGCCATTGGGCCACCGTGGGCTCATCCAATCTGGATCCGTTGAGTCTTTTGCTGGCCCGCGAAGCCAACGTGGTGGTGGATGACGCGGCCTTTGCGCAAAATTTGCAGGCGCGTCTGGAGCATGCCATGCAGGTTGACGGCACACGGGTAAATCCGGCCGACTATGCCAGTCGGCCTCTGGTGCAGCGCTTGCTCGACAGGGTGGCTTATGTGGTCATGCGGGTGTTGTTGTTCATTCATGGAAAACGGTATTAATTTGATAGCTTAAAAAGCATGCTCTGTAGGTATTTAAGGCGAATAACCTTACGTCAAAAAGACTGCTAACATCCTTTCATGTCCAATCACTGTGAACGACAACCATGAATTCAGCCCCCCCAGAAGAAGGTACACCGGTCTCGGTGAAGATCCGCGAGCGCATTCAAGCCGCGCGCAAGCGTTTTCATGCCAATGACAACATTGCCGACTTCATTGAACCCGGCGAGCTCGAGCTGCTACTCGACGAAGTGGAAGACAAAATGAAAGGCGTTCTGGGCAGTTTGGTGATCGACGCCGAGCACGACCACAACACCGACAACACGGCGCGACGCGTGGCCAAAATGTACCTCAAGGAAGTGTTTCAGGGCCGTTATGTCAAGGCGCCGGAGATCACCGAGTTTCCCAATGCCGAGCACCTCAACGAGCTGATGATCGTGGGTCCGATCACGGTGCGCAGCGCCTGCAGCCACCATTTTTGTCCGATCATGGGCAAGATATGGATCGGCGTGCTGCCCAACGAACATACCAACGTGATCGGCCTGTCCAAATACGCGCGGCTGGCAGAATGGGTCATGGGCCGGCCACAAATCCAGGAAGAAGCCGTGGTGCAACTGGCCGACCTGATCCAGCAGAAAACCCAACCCGACGGCCTGGCCATCGTCATGGAAGCCAGCCACTTTTGCATGGGCTGGCGCGGCGTCAAGGACGTTGACAGCAAGATGATCAATTCGGTCATGCGCGGCAGCTTTCTCAAAGATGCCAACTTGCGCCGTGAATTTTTGTCTTTGATTCCCCAGAAAGGTTAACCATGTTGGTACGTTTGTTGTACGCCAGCCGGGCCATTGATACGAACCCCGAGGCCATTGAATCCATTTTGCAGCAGTCGCGCTCGCACAACCCCAGTACCGGTGTCACCGGTGTTCTGTGTTACGGTGGTGGTATCTTTTTGCAAGCCATTGAGGGTGGCCGCATGGCTGTCAGCGAGCTGTATGGTCACATCCAGCGCGACCCGCGCCACAAGGACGTGGTGCTACTGCATTACGAAGAAATTTCCGAGCGCCGCTTTTCCGGTTGGACCATGGGCGAGGTCAACATGACCCGCATCAACGCGTCCATTTTGCTCAAATACGCAGAAAAGCCCGAGCTCGATCCCTATTCGGTTTCGGGTCTGGTTTCGCTGGCCTTGCTCGAAGAGCTGATGGCCACCGCTTCGGTCATCGGCCGCGCCTGATCGGTGCCCACCAGTGTGCTGGTGGGCTGTGATTTTTCCAGCGCTCCCACGTCCAGAAAACCCATTGTTGTAGCTTCAGGCACCCTGCATCATGGGCAGGTGCAGCTCACCAGACTGGAACATTTTGCGACGCTGGCGGCATTCTCCGACTGGCTCAAGAAACCGCTAGCCTGGGTTGGCGCTTTTGATTTTCCTTTTGGTTTACCGCGGGAACTGGTGCAAACGCTGGGCTGGCCGACCGACTGGGCGGCCTGCATGACCCATTACACAAGCTTGAGCCGCGACCATATCCGCCTGGCCTTCGCGGCCTTTTGCAATGCACGCCCGGTCGGCGGCAAGTTCGCCCATCGTGCCACCGATGGGCCCGCGGGATCAAGCCCGAGCATGAAATGGGTCAATCCGCCGGTGGCATTCATGCTGCACGCCGGGGTGCCGCTGCTGCTTCAGGCCGGCGTCACGCTGCCTGGCTTGCATGCTGGAAACCATCAGAAGATTGCGCTTGAAGCCTATCCCGGCATGCTGGCGCGCGAGGTGCTGGGCCAGCGCAGCTACAAAGCCGATGACAAGGCACGCCAGACCCCCGAGCGTCTGATTGCCCGCAAAGACCTGATCACGGCGCTGGAGCAAGGCAACACCCGGCTGGGTTTGCGCCTCAAGCTGTCCCATGCGCAACGCGACGCCCTGGTCGATGATGCGCGCGGCGATGCGCTCGACGCGGCGCTGTGCCTGATACAGGCAGCGTGGGCGCAAACACAGCATGACGCCGGCGCTGCGTTGTACGGCTTGCCGATTGACCTGGATCCGCTGGAAGGCTGGATCGTCAGCGCCTAACTTGCTTATGTGGCGCAAACTCATCGTTTTCTGCTTGTTGTTGCCCGCCAGTGTGCAGGCCACGGTCTGGACGGGTGTGGTGAGTCGTGTGTCGGATGGCGACACCCTGTGGCTAAGGCCAGCAGATGGCTCGGCGCCCAGAAAGGTACGACTGTTGGGGCTGGATGCCCCCGAGCTGTGTCAGGCGGGCGGCGCGGCTGCACGCGACGCGCTGCACAAGCTGGTGGCTGGCAAAGCCGTGCAAGTGACGGTGAATTTTCAGGACAGCTATGGCCGCGACCTGGGTCGGCTGCGTGTCGATGAGCGCGATGTGGGGGCGGCGCTGGTCAGTGCAGGTCACGCCTGGTCGAGTCGCTGGCACAACAGCCGAGGACCTTACGCGGTGCAGGAGGCTGCTGCAAGGGCGGCGAGCTTGGGTTTGTTTGCCGCCCCCGCGCCCGAGTTGCCGCGCGACTTTCGCAAGCGCCACGGCCCGTGCCAGCCGCCGCGTTGATCGTCTATGCGGGTTGCGCTGCGTGCGCTGTTGCACACACCGGGCAGGCCGCATGGCGGCTGATGCGCAGCTCGGTAAATTCCATGGCACGGCCGTCGAGCATCAGCAGGCGGCCGCTCAAAGCTTGCCCGGCACCCGTGATCAGCTTGAGCGCCTCGGCCGCTTGCAGGCTGCCGATGATGCCCACCAGCGGCGCAAACACGCCCATGGTGGCACAGCGGGTTTCTTCAAAAGTGGCCTCGGGTGGAAAGACGCAGGCGTAACAGGGCGACAGGGCGTCGCGCGCGTCATACACGCTGACCTGGCCGTCAAAGCGGATGGCGGCGCCCGAGACCAACGGTTTCTTGTGCGTCACACACGCCGCGTTGATGGCGTGCCGGGTGGCAAAGTTGTCGCAACAGTCCAGCACCACGTCTGCCTGCGCCACCAGTTGGTCGAGCAGCGCAGCATCGGCACGTTGCTGAATCGCCGCCACCTTGACCCCCGGATTGAGCTGGGCAATGGCCGCCTGAATGGACTGCACCTTGGCGCTGCCAACACGGTCCATCGTGTGCGCCACCTGGCGCTGCAGGTTGGTCATGTCCACCGTGTCGTCATCCACCACGGTGATGTGGCCGACCCCGGCCGAGCCCAGGTACAGCGCTACCGGCGAGCCCAGGCCACCGGCGCCGACGATGAGCACCTGCGCCGCCAAAATGCGCTCCTGGCCCTCCACCCCGATTTCGTTGAGCAGAATGTGGCGCGAATAGCGCAGCAGGTCGTCATCGGTCATGCCTTGCCTTAGTTCTCTTTTTTCTCTTCGGTGCGCTCGACCAGTGTCTTGCTGGCAATCACAGGCAGACCTTTGAGTTGGTTCAAGGCTTGTGTCAGGGGAAAGTCCTTGTCTGAACCCAGTTCAGGCAAGCGGCGTTCGGACGCTGGTTTTTTCATTTCTTCTTCGAGCTTGATGCGGGCTTCTTCGCGCGCTTTCTCGCGCGCCGCGTCCTTGACCTCGTCGCCCTGACCGCTGCTCAGGTGTTTTTCCAGGTCGGCCTCGCGCGTGCGCAGCGCGGCAAAAAGGTTGCCGTCGGCCGACTCATCGACCATCACGTCGGGCACGATGCCCTTGGCCTGGATCGACTTGCCGCTGGGCGTGTAGTAACGGCTGGTGGTGAGCTTGAGTGCGGCGGTGGGGCAGTTGTCCATGCGGAAGGCCGGGTCCAGGCAGACGGCGGTTTGCACCGAGCCCTTGCCAAACGTCTGGTTGCCGAGCAGCGTGGCACGCTGGTGGTCTTGCAGGGCACCGGCCACGATCTCGCTGGCCGATGCCGAGCCTTCGTTGACCAGCACCACCAGCGGCACAGTCTTGAGTGCACCGCGGGTGACTTCTTCCAGACGTTTCAATGGATCGGCACCGCCGCGGCGCTGGTAATAGCGCGGCGATGCCTTATAGGTGAACTTGCTGTCGGCGAGCTGGCCGTTGGCTGACACCACGGTCACGTTCTCGGGCAGAAAAGCGGCCGAAATAGCGACCGCCGCATCCAGGTAGCCACCCGGATCGTTGCGCAAGTCGAGCACCAGGCCCTTGAGCTTTGGTTCCTGCTTGTAAATGTCTTCGACCTTGCGCGCAAAGTCGGCCACCGTGCGCTCCTGGAACTGGCTGATGCGCACCCAGGCGTAGCCGGGCTCGATCACTTTTGCCTTGACGCTTTGGGTCTTGATTTCGGCACGCGTGATGGTGACTGAAAAAGTGCGGCTTTCGTCCTTGCGGAAGATGCTCAAGATCACCTTGGTGTCGGGCTCGCCGCGCATGCGCTTGACGCCTTCGTTGAGCGTCATGCCTTTCACGGGCGTGTCGTCAATCTTGACGATCAGGTCATTGGGCTTGAGCCCGGCGCGGTCGGCTGGTGAGTCTTCAATGGGCGAGACCACCTTGATGAGCCCGTCTTCCTGGGAAATCTCGATGCCCACGCCGACAAACTTGCCGGTGGTGCCTTCGTTGAAATCCTGCAGCGCTTTTTTGTCGAGATAGACCGAGTGCGGGTCCAGCCCGGCCACCATGCCGGCAATGGCATCGGTGATGAGTTTCTTTTCATCGACCGGCTCGACGTAATTGGTTTTGACCATGCCGAATACCGCCGCAAGCTGCTGCAGCTCTTCGAGCGGCAAGGGCGCCAGCGCGCCGCGCGCCACCGTTTGCAAGGACACGGTGGTCAATGCGCCGGCAAATACGCCGACCGAGATCCAGCCGGCGACTTTCAATTTATATCCCATTGTGATTCCAGAGCGTGTGAGCTTTTTGAAAGCGTCGATTAGAGCGAAGCACCGCGTCGGGGTTCCCCAGCGGCGCAAAAGTTACTGTTTTCCTTGGGCCGCTACGGCAGCGGCAGCCTTGGCCGCGGCTTCGGCGTCACCCAGATAGTAATGGCGAATCGGTTTTAGCTGGTCGTCGAGTTCATAAACCAGCGGTATGCCATTGGGGATATTCAGGCCCACGATGTCGCTGTCAGAGATATTGTCGAGGTACTTGACCAGCGCCCGGATCGAATTGCCGTGGGCGGCAACCACCACGCGCTTGCCCGTCCGGATCGCTGGCGCCAGCGCTTCGTTCCAGAACGGCATGACGCGGGCCACCGTGTCTTTCAGGCATTCTGTCAGCGGCACCTGCTCGGGCGCGAGCTTGGCGTAACGCAGGTCGCCGCGTTCGCAGCGCGGGTCGGCAGGTTCCAGTGGCGGCGGTGGCGTGTCGTAGCTGCGCCGCCAGATCAGCACTTGCGCATCGCCGTACTCTTTGGCCACCTCGGCTTTGTTGAGGCCTTGCAGCGCGCCGTAGTGGCGCTCATTGAGACGCCAGCTGTTCACCACTGGCAGCCAGGTGCGGTCCATTTCGTCAAGCACGTGCCACAGGGTGCGGGTGGCACGCTTGAGCACGCTGGTGTAGGCGATGTCGAAGTCGTAGCCTTCGGCCTTGAGCAGGCGCCCGGCAAAGATGGCTTGTTCCAGCCCGGTGGGGGTCAGGTCCACGTCGGTCCAGCCGGTAAAACGGTTTTCCAGGTTCCAGGTGGATTCGCCGTGGCGAATCAAAACGAGTTTGTGCATGTTGATATAAAGGAATAAGTGCGGGCGTCGGTGCAATGCCGCTGCTGCATTCTAAAATGCCGGGCTTGATACAAGTCCCTCACCTAGGAAATTACCCGTGAAATTTATTCTTGATAACTGGATGTTGATTGCCGTTGCCCTGTCAGCGGGCATCATGCTGATGATGCCCATGATCAAAGGCGCCGGCCAGGGTGCCTTGACGCCCGATGGCGCGGTACAACTGATCAACCGCGAAAAAGCGGTGGTGATCGACATTTGCGAGCCCAATGAATTTGCTGCCGGCCATGTGATCGGCGCCAAAAACATTCCCATGGGCCAACTGGAGGGCAAGCTGGTCGCCACGGTCAAGAACAAGGCATTGCCGGTGATTCTGGTGTGTCATTCGGGCGCGCGCAGCAGCCGCGCGCTGGGCATCGCCAAAAAACTGGGTTTTGAAAATGTGCAATCGCTGGCGGGTGGTCTGGGCGCCTGGCGTGCGGCCAATTTGCCGGTTGAAAAAGCCTGAACAAAGGAAAATTTTATGCAATCCGTGAAGATGTACACCACCGCCTTTTGCCCCTACTGCATTCGCGCCAAGCAACTCCTCAAGGCCCGTGGCGTCGAGGGCATTGAAGAAATCCGCATCGACCAGCACCCGGCTGAGCGCGACCAGATGATGGCCGCCACCGGTCGGCGCACCGTGCCGCAAATTTTCATCGGCAGCACCCACGTCGGCGGCTGCGATGATCTGGTGGCTTTGGATGCCCGTGGCGAGTTGCTGCCGCTGCTGCAGGCCGCCTGAGATAATCCGGCCAACATTTACACGCACCATCACTGGCGCGGAAGTCTCATTTTTTAACTGAAAGACCCCCCATGGCTGAAAACAAAGACCCTATTTTTCAAATTCAACGTGTCTATCTCAAGGAAGCCTCGCTGGAGCAGCCTAATTCACCCGCGATCCTGCTGGAGCAAGAGCAGCCCACGGTTGATATCCAGTTGGGTGTCAACGCCGCACCCGTGGGTGAGGGCGTGTTTGAAGTGATGGTGACCGCCACGGTGCAAACCAAAATCAAGGACAAGACCGTGTTTCTGGTCGAAGCGACGCAAGCCGGCATTTTTGAGCTGCGCAACTTGCCGCAAGAGCAAATGGGCCCGATCCTGGGCATTGCCTGTCCGCAAATCGTCTATCCCTACCTGCGCGGCAATGTGGCCGACCTGATCCAGCGCGGTGGTTTTCCGCCCGTGCATCTGTCGGAAATCAATTTCCAGGCCATGTACGAGCAACAGCAGAGCGCCCAGGCTGCCCAGGCTGCTCAAGCTGAGCCCGCACCGGCCCAGTAAATTGGCTGCGCTGGCGTGCTCCTGATGCAGCGGCTAACACTTGACTCATGATGAAAATCATTGTGCTTGGGGCTGGTGCATGGGGCACGGCGCTGGCAGTCAGTGCCAGTCAGCACCCGGACCGTCATGCGGTAACGCTGTGGGCGCGGGATGCCACGCAGTCGGGTTTGCTGCAAACGCAGCATGAAAACCAGCGCTACCTGCCCGGCGTGGCTTTGCCGCCCAAACTGGCCTTTAGTGCGGCAGAGTTGGCCGAACTGCCTGCTTTGACCGACAGCGCCGATCTGGTGGTGGTGGCCACGCCGATGGCGGCTCTTCGGTCCATGCTGACGGTTTTGGCTGCTTGCAAGGCACCCGTGGCCTGGGTCTGCAAAGGGTTCGAGGCACCGGTTGCCTTTGAGGTCGGCCTGCTGGCCCATGAGGTGCAGGAACAAGTGGCGCCTGCTTTGCAAGCCGGCGTGCTCAGTGGCCCCAGCTTTGCGCTTGAAGTAGCACGGGGTCAGCCCACCGCGCTGGTGGCGGCCAGTGCCCACGACGCCGTGCGCCAGGCGCTGGTCAATGCCTTTCACGGGCCAACGCTGCGGGTTTATGCCAATGATGACATCGTCGGCGTCGAGGTGGGTGGTGCCGTCAAAAACGTGCTCGCCATTGCCACCGGCCTGTGTGACGGCCTGGGTCTGGGGCTCAATGCCCGCGCCGCGCTGATCACCCGGGGTTTGGCAGAGATGACGCGCCTGGGGCTGGCGCTGGGCGCTCAGCCCGGCACCTTCATGGGCTTGAGCGGCCTGGGTGACCTGGTGCTGACCGCCACCGGCGACTTGTCGCGCAACCGCCAGGTGGGCTTGGCGCTGGCGCAGGGGCAAAGCCTGGCGCAAACAACAGCCGCGCTCGGCCATGTCGCCGAAGGTGTTTACAGCGCCCGCACCGTGGTGCAGCGCGCCAACCACCTTGGCGTGGACATGCCGATCGCCAACGCGGTGGTGGCCTTGCTCGACGGCTTGTTGACCCCGCAACAGGCGGTGGCCGACTTGATGGGGCGCGAGCCCACGGTCGAGCAGCTTGACGCGGCATCCTGAATTTGACATTTCAACCCCTGGACACCATGACATGACGGCTCATTCTGATTTCTCTCCCGCCTTTGTTGCCGAACTGGCCCGGGCCGATGTGGTCAGGGCCTTGCAGGAAGATGTGGGCGCTGGCGACCTGACCGCTGGTCTGGTGGACCCCACCTTGCGCGCCAGAGCCCGCGTGGTGGCGCGCGAAAGCGCCGTGATCTGCGGTCAACCCTGGGCTGAGGCCGCCTTGCGCCAGCTCGACCCCGAGGTCGATATCGCCTGGCTGGTGCCCGAGGGCCATCGCTGCAAAGCCGACCAGGTGGTGCTCGAAATTCACGGCCAGGCCAGGGCTATGCTGACGGCCGAGCGTACCGCGCTTAATTTCTTGCAACTGCTCAGTGCCGTGGCCAGTAAAACCAGCGACTACGTGCAGGCCATTTGCGATGTGCCTGGCTCACACGCCCGCATTGTTGACACCCGTAAAACGCTGCCCGGTTTGCGTTTGGCGCAAAAGTACGCGGTCTTCGTGGGCGGCGGTGTCAACCACAGGCTGGGCTTGTATGACGCGGTGCTGATCAAGGAAAACCACATTGCCGCCGCCGGTGGCGTCACCGCCGTGCTGCAGCAGGCCGCGCGGGTGGCACCAAACGCCCGTTTTATCGAGATCGAGATCGAAACCCTGGCGCAACTCAGCGAGGCGCTCGATGCCGGCGCCAGCATGGTGTTGCTCGACAACATGGGCCTGTCGCAGTTGCATGAATCTGTGCAACTCAATGCCGGGCGCGCCATTCTGGAAGTGTCGGGCGGTGTCAACCTGTCGTCGGTGCGCGCCATTGCCTCCACCGGGGTGGACCGCATTTCGATTGGCACCTTGACCAAAGACATCAAGGCGGTTGATTTTTCGATGCGTTTTGCCACCGAGCTGCTATAAACGACCGCTGGACACCTTGATTTTTGCGCCTCAGGAGGCAACATGAACATGGCCATGAAAGAAGTCGATTACGAACAGCCGCAGGCCGATGCCAGTGGCCCGGTCTGCGCCACCAAACACGCTTGGGCGCGGGTGCCGCTTGAGCCCGGCCCCGTGGAGCGGGCAGCTTTAAAAGACAAAATCCGCCGCCTGCTCAGGGAAAAAAACGCGGTCATGGTGTCACATTACTACGTGCACCCCGACCTGCAGGACCTGGCCGAGGCCACCGGTGGCCTGGTCAGCGATTCGCTGGAAATGGCGCGCTTTGGCCGCGACCATTCGGCGCAGACGCTGGTGGTGTCTGGCGTGCGTTTCATGGGCGAAACAGCCAAAATCCTGTCGCCGGAAAAACGCGTGCTGATGCCCGACCTCGACGCCACCTGCTCGCTCGACCTGGGTTGCCCGGTGGACGAGTTCAGCGCCTTTTGCGATGCCCATCCCGATCGCACGGTGGTGGTCTATGCCAACACCAGTGCGGCGGTCAAGGCGCGCTCGGACTGGCTGGTCACGTCAAGCTGCGCGCTCGATATTGTGCGGGCGCTCAAGCACAAAGGGCACAAAATTTTGTGGGCGCCCGACCGCCACCTGGGTGGCTACATCCAGCGCGAAACCGGTGCCGACATGCTGATGTGGAACGGCTCCTGCATCGTCCACGACGAGTTCAAGGCGAGCGAGTTGAAGCACCTGATGCAGCAGCATCCGGGCGCCAAAGTGCTGGTCCACCCCGAATCGCCTGCCGAGGTGGTGGCGCTGGCCGATGCGGTAGGCTCCACCTCGGCCATTCTCAAGGCGGCCCGTGAGATGGACGCTGACGTGTTCATTGTGGCCACCGACAACGGCATGATGCACAAGCTGCGCACGCTCAACCCGGGCAAACTGTTTCTGGAAGCGCCCACGGCGGGCAATAGCGCCAGCTGCAAGAGCTGCGCCCATTGCCCCTGGATGGCCATGAACAGCCTGGCTGACGTGGCCCGCGTGCTGGAGACCGGCGCCAACGAGGTGTTTGTTGACCCGGTCATCATTCCGCGCGCGCGCTTGCCGATCGAGCGCATGCTGGCGTTCACCTCGGCGCTCAAAGGCGGTCATGACGCCGGCAGTCTGGTGCCCAATATCGGGGCCGCCTGAGTTCTTTTGTTTGCACTCTGGGGGCATTGGGGAGCGCCTCAGACGCGCTTCGCTTTGCGACATCGGCGCCCCACCCACTGCGCAACCGCTCTGCTTCAGTTTCGTGGCTCGCCAAACCCAGGCGCATCAGGTCAATCGGGGTAAGGCGTGGGGCCGATGTCGCAAAGCGAAGCGCGTCTGAGGCCCCGCGCCTTACCCCGATTGACCCATCACAAGCACCAGAACGTCCTGACTGAACTCTGTCTTCCTGACGGTCAGCGCCGTGATGCTGACACCCAGATGCCGCCCACAATCAGCACAAACGCCAGCGCGTGGTAAAGGTGCGGCAATTCCCCTAAAAAGACCGCTGACAACACCGCTGTAAACAGAGGCACCAGATTGATGAAAAATCCGGCTACTGCCGGGCCAGCGCGTGCCACGCCAGCGCCATAGGCACGGTAAGCGAGCAGGGCAGGGCCAAGGGCCACGAACAGCAAAGCCGCAGCCAGGCCCCAACTCAAATCCAGCCGTCCCAGGCCCAAGGCCCATTCCGCCCCTGCCGACAGGCTTGACCAGACCAGCCCAAGGGCAATCTGCGCCAGCAAAAAGGCCGACCAGTCGCGTCTGATTTCAGTGGGCTCGGTGGTCGGGTGCGCCAGCATCCAGCTGTAATAAGCCCAGGCGGCCGAGGCCAGCAACATGTACATATCGCCCGGCACCAACCGCACCTGCAACAGCACGTCAAGCTGGCCCCGGCTCAGCACCAGCATCACGCCGCCGATCGACAGCGCTGCACCCAGCCATTGCTTGCCCGAGATGCGCATGCCAAAAAACACCCGGCCAATCAACAGCATCCAGACCGGCATACTGGCGCCCACCAGCGTGACATTGATTGGCGTGGAAGTGTTGAGTGACAAATACAGCAGCGCGTTGTAGCCGCCAATGCTCAACATGCCCAGCATGGCAAAACGCGGCCAGCTCTGCCACAGGGCACTGCCCCGGCGCAACACCGGCGCGGCCAGTGGCAGCAGCAGCGCAAAGGCGATGGCCCAACGCAGCAGGTTGAGCGTCATGGGCGAGATCAGTGGCGCAATCATGCGCCCCACCACAGCATTGCCGGCCCACAAAATGGGTGGCAGGGTCAATAACACAAGGGTGCTGGGGTTGAGTTTGGCGTGCATGGGGAAAGACTGTAACAAGGCATTTGCCGTGGCCTGATGCACTCGCGACAGCGACCGCTGCCAAATCATGGCAATATCTTGCAAATTCAACTTTTCAGGAATTCAAACCATGACAACGAGCACCTCACGCGCCATTCGCATCGACCAACACGGCGGGCCGGAACAACTCAAACTGGTGACCGTGACGGTCGGTGAGCCCGGCCCCGGCGAGATTCGCATTCGCCATCACGCGGTGGGGCTGAACTTTATCGACGTCTATCAGCGCAGCGGCTTGTACCCCATGACGCTGCCGCAGCAGCTTGGCATGGAAGCCGCCGGAGTGGTCGAAGCAGTGGGCGAGGGCGTGACACACCTCAAGGTGGGTGACCGCGCCGCTTATGCCAGCCAGCCGCCGGGCAGCTATTGCGATGTGCGCGTGATGCCAGCCAAATGCGTCTGCAAGCTGCCCGATGCCATCTCGTTCGAGACCGGTGCCGCCATGATGCTCAAGGGCCTCACGGCGCAGTATTTGCTCAAAAAAAACCAGCCCTTGGGCGGTTTACAGCCGGGAGATTTTGTGCTGTTTCACGCCGCCGCCGGTGGTGTTGGCTTGATTGCCTGCCAATGGGCCAAGGCGATGGGCTTGCAGCTGATCGGCACGGCGGGCTCAGACGCCAAATGCGCGCTGGCCAAAGCCAATGGCGCGGCCTTTGTCATCAACTACAGCACCGAAGACTTTTTGGCGCGCGTCAAGGAAATTACCGGTGGCAAAGGCGTCAAGGTGGTCTATGACTCGGTCGGCAAAGACACCTGGGACAAGTCGCTCGACTGCCTGGCGCCGTTTGGCCTGATGGTCAGCTTTGGCAATGCCTCCGGGCCGGTGGCGCCGTTTGCGCCGGGCATCCTTGGGCCCAAGGGCTCACTGTATTTGACGCGGCAAACCCTGTTTACCCACATTGCCAGCCGCGAGAGCACGCAGGCCATGGCTGACGATCTGTTTGAAGCCGTGACCAGCGGCAAGGTGCAGATTCACATCGACCAGCGCTACAAGCTTGAAGACGTGCAACAGGCGCACCGCGACCTGGAAGCGCGCAAGACCACCGCTTGCAGCATTCTGACCTTGTAATTCCATTTCTAAATCATCCGCGTCGTTGTTGCTTCGCCTTGTCGTGCGACAGCACTGTCTGCGGCTGCGCGCCTGGGAGCCTGGGAGCCTGGGCGGCAGAGCGTTCTGCGCAGGTAAAAGGAGGAGCCCGCAGGGCGGGGGACACGCAGCAGAAAGCTCTGCCGCCCAGGCGCTTGGACACAAGTGATTTGGAAACGCAATAAGCTTTAGCGCCCGCGCCGCACGCGTAGCAGTTCGTCAAGGATCAGGCAGGCGGCGCCCACAGTGATGGCGCTGTCGGCCACGTTGAAGGCCGGAAAATGCCAGCCGCGCCAATAAAAGTCAAGAAAATCAACCACATAACCGTACATCACGCGGTCAATCACATTGCCCACGGCACCGCCCAGAATGCTGGCAAGGGCAAAGGCGAACAATTTTTGACCGGCATGGTTTTTCAGCATCCACACGATCAACAATGCCGCCCCGACACCAATGGCGGTAAAAAACCAGCGCTGCCAGCCGCCGGCGCCGGCCAGAAAAGAAAACGCAGCGCCGCTGTTATGCACCCGCACAATGTTGAAGAACGAGGTGACCGCAGTGCTGTCACCCAATTGGTAATAGCCCATGATCAGCACCTTGGTGAACTGGTCGGCGATCAGAATCAACACGGCCCAGCCGAGCCAGCCCAGCACGCTGGCCTTGGACGCGCCGAAGGTTTGGCGCGCCATCAGGCCACCGTGCGGGTTTCCCCGGAGCCAAACAGGTTGCTGATGCAGCGGCCACACAGCGTGGGGTGGGTGCTGTCTGCACCGATGTCGTCGCGGTAGTGCCAGCAGCGCTCGCACTTGACCCCGGTCGAGGGGCTGACCGCGATGGCCAGGGCATCCCCGCTGCGCAAGTCGATGGCGGAGGTGATGAAGACAAACTTCAGGTCGTCGCCCAGGCTCGCCAGCAGCGCGTGGTCGTCAGCACCGACCGTCAAGCTGACCTCGGCTTGCAGCGATGAGCCTAGCTTGCTGTCAGCGCGCAGCACTTCAATCTCTTTGTTGACCGCGTCGCGCAGCTCGCGAATGCGCGACCACTTGGCCAACAGCGCAGCGTCGGCTCCAGCCAGGGCGACATACTGGTCCATGAAAATAGAGTCGCGCGTGGCGGCAGGTGTCTTGCCGGCTGTGCCCAGCACGGCCCAGGCTTCCTCTGCGGTAAAGCTCAGGAACGGCGCCATCCAGCGCAGCATGGCCTGGGTGATTTGCCACAGCGCGGTTTGTGCGCTGCGCCTGGCCAGTGATTTGGGCGCGGTGGTGTAGAGCCGGTCTTTCAGCACATCGAGGTAGAACGAGCCCAGGTCTTCACTGCAATAAATCTGCAGCTTGGCCACCACCGGGTGAAATTCATAGACCTCAAAATGCGCCAGGATGTCGGCCTGCAGTTGCGCTGCACGGCTCAGCGCGTAGCGGTCGATCTCCAACAGCTGATCCAGCGGCACGGCATCCACGGCCGGGTCAAAGTCTTGCGTGTTGGCCAGCAAAAACTTGAGCGTGTTGCGGATGCGGCGGTAGGTGTCCACCACGCGCGCCAGAATTTTGTCGTCGCCGGCAATGTCGCCCGAATAGTCGCTGGCGGCCACCCACAGGCGGATGATTTCGGCGCCCAGCTTCTTGCTGGTTTCCTGCGGGTCAACGCCGTTGCCAGCGCTTTTGCTCATCTTGTGGCCCTTGCTGTCCACCGTAAAGCCGTGCGTCAGGATGCCTTTGTAGGGCGCGCGGCCGTACATGGCGCAGGCGGTCAACAGGGACGAGTGGAACCAGCCACGGTGCTGGTCGTGACCTTCGAGGTACAGGTCGGCCTCGGGACCGCTTTCGTGACCCGCGCCCGCGTGCGAGCCCTTGAGCACCGTGGTGTGCGTGGTGCCCGAGTCAAACCAGACTTCCAGAATGTCGCTGCTCTTGGTGTAGTGTGGCGCATCGCCCGCGCAGCCCACTTGCGCCAGAATCTCTTCAGTGCTGGCCTTGCTCCAGGCCTCGATGCCACCGGCCTCGACCATTGTTGCGGCCAGGTCCAGAATCTCCATGGTGCGCGGGTGCAAATCCCCCGAGTCCTTGTGCAAAAAGAAGGGCAGCGGCACGCCCCAACTGCGCTGGCGGCTGATGCACCAGTCGGGCCGCCCGGCGATCATGTCGCGCAGCCGAACCTTGCCGTTTTCCGGGTAAAAAGCAGTTTCTTCGATGGCGGCGAGTGCCATGTTGCGCAGCGTGTCGGGCGCCTTGTCCTTGGTGAAGACCCCCTCGCCCGCGTCCATGCGAATGAACCACTGCGCGGCGGCGCGGTAGATTACCGGTGTCTTGTGGCGCCAGCAATGCGGGTAGCTGTGGGTGATGTCGGTGGTGCAAAACAGCCGACCGGCCTCGCGCAGCGTGTTGATGATGACAGGGCAGGCTTTCCAGATGTGCTGGCCGCCAAACAGTGGGAAGTCTGCCGCATACGTGCCGTTGCCCTGCACCGGATTCAGAATGTCGTCATAAGCCATGCCGTTCGCCACACAGCTGTTGAAGTCTTCCACGCCATAGGCAGGCGCCGAGTGCACGATGCCGGTGCCGTCAGACGCGCTAACGTAGTCAGCCAGATACACCGGGCTCAGGCGATCGAAGCCTGCGTCCACATGGGCGAATGGGTGCTTGAAGTTGATGCCGCCCAGCGCCTTGCCGTTGACGGTGGCCAGCACGCTGCCGCTCAGGCCGAAGCGCTCGAGGCAGGCGGCGACCAGGTCTTGCGCCAGCACCAGCAGACCACGTTCGGTATCGACCAGCGCGTAGGTGAGTTCGGGGTGCGCGTTGAGCGCCTGGTTGGCCGGGATGGTCCAGGCGGTGGTGGTCCAGATCACGGCAAAGGCGTCTTTGGCCAGCGCGCTCAGGCCAAAGGCTGCGGCCAGCTTGGCCGGCTCGGCGCACAAAAAGCCCGCGTCCAGCGTTTGCGACTTCTTGTCGGCGTATTCAATCTCGAACTCGGCCAGACTGGAGCCACAGTCAAAACACCAGTAAACGGGTTTGAGGCCCCGGTAAACAAAACCACGCTCGATGACGCGCTTGAAGGCGCGAATCTCGTCGGCCTCGTTCTTGAAGTCCATGGTGCGGTACGGGTGATCCCAATCGCCCAGCACGCCCAGACGTTTGAAGTCCTGGCGCTGCAGGTCGATTTGCTCGGTGGCGTAGGCGCGGCTTTTGCCTTGCATGTCGTCACGCGCGAGCTTGCGGCCAAATTTCTTCTCGATGGCGTTTTCGATCGGCAGACCGTGGCAGTCCCAGCCGGGAATATACGCGGCATCGAGCCCCTTGAGCTGGCGCGCCTTGACGATCATGTCTTTCAGAATCTTGTTGACAGCGTGGCCCATGTGGATGGCACCGTTGGCATAGGGCGGGCCGTCGTGCAGCACAAACTTCTGACAGCCGCAGCGGGCCGCGCGCAGCTTTTGGTACAGGCCTTGTTCTTCCCACTGCTTCACCCATTGCGGCTCGCGCTTGGGCAGGTCGCCGCGCATGGGGAATGGCGTGTCGGGCAGGTTCAGCGTGCTGCGGTAATCGGCTTTGCCGGCGGAGCCAGCGTCTGTGGTGTTAGTTGTCATGGTGGGGCAAGGTGGCAAAGTAGGCACGGGCGTGATCGCAGTCCTGGCGGATGCCAGCGGTCAAAGCGTCCAGGGAGTCGTACTTGAGTTCGTCGTGCAGTTTGTGGAGAAGTTCCACGCGCACAATTTTACCGTAGGCACCCTCGGCGCCCAAGTGGGCGGGCCAGTCCAGGCAATGGGTTTCCAGCAGCACCCGTCCGCCGTTGACGTCTCTGGGGTCGAGCGACGGGCGGATGCCCAGATTGGCGACGCCCATTAACGGGATTTCGGCCAAACCATGCACCAGCACCGCAAAGATGCCGCTGGCCGCAGGCTTCCAGTGGGCAAAGCGCTGGTTCAGGGTCTTAAAGCCCAGGCTGCGGCCCAGTTTGCGGCCATGCACCACATGGCCCGAGATGCGGTAGGGGTGGCCCATCAGGCGGGTGGCGTCCGCCATGCGGCCCTCGAACAGCGCCTCGCGCACGGCCGAGCTCGACACCCGCAGGCCATGCACCTCATAGCTGTTCATGCGGGCCACGTCAAAGCCCTGCCTGAGTCCGGCGGCATCGAGCATGGCGTAGTCGCCGGCACGGCGCTGTCCGAAGCGAAAATCGTCGCCCACCAGCACATACCGGGCACCAAGCCCTTGCAACAACACCTGGTCGATGAAAGCCTGCGGCGACAGGTTGGCCAGCTGCGCGTCAAACGGCAGCACCACCGTTTGATCAACACCGCATTGCGCCAGGTCAATGAGTTTGTCGCGCAGCGTACCCACGCGCGCCGGCGCCAAAGCGGGGTTTCGCGTAAGGCCGGCAAAAAAGTCGCGCGGATGCGGCTCGAAAGTCAAGGCGCAACAGGGCACACCGCGCTGCTGCGCTTCGCCCTTGAGCAGACTCAGCATGGCCTGGTGGCCACGGTGCACGCCGTCGAAATTGCCAATCGTCAAGGCACAAGCCGGCGCGATCTCAGGATGTTTGAAGCCGCGATAAATCTTCATTATTTGATATTGATTTGATAGCATGGCGCGCATATTGTCAAAGCGCTTGACGTTAATTCGACATTGAAAGGGAGTATATTGTGCCTTGGATGCACGCATGGCTCGCCTTGCTGGCACCGTTTGCGCTGCAAAGGTTTGTTCGGATTGCGTACTTTTCAGGAGTCGTGTTTTGAAAGTCTTGAAACTGTCAGCCCAGGGCTTGCCCCAATCGTGGATTTCGCTTGAACAAGCGGTCATTCATTACGCCGCCCAAGATGTGCGCTGGGAAATGGGTGGCCAGGTGGCGGTGTTTCATGGCGGTCACAACGCCCGCACGGGCCAGCAGTCGATCATCACCATCTCGAGCATCATCGGCACCAAGGGCGTGCCCAACATCAACCCGTTCGAACTCAAACCCGGCCTGACCAACAGCAAACTGTTTGCCCGCGACCGCAACCTGTGCGCCTACTGTGGCGATTTGTTTGACGAGCATGACCTGACGCGCGAACACATCATTCCTTTTGCCCAAAACGGCATCGACAACTGGATGAACGTGGTCACGGCATGCCGCCCCTGCAACCACCGCAAAAGCCATCGCACGCCCGAGCAGGCCCATATGCCGCTGCGCTACACGCCTTACGTGCCCAGTCTGTGGGAAGACTTTATCTTGCGCAATCGCCGCATTCTGGCGGATCAAATGGAATTCTTGATGGCGCACGTGCCCAAGTCATCACGTTTGGCGGCCTGATACTTTTGTGCAGGTTGGTTTCAGGGAGTAAAAATGATGAATCAGCGATTGATCTGGCGCATGACGCCCTTGTGTGTGCTGCTGGGCAGTGTCTTTGCCACGAGCGCCTGGTCGGCCAGCGCGGCACCTGCGGCGGCTCAAGTGGTCGGCACCGCCGCGCAGCCCGCGCTCATGCACGCCAAACTTTGGCCAGCGGGCCTGGACCCCAAACCCTATCTGGTGAGTGAGAAGCTCGACGGCGTGCGCGCTGTTTGGGATGGCCACAACTTGCGGTTTCGCAGCGGGCTGCCCATTGCCGCGCCCGGCTGGTTTACCGCCGGGCTGCCCAAAACACCGCTGGACGGCGAGTTGTGGCTGGGCCGGGGCCGCTTTGACGAACTCTCTGGCACGGTGCGCAAAAAAGTGCCCGTGGAGGCCGAGTGGCGCCAACTGCGCTACATGATTTTTGACTTGCCCGGTGCCGTGGGCTCGTTTGCAGAACGCACGGCGCGCATCACCGCAATACTGGCGCAGGCACGCCAGCCCTGGCTGCAAGCGGTGGCGCAAACACAGGTCAGCCATGCTGACAGCCTGCAGGCCTTGCTGAATCAAACGGTCAAGGAAGGCGGCGAAGGCCTGGTGCTGCACCGCGCCAACGCCCTGTGGTCACCTGGGCGCAGCGATGCCCTGCTCAAACTCAAACCCATGCCCGATGAAGAGGCGCGGGTGGTGGCGCATCTGCCGGGCAAGGGCAAGCATGCCGGGCGCATGGGTGCCCTGTTGCTGGTCATGCCCGACGGCCAGCAGTTTGCCCTGGGCACGGGGTTCAGCGACGCCGAGCGCGCCGACCCGCCCCCGGTGGGCGCCACCGTGACCTACCGTTACCGCAGCCGCACGCCCAACGGGCTGCCCCGGTTTGCCTCGTTCATGCGGGTGCAGCCACAATAACAGGCATGAGCAAAGCCTTTACCAAAGAATCCGACAACGAGGACGAAGACGACGATAGCCGTCTGCCGCCATTGCCTCCCGGTGGCAAAAACTACATCACGCCCCAAGGCTTCGCCACCCTGCGCCACGAACTCAAAACGCTGATTGACGTGACCCGTCCCAAGATGGTGGAGGCAGTGCATTGGGCGGCCAGCAATGGCGACCGCTCGGAAAACGCGGACTACCACTATGGCAAAAAGCGCCTGCGAGAAATTGACCGGCGCATCCGTTTTCTGATCAAGCGTCTTGAAATTGCCGAAGTGGCCGATCCGTCGCTGCACTTTGGCACGACCCGAATATTCTTTGGTGCCACCGTGACCTATGTGGATGCGCAGGGCGAGCAGCGCACCGTGAAGATCATGGGCATTGACGAGGCCAATAGCGCGCAAGGTGAGGTCAGCTGGATCTCGCCGATTGCACGCACGCTGCTCAAGGCCGAGGAGGGTGATGTGCTCAAGCTGGTCATGCCGGACCGGGTGGACGAGATCGAGGTCATCAAGGTGTGCTACCCGCGCCCCTGAGACGATGGCTTGCTGTACGACAGCCGGTCAGCCAGGCACCGCCATCAGCGTCGAGACACTCAACGGCGTTGTGATGCTGTGCGGGTTTGCCAAGAGCGCCACTGAGAAAGTGGCTGCCGAGAGCATTGCACGCAAAGTCAATGGCGTGAAGTCCGTCAGGAACGAGATCGTCATCCAGCCTTGAACGGCAGGACCCCGGCGCGGTGTGCGCTTGGTAGGCGATAGGGACTTTTACCTAGGGCCATGCCCCTTTGTTCTGATTTTCAATTCTGAGCGCAAAGCTTAATCTTGCTCCGTCATCAAAAAACGGAGCTTTGCATGAGTGCTCATCCAGATTTTTCCCGGCGCGCCTTTTTCGCGGCCTTGCCGGCAGTCACCGCGGGTCTGGCCGTCCCGGCCATGGCTGCAGAAGTAGCCGGGCCGCATTGGTCGATGTTGGTGGACACCCGGCGTTGCATCGCCTGCCAGGCCTGTACCATGGCCTGCGCCATGGAAAACGCCTCCCCAGATGGGCAGTTTCGCACGGTGGTGGCGACCTACGCGGTGACTGGCCAGGACGGCAAAACCGGCCTCTCCGTGCTGCCGCGTTTGTGCAACCACTGCGACGAGCCGCCCTGTATTCCCGTGTGTCCGGTGGGCGCCACCTTCAAACGGGAAGACGGCATTGTGCTGGTGGACGGCGACCGCTGCGTGGGCTGTGCCTACTGCGTCCAGGCTTGCCCGTACGACGCGCGCTTCATCAATCACGACACCGGCAAGGCCGACAAGTGCACCTTCTGCAGCCACCGGCTCGAAGCCGGACTGCTACCCGCTTGCGTCGAAACCTGTGTGGGCGGCGCCCGCATATTTGGCGACATCAATGATCCGAACAGCGAGATCAGCCAGCGCTTGAAGGCGGCGCAGGGGCAGATTCAGGTGCTGAAACCCGAAGCCAAAACCTCCCCCAGGGTTTTTTACATTGGTCTTGACGACCACCTGAAGGGGCGTGTGGACGGCACTTCTGCCGCCGACATGATGTGGCGTCCGAGCCAACAAGGAGCATCAACATGAACACGACGATTGAAATTCTGGGTTTTGCGCGGGAACCGGCCTGGTTACCGTGGGCCGTTACCTATTTCTTTTTGATCGGCATTTCCACCAGTGCCTTCTTCCTGTCCTTGCCGGGGCTTGCCTGGCACCATCCCGACTGGCGCCATGTGTCACGGCGGGCGTTGCTGGTGGCGCTGGTCTGCGGCTTGGCCGGCCCGGTCGCCTTGCTGGCCGACCTGCACCAGCCAGGACGATTCCTCAATTTCTACCTGCACCCGAATTTGGGCTCGTGGATGGCCTGGGGGTCCTTCTTTATTCCGCTGTACCTGTCCGGACTGTTCCTTTACACCTGGCTCTGTTTGCGTCCTCAACTGGCCGCATTGGGCAAATCCGACGACAAGTTTGCGGGGGTCTATCGCATGCTGGCCTTGGGCGGCCATGACAACCCGGGCGCCATCAAGGCGGCGGCGCTTCTGGGCGGCATCGGCGCTGCGCTGATCCTGCTCTACACCGGCATGGAGGTGATGGTGGTGCAGGCCCGCCCAATGTGGCACAGCCCGGTGCTGCCACTGCTCTTTTTGGTCACTGCGCTGAGCGGCGGCTTGGGCATGACGGGCCTGTTTGAAGCGTTGAACGGCAACAATAAGGCTGCGCCTTTGCTCAATCGCTGGCTGGTGCGCAGTCAGTGGGCGACCCTGCTGTTACTGCTGGTCTGGTTGCTGGCTGGTGCTTCCGGTTTATCGAGTGCAGCAGCCGAAGCGCTGGCCGCGATGCAGGGCGAGTTCAGCTGGTGGGTCACTGGCGCCTGGCTGATTGGCAGCACCCTGCTGACGCTGTGGCTCGCCAGCTCCCGTCGTCATACGCTGATCCTGCCGGCGCTGTTCGCCCTGCAGGGCGCCTGGACGGTGCGCTGGGTTGTCCTGATGACCAGCCAGAGCCTGCCCAAGATGGGCGCCACCACCCACGACTATTTCCTGACCCTGACGCCCGATGGCCTGCTTGGCATCGTCGGCATGGTCGGTCTGTGTCTCACCATTTACATTGTTCTGACCAGCCTCATCCCTTGCGACGATCTGGCGCAAGACCGCGGAGTTCAATCATGAAAATCAGCAAACGTCGTCAAGTTCTCGCACTCGGTGGTCTGGCCGCCTTTGCCGTCGGGTATTCCGAAACCGCGGGTCGCGTGATCGGCAAGCTCCTCGGCAAGGATGCCCCCAAGCACAAAACAGCGGGAGATGCCCCGGCACCCGAGTTCCGCGTGGATCGCCAGGGTCATCTGGACATCAATCCAGCGCAGCAGGTCAGCTACACGACTTGCCTGGGTTGCACCACGATGTGCGGCGTGCGCGTGCGCATCGACCGCGCTTCAGGCAAGGTGCTGCGGGTCGCGGGTAACCCCTACAGCCCGCTGTCCACCGATCCGCACCTGCCGATGAAGGCCAGCGTGCGTGAGAGTTTTCTTGCTATCTCTGCCCACAACGGCAAGGGCTTGGCGGGGCGCTCCACGGCTTGCGGACGCGGCAACGCGGTGGCCCAGCAAATCGACTCGCCGTACCGCGTCCTGACGCCGCTCAAGCGCGTCGGTGCGCGTAACAGCGGTCAATGGGAACCAATCGCCTTTGATCAACTGGTCAAGGAGCTGGTCGAAGGCGGCGACCTGTTCGGCGAAGGGCATGTCGACGGACTGGCTGCGCTGCGCGATCTGAAAACGCCCATCGACAGCACCCAACCGGCGCTCGGGCCCCGGGTCAACCAGGTGGCGGTACTCTCCAGTGTCAAGGATGGTCGTGATGGCTTTGCACGTCGATTCTTCCAGCAGTCCTACGGCACCCTCAACTTTGTTGGCCATGGTTCCTATTGCGGCGGCTCCTACCGTTCGGGTTCGGGTGCCCTGTTTGGCAACATGAAGGCCATGCCACATTGCAAGCCCGATTTTTCCAATGCCGAGTTTGTGCTCTTTGTCGGCACGGCACCCGGGCAGGCCGGCAACCCGTTCAAGCGCCAGGGCACCCTGATCGCCAAAGCGCGCACCGAGGGCAAGCTGTCCTACGTCGTGGTCGATCCGGTGCTGACCCACGCCGACAACCGCGCCAGTGGTGATCGTGGCCGCTGGTTGCCTATTCGTCCCGGCACCGATGGTGCGATGGCCATGGCCATCATCCGCTGGCTGTTCGAGAATGAACGCATCGACAGCCGTTTCCTGAGTTTTGCGAACGCCAAGCTGGCCAAGGCAAATGGCGAACCCTCGTTCTCCAACGCCACCCATCTGGTCGTCGTGCAGCCGAAACATCCACGCGAGCGGCGCTTCCTGCGCGCCTCCGACCTGGGCGTCGAATTGCCTGAAGAACAGCGCTACAAAGAGGGCGATGTCTTCGTTTGCCTGGATGATGCGGGCATGCCGGTGTTCAGTGACCAGGCCAAAGGTCCAGCCCCCTTGTTTGTTGACACTGTGCTGACGGTCGGCGGCCAGGAGATTCGGGTCAAGTCCTCGCTGCAACTGCTGCGTGAAGAAGCCATGCGCCTGGAGCTTGACACCTACGCCAAGGCCTGTGGCATCCCGGCCGAGACCCTGGCGGCCCTGGCCCAGGAGCTGGCCTCGCACGGCAAACGCGCCTCGGTCATTGCCCACGGCGGCATGATGAGCGGTAGCGGCTTCTACAACGCCTATGCGCTGATGAGCATCAATGCGCTGCTGGGCAACATCAACTGGAAGGGTGGCTTCGTCGCCAACGGCGGCGGCTTCAAGGACAGCGGCGAGGGGCCGCGCTACAACCTGGCAACCTTTGCCGGCATGGTCAAGCCTTCCGGAACGCCGCTAGGGCGCAATGTGCCCTATGAAAAAACCGCCGAATTTGCCACCAGGAAAGCGGACAACAAACCCTATCCGGCGACCGCGCCGTGGTTTCCGAACGCGCCCGGCCTCACCACCGAACTGCTGCCTGGCGGCATCAGTGGCTACCCCTATGCGCTGAAGGCGCTGGTGCTCTGGTCGTCCAATCCGCTGTACGGCGTCACCGGCCTGCGCAACAAGATTGCCAAGGACCTGGCCGATCCGAAGAAGCTGCCACTGATCATCTCGGTGGACCCTTTCATCAACGAGAGCAATGCCTACGCCGACTACATCATTCCCGATTCGCTGATGTACGAAAGCTGGGGCTGGGTGGCGGCCTGGAACGGTGTGCCGACGAAGGCGATGGGCGCGCGCTGGCCGGTCATCGAGCCCCGGGCCGCGAAGACGCCCGAGGGCCGCGCCATCGGCATGGAGACCTTCTTCATCGCGCTGGCCAAGGCCATGCAGCTGCCCGGCTTTGGTGAAGGGGCCCTCAGCGATCCGGACGGCGCCACTTATGCGTTGAATGGGCCCGAGGACTGGTACCTGCGCGGTGGCGCCAACATTGCCTGGCTGGGCAAGGCGCCGGTGGCCGATGCGACCGACGACGACATCCGCCTCAGCGGTGTCGATCGCATTCGCCCGCTGCTGGAAAAAACCCTGAAGCCGGAAGAGGTGGCCAAGGTGGCTTTCTTGTTGACCCGGGGTGGACGCTACCAGCCGGGCAAGGATGCCTATGACGAGGAAAACCCGGAGTGGATGCGCAACCCGATGAAGGCCATGTCCCATGTGTGGAATGAGAACGTGGGCACCTCAAGGAACAGCCTGACCGGCAAACGCTACAGCGGATGCGCTACCTGGGTCGAGCCCGCGTTTGCCGACGGCACGCCGGTGCGCAAGCTCTATCCGGTGGACAAGTGGCCCCTGCAACTGGTCAGCTACAAGTCGGCGTTGCAAAACCCGTACTCGATTGGCGCTACCCGCCTGCTCGGCCTGCATCCGGAAAACCCTGTGCTGATCCATCCGGACGATGCCGCTCGCCTGCATGTGAAGATGGGTGATTTGACGCTGATCACGACGCCCTCGGGCAGCCTCAAGGCGCGGGTCATGGTGCATGCCGGTATCACGCCGGGGGTGGCGGCATTCGAGCACGGCTTCGGCCATCGGGAGCTGGGGGCACGGGCGCATCGCATTGGCAGTGCGCGCCAGCCGCAGGACCGGCGCCTGGCTGCCGGGGTCAACCTCAACGAGATTGGTTTGATCGACCCGACGCGTCCCGACAAATCGCCCTGGGTCGATTCGGTCTCGGGTGGCGCGGTGCGTAACGGCTTGCCGGCGACCCTGCGCCGGGCCTGAGGCTGGCGCTTGGCGCTAATCCAGCGCCGCCGGATCGGCCCGCAGCATCAGGCGGGCCAGTTCGGCGGCGGATGAGATGGCAGCCTTTTCCATGATGTGCTGGCGGTGGATGTGCACCGTCTTTTCGCTGATGCCCAGGCGGACAGCAATCAGCTTGTTCGGTTGGCCGAGTGCGATCAGGCGGGCGGCTTCCCTTTCCCGAGGCGAGAGCGCAGCCAGCACAGCCAAGGCGGCATCGCGCCGCTGTGTTTCGTCCAGCGCCTCAGCACTGCGCCGGATGGCTGCGGCCACGGTATCAAGCAGCATCTGGTCCTTGAATGGTTTCTCGATGAAATCGCTGGCGCCTGACTTCATGGCCTGCACCGCCATCGACACATCGGCGTGGCCCGTCATGAACAGGATCGGCAGCAGCACACCACGCTCGCGCAGCACCTGTTGCAGTTCCAGGCCACTCATGGCTGGCATGCGGATGTCAAGCAGCAGGCAGGACGGCTGGGTGGGCGGCGCGGCAAGGTCGAGAAATTCTTCAGCCGAGGCATAGAGCTTGACGCTCCAGCCCACTGAATCGAGCAGGAACCGCAAGGAGTGGCGCAGACCCGCATCATCGTCCACCACGTGGACGAGGCAATCTTCAGGTGGGTAGGTCATGGCAGCGGAGTGAAAAGGAAAAACGCATGCCCGGACCATCGGCATTGGGCTCGGCCCACAGCCGACCGCCATGAGCTTCAATGATGGTTTTGCAAATAGGTAACCCAAGGCCCAGCCCATCCGGCTTGGTGGTGAAAAATGGTTCAAACAGGCGGGCCAATTGTGTCGGTTCGAGACCGCAACCCTGGTCAATGACGTGGAGATGAACCCAGTTGTCAACGGCTTCAATTATCACCTGAACACGGTGCCGCTCGGGCGCGAGGTTGCGCCCGGCATCCAGGGCATTTTTGATCAGATTCAGCAGGACCTGCTGAATTTGCGGGCCATCCGCCAGCACCCGGCAGTGCTCGGGTAGCCGATTGTCGATGTGGATGGTGGGCGGATGGGCCAGCATGCCAATGAACAGGTGCCGCGCTTCCTTGGCAATGAGCGCCAGATCAACCGGAGCGCGCACGGCGCCCCGTTTTTTGGCGAAATGGCGAATGCGCTGCACGATGCCACCCGCCCGCTCGGCTTCGCTCACGATCTGGGTGCAGGCTTCGTTGATGGCCTCCGGCGTCAGGCGGCCGCTGTCCTGGCGGCGCAGCACGGTGCGGGCGTAGGTGCCAATGGTGGTCAATGGCTGGTTCAATTCGTGCGCCAGGTTGCCCGACAGTTCGCCCAGCACTGACAATCTTGAGAGATGCTCCATCTGCTCCTGGCTTTCACGCATGCGCGACTCGGCCTGTTCCCTGGCCTGGAGGGACTCACGCAATTGGGCGGTTCGACGGTGCACCAATTGTTCGACCCGGATGGTGTGGGTGATCCAGGCCACCAGGGCCACCAGTGTACCCAGCAGCCAGGGCCAGAAACGACGCGCCAGCCCTTCTGGCGTGATTTCCCGCAAGTAGGCGTACGGGCCAACGCGCAGTTCCCGATACAAGTCGTGTACCGGTTGATAGTCTGCCGGAACAGTCCACCCCATGCCGTCTGCTGCTTGCGTCATGGACAGCAGGGCGTGGGCGACACGCTTGGCCAGCACCGGGTCGGTCTGCCGGGTGACAGACAGGGGCCAGTCCGGGAAAAGGGGGGTCGACAGCGCACACGGAAACTGCTTTTCCTGGCGCTGCGACAAAACCCGGAAGTCAGCGGGCTGAAGCTGTGCCTCGCGCACCATTTGTTCCGGCACACAGGCGCGCACGATGCCGGCATCGACTTTGCCCTGTAGCACGGCCTCGACCACCCGGCTCATCGGCAAGCCAATAAATAAAATTTCCTTGAGATCCGTCTCCGGATCGACGCCACTGTGCAGCATGGCCTGGGCAGCCAGCAGGTAGCCACCAAAAGCGTCCGGTGCAATGGCCGCCACCCTTTTTCCGGTCAGATCAGTGAGCTCTTTTAAATCCGTGCGATCACTGCGCGCCAGCACGACCGAGCCCAGCGCCCTGGCGGCAGACACCCCCACAGATTCCAGCGTGGCGATGCGGCTGAGGCCGAATTCGGCCTCCATGGTGATGTAGTGTACCGGGTTGGTGATCGCCAGATCAATACGCTCCCCAGCGATGGCCTGGCGCAAGCTTTCGGCATCATGGTTTTCCAGCCGGAAATGGTGTTCTGGTAGCGCCCGGTTCAGGTAGCTGATGAGCGGATTCCAGTCGGACGTCGATGCGCGTTCCCCTTGGTAGGCAAAGACGCCTATCGCCACTTCCTTCCCCAAGGCCTGCGATGCACTGAAACACAAGAGTGCGAGCAAGCCGACCAACAAACTTGTTCGCAGGGTCTTTTTGTGGCCGACGTTATCCATGGGGTCAGTATAGATAACTGGTCGGTGTCGATGGGCTGAAACGGGGCTGAGTCAAGAAAGAGCGCGTGACCCAGCCTTGAGGCTGCCGTGTAGACTGATTGACCGCTCCAGCCCCGCAGGTTTCGACTTGATCTGCGGCAATAATTCACGTCAAGCTCATTCAAGCGCCGGGCTTGCATCTTCGCGTCGCCAAAGGAAACAAGGGTCCATGCCATGACAGATCAATACATTGAATTCACCACCGACAAGCAATTTGTCCAGCGCGTGCGTGAACTCAAAACCATCGAGGTAATGATCAACATGTATTGCGCCGCCCACCATCACGGCAACCCGCGGTGCGCTGACTGCGTGGACTTGTTTGACTACGCGCAGCGCCGACTGCAGCGCTGTGTGTTTGGTGACGCCAAGCCAAATTGTGCCAAATGCGTCGTGCACTGCTACACCAGGGACATGCGCGAAAAGATCAGGATTGTGATGCGCTGGGCTGGGCCACGGATGCTGCTACGACACCCAATTCTTGGCATCCGGCATCTTTTGGCCGACCGCAAGCCAGTGCCAATGTTGCCAAAGAAGCGTGTCACTGAGACGCTTGACGAAAAGGGAAACAAACCCTGACAGCTTGTTTTTCCTTGGATTGACTGGTGGGAACTGAGAGGTTCGATGGTTGGACCGTCTATGACAACCTGACCAAGCTCGGCTACCGTCATGATCCTTTGGCCATCCAAGGCGACCAATCGAAGACCGAAACCCACCTGCCGATGATTTACATAGTTTTCGGAAATCTGGATGCTTGGTTGCTGGGAACTCACCACGGAGTCAGCCCGAAGCACTTGCAGGCATACCTGAACGAATTTGTATTCAGATTCAACCGCCGATTCTGGCCGATGGTGGTGTTTGATAGCGTTTTGAAAATCGCAGCACAGGCAAAAGCACCAACATATCGAAATCTGTACGATGGCGTGGATCCAGGCCACCCAGTCCACGGCCAGCCTGTATCAACCGGATAGGCATGCTTTAACCCATGTTTTTCTTTAAGGGGTCAAACGGTGACATTGCAGTTTGCACCAGTGGCGTTCGCAAGTCTGGCAATAATGCCATCAGGGCGTTGCCGTGCCTGGGGAAATGGTGAGGGCTTCAAGGTCGTTTACTGCAATGGCAGGAGCACTACTCACGGCAAAGTTGCCTTTATTTTTATGTGCCCACGGAGCTTATTGGGTTTTGGCCAGTTCGGCCACGGCCTCGCGCACGGCGGCTTTGTCGCCGGCGCCGGCAAACTTGCTGTACTTGCCAAGAATAGCCACCATCTGGCCGTAGATGCGCGGGTTGGCCGCCATGCATTCTTGTTGCTCCAAAAAGTTGGAGTCGCCAGAGAAATTGCCGACCAGGCCACCGGCCTCGGTGATCAGCAGCGAGCCCGCGGCCACGTCCCAGGGTTGCAGGCCGAGCTCGAAAAAGCCGTCGGTGAAGCCGGCCGCCACATAGGCCAGGTCGAGCGCGGCGGCGCCCGGGCGGCGCAGGCCGGCAGTGCGCGCCATCATGTCGCCCATCAGGCGCAGGTAGGTGTTGATGTCGTCCTCCTGGCGGTACGGGAAGCCGGTGGAGATCAGACATTCTTGCAAGCGGGTGCGTTTGGCCACGCGGATACGGCGGTTGTTGAGGTAGGCGCCGCGGCCCTTGGTGGCGGTGAACAGGTCGTTGCGGCTGGGGTCGTAAATGACGGCTTGTTCGACCTTGCCCCGCACGGCCAGCGCGATGCTGACGCAGTAAATGGGCAGGCCGTGGATGAAGTTGGTGGTGCCGTCGAGTGGGTCGATGATCCAGATAAACTCGGAGTCTTGCGCGCCATGCACGCGGCCTGATTCTTCGGCCCAGATGGCGTGGCCGGGGTAGGCGGTGAGCAGGGTTTCAATGATGATTTCTTCGGAGGCCTGGTCCACCTCGGTAACAAAGTCGTTGACCTTTTTTTCCGAGACACGGACCGATTCGACGTCGAGCGCGGCGCGGTTGATGATGGCGCCGGCAGCGCGGGCGGCTTTCACGGCCACATTGACCATGGGGTGCAGGTTGGAAGGATTCATATCGATTTTTGTAAGACGGACGGCGCAAGCCTGAGTCTGAGTAAGGGATGAGCTGGTGCGATTCCCGGCGATGCGGGCGGCGACAATAGCGCTATTTTAACGGCCAGTGCCCGGACAATCTTATGCAGACGCGCTTTATCCTGATCAACACCAGCCACGCTGGCAATGTGGGCGCCGCCGCGCGCGCCATGAAAACCATGGGGTTTGACGACCTGGTGCTGGTGGCCCCACGCTGGGCCAATGTGCTCAAGCGCGAAGAAACCATCCAGCGTGCCAGTGGCGCTTTGGATGTGCTCAAGAATGCCCGTATTGTCGGCACGCTCGACGAGGCGCTGGACGGCATGACGCACTTGTGCGCCACCGCCATGACGCCGCGCGACTTCGGCCCACCCACGGTGACGCCGCGGGCGCACTTTGCGGCGCTGCTGGGCACAGCCTCATGGCGCAACGCAGGGCAGGCCGCTGCTGCCGAGAGCTCGCAACAGGCGGGCACGCCGCAAACCGGCATGGCATTTTTGTTTGGCTCCGAGCGTTTTGGCATGGCCAACGACGACGTTTACCGCTGCCACGCCTGCCTGAGCATTCCGAGCAACCCCAAGTTTGGCTCGCTTAATCTGGCGGCGGCACTGCAGGTGATTGCCTACGATTGGCGCGAGGCGCTGGGCGGCTACCGGGTGCAGGCCGCCACAGCTGAGCCGGTGCTGGCCGATGCGGCGCAGGTGGCTGGCATGCTGGCGCACCTGGAGCAGGGGCTCACCCATATTGGTTTCCTGGACCCGCAGTCGCCCAAAAAGCTCATGCCACGCCTGAACCAGCTGTTCAATCGCGCGGCAGTGACGCAGGAAGAAATCCATATCTTGCGGGGTATTGCAAAGATGATGATGAAGCCGCAGTGAGGTGAGCGGCGCCCTGTGGGAGCGGCGCCCTGTGGGAGCGGCGCCCTCGCCGCGATTGAACCCCGACAGCCATCGGCCCGAGGGCGGGCCTCCCACAAAAACACCAACAACTATCGGCCCGAGGCCCTAGCGAATAAACTCAGCGCATGTTTTCACGACTCAAATCCGACGTTCAATGCATTCTGGAGCGCGACCCCGCAGCGCGCAGCGCCTGGGAGGTGCTGACCTGTTACCCCGGCGTGCACGCGGTGTTGTTGCACCGGCTGGCGCATGCCTGCTGGACGCATGAGCTTAAATGGCTCGGGCGGTTTATCTCGCAGCTGGCGCGATTTTTGACCGGTATCGAGATCCACCCCGGCGCCAAAATTGGCGAGCGCGTGTTTTTTGACCATGCCATGGGCGTGGTGGTGGGCGAGACCGCTGAAATTGGCGACGATTGCACCATTTACCAGGGGGTGACGCTGGGCGGCACCTCGCTGTACAAGGGCATCAAACGCCACCCCACGTTGGGCCGGGGCGTGGTGGTGGGCGCCGGGGCGCAGGTGCTGGGCGGTTTTGCCGTGGGCGATGGCGCCAAGGTGGGCTCCAACGCGGTGGTGACCAAGCCGGTGCCAGCGGGTGCCACGGCGGTGGGCAACCCGGCGCGCATCATCCAGGCCGAGCTTGATGTCAGGCGTGAGGAGGTGGCCTCCAAAATGGGTTTCTCGGCTTACGGCGTGACGCAAAACGACGACCCGCTGAGCCAGGCCATGCGTGGCCTGATCGACAGCGCCGCCACCCAGGAGCACCAGATCGCCATGATCTGGAAAGCCATCGAACAGCTCAATTGCCCGCGTCAGGTGGCCTCGATCGTGCCGGTGGATGCTGCGCGGCAGGAGCATTTCGAGGCCGACAAACTCAACCAGCTGGTGGGGAAGTAGCGGTCTTGACACCGAGGCGCTGCTGCAGCAGCGCGCTGCTGGTGGTGTATTGCAGCACCCCAGAGGCTTGCGGGTTCAGATAGGCGGCAGCCGCAAACGCGGCCAGCGTGGCTTCGTGAAAACCGCAGACGATGAGCTTCTTTTTGCCGGGGTAGCTGTTGATATCGCCCACAGCGTAAATGCCGGCTTCGCTGGTAGCAAAGGTGGCCGGGTCCACGCTGAGCTGTTTGCGCGCCATGGCCAGGCCCCACTGGGCCACCGGCCCGAGCTTGGGGCTGATGCCCTGATTCACCAGCAAGGCATCCAGCACCACATTCAGGGTTTGGTCTGCCGGTGTTGTGATTGCCACGGCCGTGAGCCGTTCTCCCTGGGTTTCGATGCCGGTGATTTGTCCGGTAATGAATGTGATGCGGCCACTGGCGCGTAATTGGGCCAGTCTCTCCAGGGCTTCGGGGCTGGCCTGCAGCACATCGCGCCGGTGCACCAGGGTCACACCGGTGACCTGATATGTGCCTTCGGCCAGTGCAATGGCGTTGTTCACCGCGCTTTCTTCACCGCCGACCACCACCACTTGCATGCCTTTGAAGCGTTCGGCTGGATTCAGGCGGTAAAACAGTTGGCTGCCGGCAAACGCGGCCAAACCATCCACCTTGAGCTCTTTGGGCACAAAGGCGCCCACCCCGGCGGCGACGAACAAGGTGCGGGTTAAAAATTGCTGTGTCGATGTGCCGACAAGCCAGCGGCCACCGGTCTGGCGGCTGAGTTGGCTGACCTGCTGGCTGAAATGAAATGCGGGGTTGAAGGGCGCTACTTGTTCGAGTAGCCGCTGGGTCAGGTCGCGGCCGGTGCTGTAAGGCAGGCCGGGAATGTCGTACAGGGGCTTGTCCGGGTAGAGCTCGATACACTGGCCGCCAGCCTGGTCCTGCACATCGACCACCTGCGCATGAATGCCTTGCAGGCCGAGCTGAAACACCTGAAACAAGCCCACCGGCCCGGCCCCGATGACCAGGGCGTCGGTATGGATGGGAGTGGGGTCAGACTGCATGGATTGGCGCGCTGCGCTTTCCATGAACAGCCCCGTCATTGCGAGCGAAGCGCGGCAATCCATGACTTCCGGACTGCATGGATCGCCACGGCCTGCGGCCTCGCGATGACGGAGTTTCTGTTCAAGGTCCGTTTGCGGTATTGGGCCGGATACGGGGGGCTCGCCGTGACCCATATCCAGGTGCCCGGCATTCATGACGACAGGTTCAGCGGATCAACTCGGACAGCTTGCCGGTTTTGTCTTTCCACTCTTCGGCTTCGGGCAGCGGAGCCTTGCGTTTGGTGATGCTTTTCCAGGTGGGCAGCTTGGCCAGCTCGGCGTTGAGCTTGGTCATGTGGCGCTGGTCTTTGGGCACGTCTTCTTCGGCGTAAATGGCGTTGACCGGGCATTCTGGAATGCAGACCGCGCAGTCGATGCACTCATCGGGGTCGATGGTCAAAAAATTGGGACCTTCGCGAAAACAGTCCACGGGGCAGACATCGACGCAATCGGTGTACTTGCATTTGATACAGGCTTCAGTGACGGTGTGGGTCATTTTAAAATTTCTTCGGTTGAAAGCAATGGTGATGATTTTAAGGGCTCTGGTTCAAGGCTTTGGAGCATAGTGGCATTGCCGCTTTAAAGCCTTGATGTGTGTCAATTGACTAGGGCCGCCCCTGCGGTTCTGTGGCTGGCAGTGTCGATCAGCACCAGGGCGTCCAGCACGCGCGATGTGCTGAACGGCCGCACGGCCAGCGGTTCTTGCAGCAGCAGTTCGATATGGCCGATGCTGTTGGCGGGCAGCGCGCTGGCGTCTTCTTCGGCCAGTGTGTTGATGTCGAGCCGGTGCACCACGCGCTTGAAGCGTGCCTTGACCCAGCGGTGGCCGAGCAGCGCCCAGTAGGTGCGCCCGGCGACCAGCGGCTCGTCGTCCATCCAGGCCACCGTGACGGCGAGTTCACGGCTGGCGGGCGATGCGTCAATGGCCAGCAGCCAGTCGCCGCGCGACACGTCCACTTCGCGGTTGAGCACAATGCCGACGCTGTGACCGGCAGGCACGTTGCGCGGCGCTCGCGTGTGGCCCAGCACCTGCGCCAACGCGGCCCCAGAACACCCGGCGACCTTGCGTGGTGTCGGCGCTGGCGGAAAATTTTTCGAGCCATTGCACCGGGAATGCCAGCGGCAGTTGTGTATCGGCCGTCGTCACCGGCAGTAGCTCCAGGATGTCGAGCAGGCTTGGGCCGGTGTAGCCGTCGTCGGTTGACTCAACCACGTTGTGGCCTTTGAGTGCCGAGATTGGCGCCTGAAATGGGCCGAAACCCGGTCCAGCTCGGCCTGGGGAATGGCGTGTGCAGCGCCGTCATGCGCCAGGATGCTGGCGAACTCGGCCTCGACCTCATCGACAAAACGCTGGCCTTCGGCCTTGACCAGAAACTTGATGCGTGCCTTGTACAGATTGTCGCGGCGGCCCAAGCGGTTATAGACGCGCACCACGGCCTCCAAATAATTGAGGATCTGGTTCCAGGGCAAAAACTCGCGCAGCGTGCCGACAATCACCGGGGTGCGGCCCATGCCGCCGCCCACCAGCACCTTGAAGCCGACCTGGCCGGCAGCGTTGCGGCGCAGGTGCAGGCCCACGTCGTGCCAGGCAGTGGCGGCGCGGTCTTCCTGGGCGCCACTGATGGCGATCTTGAACTTGCGCGGCAGGAAGGCAAACTCGGGGTGCAGCGTGCTCCACTGGCGCATGATTTCGGCGTAGGGGCGCGGGTTGATGAGTTCGTCAGGAGCAATGCCGGCCAACGCGTCGCTGGTGATGTTGCGGATGCAATTGCCGCTGGTCTGGATGCCGTGCATGTCTGCCGTGGCCAGCAGGTCCATCACGTCGGCACTTTTTTCAAGGGGAATCCAGTTGAACTGCACGTTCTGGCGCGTGCTGAAGTGGCCGTAACCCACCGGCAGGTGCGCTGTGCCGAATTCGGCCTGGGTCTGGCTGGCGTGCTGGTAAACGGCGGTGCTGGGCTGGTCAAAGTCGGTGTATTGGTACATGGTTCAGTCCGGGTTAACAAATATGGCGTTCATGTGAAAGCTTATCGTCATTGCGAAGACAGTGCGGCAATCCATGGCCCCGGACTGCATGGACTGCCGCGCTACGCTCGCAGTGACAAAGTCTCTGTTCAAGGTCCGTGTGCGGTATCGGGCAGGATACGGGGGGCTCGCAGTGAGGTCTTTCCATGAACAGCCCCGTCATTGCGAACGCAGTGACGCAATCCATGACCCCGGACTGCATGGACTGCC
>NZ_JACUUE010000349.1 GCF_014859475.1 Rhodoferax sp.
CACAAAGTCTGCTGCAAGGGCAGCGTCATCAAACTGACATTACCCGCAGCGCCCAGCAAATGCGCAAGACAAGCCAGCAACTCATCGCGACTGGCAAACTCGGTGGCCAGGCGGGTGAAAATACGGCTACCCAGCGGGATCAACTCCTCACGGCGCAACTTCTCCAGCAGACGCGCATCGCCCGCCATCACGATACACAGCAAGGGTTGAGAATCAAACTGCGAACTCGCCAGCAGGCGCAGCTCGGACAACACCTGGGGCGTCATCTCCTGCGCCTCATCGACCAGCAACACCGCTCGACAACGGGTGGACTCCATGTGAGAAAGCCAGCGCTCGCGCAACGCCTTGAAACCACCCCAACGATTGCTCGGGCGCAGCGGCTCGCCATCGAAACAGCTGCGCGACAAAATGAAATTTTGTCGCTGACTTGGGAACACGTGAACCTTGACCGCAAGTTCGCGCTTCTGAAAGAAACCAAAAACGGTGAGGAACGTGCAGCACCACTGTCCTCAAAAGCCATTGAAGTATTGAATGCCTTGACCAAACCACCAGGCAAGTTGAATCCATCTGACCGGCCATTTCCCATGGACCGGACTTGCCTTCTGCGCGTCCTCCGCTACGCCTGCCAGCGCGCCAAAATTCAAGACTTCACTTGGCACGAATTGCGCCATGAAGCCATGAGCCGTCTAAGCGAAAAGAGCGATTTCTCGATTCTTGAGCTCGCCTCCATTTCCGGCCACAAAACGCTTCAAATGCTGAAGAAGTACACCCACCTGCAGGTTGAAAAGCTGGCTGACAAGATGGGGTAGTGACCAAAGGTTGCGTCTGCCCGTTCGACTGACTACGGGGAATTGATAACGTTTTCAGCATCCCCAAGTTCTCGCAGCAACACGTCAAAGCTCGGCGGCTCGGTCATGAACATGGGGCGCATCGTCGCGTAATCGCGCGCCAAATCACCCTGCCGTGCCATGGGAGGCACCAGCCGGAACGACCCATGGCAGGCCAAATCGTAACGCGCCCAGCCTCGGGAAAATACGCGGCTTTTCCAGTCCACAACGCGCTCGCACTGCGCCTTGTCAGCCAAAAACTGCGGTGCATCGGCGTGCGCCAACAACCTCACCATGTCGAAATAGTGGCGTGCATACCGGTCTGGTGTGGGTGAGTCATGTGGCCGGTGGTACTCCGCATGCAGGATGGTTGCTTTCTCCCAAAAAGTGCGTTGCAACTCCAACGCCACCACCTCACATTGCCAGTCGCCAAACAGCGGCGCA
>NZ_JACUUE010000123.1 GCF_014859475.1 Rhodoferax sp.
AGCGACGCCCCCGCAAAACCCATTCAGCGCAGGTTGCCCGCAGCAAAGCTGCGGGCCGCAGACAGCGGGGTCGCCTTTCTTACCTCGCCCGCCGGGGCGACACCCGGCTCCGAAACCCAAAACAAAAACCACAGCCAACGCGCAAGCAGCCTTGTTAATATGCACGCCTACGCTCGCCAGCCAAGCCAATTCACACTCATGAGCAAACTCAAACAACTCGAAACCTTTGTCTCGGTGGCCACCCGCGGCGGCCTGACAGCAGCGGCCAAGGCCGAGGGCGTGGCCGCCGCCATCATCGGCCGACGCCTCGACGCGCTGGAGGACCGGCTCGGGGTCAAGCTGCTGGTGCGCACCACACGGCGCGTGAGCCTGACGCACGAAGGCAGCGCGTTTCTGGAAGACTGCCAGCGCCTGCTCAGCGACCTGGCCAACGCCGAGGCCAGCGTGTCGGCCGGCGGCATCAAGGCCAGCGGCCATTTGAGCCTGACGGCGCCAGCCGGTTTTGGCCGCCGCCATGTGGCACCGCTGGTGCCGCGCTTTCGCGAGTTACACCCCGAAGTGACGATTTCCCTGAACCTGAGCGACCGCGTGCTGGACCTGGCCGCCGAGGGTTTCGACTGCGCCGTGCGCGTGGGCGAAATGCCCGACTCTGCCCTGGTGGGCGTGCGCCTGGCCGACAACCGGCGCCTGTGCGTGGCCACGCCCACCTACCTCAAGCAGCATGGCACACCGCAGCACCCGCACGATCTGGCCCGCTTTGATTGCTTGACGCTGTCCAACGATGCCTCGCAAACGCGCGGCTGGGCCTTTTCCGTACCGCAAAAAGAACGCCTTGAAGTGATTCACCTCAAGCCCGGCGGGCCGCTGAGCTGCTCAGATGGCGAGGTGCTGTTTGACTGGTGTCTGGCGGGCTACGGCATTGCCTGGCGCAGCACCTGGGAGGTGCAGGCTGAGGTGGCCTCGGGTGCGCTGGTGCCCGTGCTGGAAGAGTTTGCTGCGCCAGCCAACGGCATTTACGCCGTGTTCCCGCAGCGCAAGCATCTGCCACTGCGCGTGCGGCTGTGGGTGGACTACCTGAAAGCGCAATATGCCCGCCCGAGCTTCTGGCTGTCACATGACTGATTCCGGGTGGAGCCGCCGCGTCGTCAGCGGCGAAAGGCCCAGAAACGGCTGAGCACAAAGGTTTGCCCGGCTGCAAAGACCAGCGCCACAAATAGCGCCAGCAGGCTCGGCAGCGCCAGCCAGCGCAGCAACAGGATAAACATGATTTCGTTGCTGGCAAAGCCAGCCAGCGCGGTGACGCCGAATCGGCGCAGGCTGGTGGCCACACTGGTGCCGGCATCCTTGAAACTGAGCCGCCGGTGGCCGGCAAAGCTGACGCCAAACGCAATCACAAACCCCAGCGCGTTGGCCAATTCGGGCCACATGTGCGCGTGGAGCAGCGCAAAAACAGCCATGTGGGTCGCCGCAGCCGCGCCGCCCACGGCCAGGAACCAGAAGGTGGAAGCGCTCACGCCGGGGCTTGATCCGGCAGTTGCAGCGCCGGCAAGCCAAGGCTGCGCGCTTCGTTGTACACAGGAATGACACAGGAAATGGAAGGCATCAGGGTCTGGCGTGTCGGCATACCCCGCATCATGCCAAAAGAAAACCCCGCCAGTGGCACTGTGCGGGGTTTTTTGCGGTTTTTTTAACTGTCAGGCTTAGACTTTTTTGCTCAGGCACGCCTTCATGAAGGCTTTGCGCTCGTCACCCTTGAGTTTTTTGTCGCCCGCTTCCTTGTTACAGGTTTTCATTTTGTTCTGCTGGGTGCTTTTTGCCGCAGGGACCGCAGGCGTTGCCGGTGTCGCCGCGCTGGCCGGCTTGGCAGGGGCGGCTGGGCTTGCGGCATAGGCAAAGCCCAGCGACAGACTCAGGCCCAACAATGTGAAAAACTTTCTCATGGTGACTCCCTTGAAACGTGAACACAGAAACCCCGGCTGGGTTCCCGCTCACGGCCCATCATGGGTCCCGGCAGTTGACGCAGGGCTGACACGCGGTGCCACCCGCCTGATCAACGCGGCGAGGCCGGTTTCTGAGTGGCACAGGCGCTGCACAGGCGCAGCGCCAGGCGTTGCAGGGCCTGCCAGGGCGCCGCCGGCCAGTCGGGCCGCTTGAGCCCCTTGACCACGCCGTCAACAAGGTGGGCATCCTGCAAAAAACCCGCCAGCGTGGCGGCGCTCAGGCGTGGCAGCACGCGTTCAAACAGGCGCTCCTTGTTGCCCCACACCCGTTGCTCGCGCAGGGCCATGGGCAGGGGGCTGCCACGCGCAATGGCATCCTTGACGCGCTTGAGCGCGCGAATGTCCTCACTCAGCGCAAAGTGCACCAGCACCTCGGCCTCGCCTTCGGCCTGCAAGCCGTCGAGCATGCGCTGCACCCGCTCGGGCTGGCCCGCAAGCACCGCCTCGCTGAGCTTGAAGACATCAAAACGGGCCACGTTGAGCACCGCGCTCTCGATCTGCGCAAAGCTCAATTCGCCCTGCGGGTGCAGCAGGGCGAGCTTCTGGATTTCCTGGTGCGCGGCCAGCAGGTTGCCCTCCACCCGGTCGGCAAAAAACTGCAGCGTGCGCTGGCCCTCCACACCGGCCACCACGCGCTGGCCCTGGGCGGCCAGGCGCTGGGCGATCCACTGCGGCAGGGCGGCCCGCTCCACCGGACTCACCTCAATCGTCATGCCACCCTCCAGCGCGGCAAACCAGGCGCTGGCTTTGGTCGTGCGGTCCAGCCGTGGCAGCATCACCAGCGTCAGCACGCTGTCGTTGCCGCGCGATGCCTGCGCCAATTGTTGCAGCGCCACGCTGCCCTCCTTGCCGGGCTTGCCTGACGGAATACGCAGCTCGAGCACTTGCTTGTCGGCAAACAGGCTCTGCGAACCGCCTGCGGCAAGCACCTCGCCCCAATCAAAGTGGGCCCCAGCCACAGTGTGCGAACTGCGCTCGGTAAAACCCTGGGCGCGTGCCGCAGCGCGAATGGCATCGAGCGCCTCCTGGATCAACAGTGGCTCGTCGCCGTGCAGGGTGTAAAGCGGCTTCAGGCCCTTTTGCAGATGCGCGGCCAGGGCAGCGGGCTGGATTTGCATGGGGCAGCGTCAGTCCAGCTGGGCCGGCTGAATGGTGGCCAGACGGCGCAGGATCTGTTGCACGACGTCGGTCTGCATCTCGCGGTAGAGCAGCGCCTCCTCGGCTTCCTTGGCCAGCGCGGCAGATTCGTTGTAGCTGATGTCGCGCCGCTGCACGATGTCATCGTCCACGCTGATTTCCTTGCCACTGGCCGTGCGCAGGCTCAGGCGCACGCGCAGGCGCAACTGGAACTCACGCACCTGGCCCGACACGTTGACACCGACCACGCTCTTTTCGCGCCGTTCATCGGTTAGCGTCAGCACCAGTTGCGCTGTTTTGAGCTCATCTTCTGCGCCGAGCACCCGAACACCAGGGCCAAACGAGGCGCGCAATTCCTGCGCAATGGCGCCACCGGGTTGGGGCAGGATGGCAATCCTCCGAAAAGAAAAGGCCTGACTGCCGCGCAGCCGGAAGCCACAGCCGCTCAACCCGGCACCGGCAGCCGCCAGAATTGCAAGCCGAAGCACAGCGCGCCGTGAGGCGCCAGCCGGGGCTTGCAGAGTTGCGTGTTGCGTCATGGCTCAGAGCACCAGGTTAACCAAACGGCCCGGCACCACGATCACTTTTTTTGGCGCCGCGCCCTGGCTGAGTTTCTGGTACATCTCATGGCCGATGGCGGCCTGTTCGATGGCGGCCTTGTCAGCGCAGGCAGCGACCACGATCGAGCCGCGCAGCTTGCCGTTGACTTGCAGCATGAGTTCGATTTCGTCCTGTACCAGCGCGGCCGGATCCACCTGCGGCCAGGGCGCGTCGAGCAGGTCGCCGAGTTGCGCGGCATAGCCCAGCGCTTGCCACAGTGCATGCGCGATGTGCGGCGTGGCCGGGTACAGGCAGCGCAGCAGAATGCCGAAGCCCTCATTGAGCGCCACCTGGGCGCCCGCACTGTCGGTGCTTTTGAAGTCGTCCAGCGCATTGATCATTTTCATGGCGCCGCTGACCACGGTGTTGTACTGCATGCGCTGGTAGTCGTAATCGACCTGTTTGAGCACGGTGTGGATCTCCAGCCGCAAGGCCTTGGCTTCCTTGCCGAATTCAAGGGCTTGCAGATTGGCGACCGAAGCCGTTGCGGCGTGAACCGTTTGCGTTTGCGCTTGCGTCGCCGCCAGTTTGACACCAAAGTTCCACACCCGGCGCAAAAAGCGGTAGCTGCCCTCTACCGCGGCGTCGTTCCACTCCAGCGTGGCCTCGGGCGGGGCGGTGAACATGGTGTACAGGCGGGCGGTGTCAGCGCCGTATTTTTCAATCAGGTCCTGCGGATCGACGCCGTTGTTTTTGGACTTCGACATGGTGCCCACGCCTTCGTAATCGATGGGCGTGCCCACCGGCAAACCGCCCACGGCCTTGACCAGGCGCGCGCCGCTGACCTTGCCGGCGTCGTCGAACACATGCTCCACATCAGTCGGCCAAAAGTAGTCCTTGCCACCTTTTTCGGTGCGGCGGCTGTAAATGTGGTTGAGCACCATGCCTTGCGTGAGCAGCTTGGTGAAGGGCTCGTCCACCTTCACCAGCCCCAGGTCGCGCATCACCTTGGTCCAGAAACGCGCGTACAGCAGGTGCAGGATGGCGTGCTCGATGCCGCCGATGTACTGGTCCATCGGCATCCAGTAGTCGGCACCGTCGGCCACCATCTGGTCGGCATTTTTGGGGTCGCAATAGCGCATGAAGTACCAGGAACTGTCCACGAACGTGTCCATGGTGTCGGTTTCGCGCCGGGCGGGTTTGCCGCAAATTGGGCAAGTCACACCCGCGTGAAAAGCCTCGCACTTGTTCAGCGGGTTGCCCGAGCCGTCTGGCACCAGGTCATCCGGCAGCACCACCGGCAGGTCTTTTTCCGGCACCGGCACGGCACCGTGTTCCTCGCAATGGATGATCGGAATCGGTGTGCCCCAGTAGCGCTGGCGGCTGACGCCCCAGTCACGCAGGCGCCAGGTGATTTTTTTCTCGCCCAGGCCCAGCGCTGCCAGGTCAGCCGCCACGGCTTCGACGCAGGCCCTGAAATTCAGGCCATCGTATTTGCCCGAGTTGATGGCGACACCCGCGCCTTTTTCGGCATACCAGTCGTGCCAGACAGACGTGTCAAACGCGTGTGAAGCCACAGCCACCACCGGCTTGATCGGCAAGGCGTATTTGAGGGCAAAGGCAAAGTCGCGCTCGTCATGCGCGGGCACGCCCATCACGGCGCCGTCGCCGTAGCTCATCAGTACATAGTTGCCGACCCACACTTCGACCTTGTTGCCGCTCAAAGGGTGCGTCACAAACAGGCCCGTGGCCATGCCCTTTTTCTCTTGCGTGGCGAGCTCGGCCTCGGTGGTGCCGCCATGGGCACATTCCTGAATAAAGGCGGCCAGGGCCGGGTTGCTTTGCGCTGCGCAAGCTGCAATCGGGTGCTCGGCCGCCACGGCGCAAAACGTGACGCCCATGATGGTATCGACCCGGGTGGTGAAGACGTACATGCGGCCGTCGTCAATCAGCTTGCCGTCGGCCGCCCGGATGTCGTGCGTGAAAGCAAAGCGCACACCCTCACTCTTGCCGATCCAGTTTTCCTGCATCAGCTTGACGCGCTCGGGCCAACCGGGCATCTTGTCGCCGGTCACGTTGGCCAGCAGCTCTTCTGCGTACTGGGTGATGGCCAGGTAATAGCCCGGAATCTCGCGTTTTTCCACCACGGCACCGGTGCGCCAGCCCTTGCCGTCGATGACCTGCTCGTTGGCCAGCACGGTCATGTCTACGGGGTCCCAGTTAACAACCTGGGTCTTGCGGTAGGCAATGCCTTTTTCCAGCATTTTCAAAAACAGCCATTGGTTCCACTTGTAGTACTCGGGCGTGCAGGTGGCCACCTCGCGGCTCCAGTCGATGGCCAGGCCCATGGCCTGCATCTGCTGCTTCATGTAGGCAATGTTCTCAAACGTCCATTTGGCGGGCGGCACGCCGTTTTTCAAAGCGGCGTTTTCTGCGGGCAGGCCAAAGGCGTCCCAGCCCATCGGCATCAGCACGTTGTAGCCCTGCATGCGCAACTGGCGCGTCAGCATGTCGTTGATGGTGTAGTTGCGCACATGGCCCATGTGCAGCTTGCCGCTGGGGTAAGGCAGCATGGAGCAGGCATAAAACTTTTTCTTGGGCTTGCCGTTGGCGTCAACCGCGTTTTCAGTGACACGGTAAGCGTCCAAAGCGGTCCAGTGGGCCTGGGCTGCGGGTTCTACGTCGAGGTGCTGGTATTTTTCTTGCATGGCGGTCTGGGAAAGCGGCGCAGGCACCGCTGTGGCGTGAAATAAAGATCGATTTTAGGGTTTGCCAGCCGCTGGCAGCGCCCGCCGTGGCATCACTTCAGGCTGAGCACATCAGCCATGTCGAACAGACCCGACTTGCGCCCGCTCAGAAAGCGCACGGCACGCAAGCTGCCTTGGGCATAAGAGACCCGGCTGGATGATTTGTGGCTGATCTCGATGCGCTCGCCGACACCGGCAAACAACACCGTGTGGTCGCCCACAATGTCGCCGCCGCGGATGGTGGCAAAGCCGATGCTGGAGGGGTCGCGCTCGCCGGTGACGCCCTGGCGCGCATAGACCGCGCAGTCTTTCAGGTCGCGCTCCAGCGCGCTGGCAATGACCTCGCCCATTTTGAGCGCGGTGCCCGAGGGCGCATCCACCTTGTGGCGGTGGTGCGCCTCGATGATCTCGATGTCGTACCCGGTGTTGAGCGCCTTGGCCGCCATCTCCAGCAGCTTGAGCGTGACGTTGACACCGACGCTCATGTTGGGCGCCATGACGATGGCGATGTCTTTGGCGATCTCGCCGATTTGCTGCTTTTGGGCGTCGCTGAAACCGGTGGTGCCAATGACCGCGTTGATGCCGAGTTCGCGACACACCTGCAAATGCGCCAGGGTGCCCTCGGGGCGGGTGAAGTCGATCAGGGCCTGGGCTTGGTTCAGGCCGGTGCGCAGGTCGGCGCTGATGGCCACGCCGCTGCTCAAGCCCAAAGCGGCCGCCGGGTCCATGCCAACGGCCGGGCTGGTGGCCACATCGAGCGCGCCGCTGAGCTTGCAATCGTCAGCCCGGCAAACGGCCTCGATCAGCATGCGCCCCATGCGCCCGCTGGCACCGGCCACGCAAAT
>NZ_JACUUE010000124.1 GCF_014859475.1 Rhodoferax sp.
CAGGCGTCGGCTGAATTTGTGGCGCAAGGGCTGCGTTTTCGGGTGCAGGGCGTGGACTGGCCGTATGCCGAGAAGGCCTACCTCATGTTGCACAAACCGGCTGCCACCGAGTGCTCCCAAAAACCCTCCACCTATCCCGGCATCTACACCTTGCTGCCGTCGCCGCTGCGGCTGCGCCCGCAAAAAGGCGCGGTGCAGGGCGTGCAGGCCATCGGCAGGCTCGACCAGGACACCACCGGTCTGCTGCTGCTCACCGACGACGGCAAATTCATCCACCGCATGAGCTCGCCACGCCATCATGTGCCCAAGGTGTATGAGGTCACGCTCAAGCATCCGCTCGACGCACGCCAGGTCAGCCAGTTGCTGACCGGTGTGGTGCTCGACGACGACCCCAAACCGGTGCGCGCGGCGGCCTGTGAGGCGGTGTCGGAGTTTCACCTGCGCCTGACGCTCACAGAGGGCAAATACCACCAGGTCAAGCGCATGGTGGCGGCCGTAAGCAACCGGGTGGAGGCCTTGCACCGTTCGCAAATCGGCGGTTTGTCTTTGCCTGACGAGCTGGCGCCTGGCCAGTGGCGCTGGTTGCGTGCGACCGATTTGGCCAGCATCGAGAAAACGCCCGTTGCGGTATGCTCTTCAACATGAGTCTGCTGTTCGATTCCTTCTGGCGCGCGGTGGCCTATGGCTTGCGGCCCCGTGTCGTCGTGTTGTCGTTGTTGCCGCTGCTGCTGATGGCCGGGCTGGCCCTGGGCCTGGGGTACTTCTATTGGGACGGCGTGCTGGCCTCTGTGCGGCTTTGGCTGGAATCTTCCACACTGGTGGGCAGCATTTCCGGCTGGTTGCAGAGCATGGGCATGGGCAACCTGAAAGCGGTGCTGGCGCCACTGATCGTGATTTTTGCGGTGACGCCGCTGATTGTGGTGTTTTCCCTGCTCGCGGTGGCACTTATGATGACACCGGCACTGACCACGCTGGTTGCTCAAAAGCGCTTTCCGGCACTGGAGCGCAAGCGCGGCGGCTCACTGGTGGCCAGCCTGTGGTGGTCGCTGGTGTCCACCATTCTGGCCCTGCTGGCGCTCGTCGTGTCGCTGCCGCTGTGGCTCATTCCGCCGCTGATTCTGATTTTGCCGCCGCTGATCTGGGGCTGGCTCACCTACCGCGTCATGGCCTTCGACGCACTGGCTGAGCACGCCAGCGGCGAGGAGCGGCGCGAGCTGTTTCGCCGTTACCGCATGAGCTTGCTTGGCATCGGAATTTTCTGTGGCTACCTGGGTGCCGCCCCCAGCCTGATCTGGGCATCTGGTGTCTTGTTTGTGGCGGCGTTCGTGGTGCTGGTGCCACTGGCGATCTGGCTTTACACCCTGGTGTTTGCCCTGGCCTCGCTCTGGTTTGCCCATTTCTGCCTTGCTGCCTTGCAGGCGTTGCGTGCCGAGCGCGCTGCGGCCGCAGTTGCGCCAACACCACCGGATGCCGAGATTTTTGATTCTTCACCCTTGTCCCTGAGCCATGCCACAGACCACACCGATTCCACCAACACAGCCCGCGAATAGCGCAACGCCACACTTCGGCCTGATCATCATTGGCGACGAAATTTTGTCGGGCAAGCGCGCCGACAAGCATTTGCCCAAGGTGATCGAGTTACTCAATAACCGCGGCCTGTCGCTGGCCTACGCGGAGTACCTGGGTGACGACCCTGGTCGCATCACCGCCGCCTTGCAACGCGCCTTTGCTTCGGGTGATGTGGTGTTTTCCACCGGCGGCATTGGCGCCACGCCTGACGATCACACGCGCCAGTGCGCCGCGCGCGCGCTGGGTGTGGAACTGGCGCTGCATCCGCAGGCCAAGGCATTGATCGAGCAACGCATGCGCGACATGGCGCTGGAGCAGGGCAAGCCCTACGACCCCGGTCAAGCCGACAACCTGCACCGCCTCAACATGGGCGTCTTTCCGCAGGGTGCGCAAATCATTCCCAACCCCTACAACCAGATACCGGGTTTCAGTTGCGCTCGGGTTCACTTCGTGCCGGGTTTTCCGGTCATGGCCTGGCCCATGATCGAATGGGTGCTTGACAACCATTACCGGGCCTGTTTTGCAAAGAATGCCTGGCTGGAGCGTTCGGTGATCGTTTTTGGTGCCATGGAAGCCACCTTGACGCCGCTGATGGAAACCATTGAGCATGATTTTGTCGGCATCAAGGTGTTCAGTCTGCCCAGTGTGGATCACCCCCAGTATGGCCGCCACATCGAACTCGGTGTCAAAGGCGACCCGCATGCCGTGGCAGGCGCGTTTGCGGCATTGCTCAAAGGGCTTGGGCCGTTCCACGTCAAGCTTGGCCCGGAATTGGTGCGTTGTTGATCGCAGGAATGCACATCCGTCAAAGCAAGCACTGATTTGGTGCATTTTGCATGGCGTTTGGTGCGCCTCGTCAGCATAAATCATGGATCTTGTCAGTGTGTCGGCGCGCACGTGTTGCAACTCAAGGCAAAATACGGCCAACGGTGGGTCCGATCGATAGCCGACGGGTCTGGCACAAAACCTGCATTCCCAAAACATAATCCCTTTTTCAACAACGATTCCTTTGGAGTAATCAATGGCCAAGACCGTCGCAGACGTGATGAAGATGGTGCAAGACAACGAAGTCAAATTTGTTGACTTCCGTTTCACCGATACCCGTGGCAAAGAGCAGCACGTTACCGTGCCTATGTCGCACTTTGACGAAGACAAATTCAGTTCCGGCCACGCTTTTGACGGCTCGTCGGTGGCAGGCTGGAAAGGCATTGAAGCCTCTGACATGCAACTCATGCCCGACCCCAACACCGCCAACATCGATCCTTTCTTTGAGGAAACCACGCTGTTCATGAGCTGCGACGTGATCGAGCCCAGCGACGGCAAGGCTTACGAGCGCGACCCGCGCTCGGTGGCCCGCCGTGCCGAAGCCTACCTCAAGGCTTCCGGCATGGGCGATACCGCCTACTTTGGTCCTGAGCCCGAGTTTTTCCTGTTTGACGACGTGCGCTGGAACACCGACATTTCGGGTTGTTTCTTCAAGATCGACGACTACGAAGCCCCCTGGAATTCGGGCAAGAAAATGGAAGGCGGCAACCGCGGCCACCGTCCCACCACCAAGGGCGGCTACTTCCCTGTGCCTCCGGTGGACAGCACGCAAGACATGCGCGCCGAAATGTCGCTGATTCTTGAATCACTTGGCATCCCGGTCGAAGTGTTCCACCACGAGGTGGGGGCTCCCGGCCAATGCGAGCTCGGCACCAAGTTCAGCACGCTGGTCGAGCGCGCTGACTGGACCCAGGTGTTGAAATACGTGGTGCAAAACGTGGCCAATGCCTACGGCAAAACCGCCACCTTCATGCCCAAGCCCGTCGTTGGCGACAACGGTTCCGGTATGCACGTGCACCAGTCGGTCTGGAAAGACGGCAAGAACCTGTTTGCCGGCGACGGTTACGCTGGTTTGAGCGACTTTGCGCTGTATTACATCGGCGGCATCATCAAGCACGCGCGTGCCCTCAACGCCATCACCAACCCTGGTACCAACAGCTACAAGCGCCTGGTGCCCGGTTTCGAGGCGCCGGTCAAGCTGGCCTATTCGGCCAAAAACCGCTCGGCGTCGATCCGTATTCCCTACGTGGCCAACCCCAAAGGGCGTCGTGTCGAGGCGCGTTTCCCCGATCCGCTGATGAACCCTTACCTGGGTTTCTCGGCGCTGCTGATGGCCGGCCTCGATGGTGTGGAGAACAAAATCCATCCGGGCGAAGCCGCCACCAAGGACCTGTACCATCTGCCACCCGAAGAAAACGCGAAGATCCCGACCGTGTGCCACAGCCTGGACCAGGCGCTGGAGTGCCTGGACGCAGACCGTGCCTTCCTGACCAAGGGTGGTGTCTTCACCGACGGCCTGCTCGATGCCTACATCGAACTCAAGATGGGCGAAGTCACGCGCCTGCGCATGGCCACCCACCCGATTGAATTCGACATGTACTACTCGCTGTAATCAGCTGCCAAGGTCAAAAAGGGGACGGCTCATGCCGTCCCCTTTTTATTGTGGGAAACTCACGGCTCAAGCATCCGACATTGCTGCCTTGGTGCAGCACTGATGTTGCCAATCCGAGAGACTTGAATTCTTATGACACAAATCACCTGGACAGGCTTGTTGTTGCTGGCGCTGTGTGCCAGCGCGTCGGCGCAGGCACAAGACCGCATCTACCGTTGCGGCAATGCGTACACCAACACGGTGACGCAGGAACAGGCCAAAAAATGCAAACTGGTTGAAGGCGGCAACATCACCGTGGTGCAGGGCACACGCCCGGCCAAGGCCCCGACGGCAGCCAGTGCGGCCAGTTCAGGCCCGCGAGTGAATACTGCAGAGCAAAAGTCGCGTGACTCCGATGCGCGCCTGATTTTGCAATCTGAACTTGAAAAAGCCGAAGAACGCCAAGAGGAGCTGCTCAAGGAATACAACAACGGCGAGCCGGAAAAGAGCGTCGATGAGGCGCGCAATCCCCAGCGCTATCTGGACCGTGTCGCTGAGCTCAAAGCCAAACTGGCGCGCAACGAAAGCGACATGGCCGGCATTCGCCGCGAACTTGATCGTCTGCCTGCCGGTCAGGCTGGCCGCTAGGCCAAGCTGCACGCATGAGCTTGAAGCTGCCGTTGCCCAAGTTTCGGCCGACCACGCACGGCGCGTTCAACCAGCGGTTTGTCGCCTTCGATCTCCTGGCCACGCTGGTGGCCGTGGTGCAAAGCGACGGCACGGTGGTGTTTGCCAATGCTGCCCTGGAAGATGCGCTGGGCGTCTCCCGGCGCACCATTGTGGGCTCGCATTTCCCCAGCTCTTTTACCGAACCCGCCTATTTGCAGACCGCGTTGCAGGGTGCGGGCAGCAACGAGTTTGTCGCGCTGCGCTACGACGGCGGGCTGATGCGTCTGGGGCGTGGCGTGTTGCCGGTGCATGTGATCGTGACGCAGACCGAAAGCGCCGACATCATCATCGAGTTGCTGCCGCTGGAGCAGCAGACGCGCCAGGACCGCGAGGAACGCCTGGCCGAGCAGGCGCAGGCCAACAAGGAGCTGATTCGCAACCTGGCGCACGAAATCAAAAACCCGCTCGGCGGTATCCGCGGTGCGGCGCAGTTGCTGGCGCTGGAAATGGCCCAGCCCGAGCTGACCGAGTACACCCAAGTCATCATCCACGAAGCCGACCGCCTGCAGTTGCTGGTGGACCGCTTGCTGGCACCACACCGTCGCCCCCATGTGGTGGGCGATGTCAACATTCACGAAGTCTGCGAGCGCGTGCGCTCACTGATTCTGGCGGAGTTCCCCAAGGGGCTCAAGGTGGTGCAGGACTACGACACCTCGATCCCCGAATTTCGTGGCGACCGCGAACAGCTCATTCAGGCCCTCATCAACGTGGCCCACAATGCCGCGCAGGCACTCACCGAGCGTATCGGCCAGGGTGATGCGCAAATCATTTTTCGAACCCGGGTGGCGCGACAAACCACTTTTGGCAAGCAACGCTACCGCTTGGCATTGGAATTGCATGTGATTGACAACGGGCCTGGCGTGCCAGACTCGATCAAGGAACGTATTTTTTACCCGCTGGTGTCGGGGCGCGACGGCGGCTCCGGCTTGGGCCTGACCTTGGCGCAAACTTTTGTTCAGCAGCACCATGGTCTGATCGAGTGTGACAGTGTGCCGGGGTGTACCGATTTCAAAATACTGATTCCACTGCCCTGAGCGCAAGCTGGCTGAAAGCCAAGGCGGCCGGGGTCCAACCAAAGGCAAGACAACGTGATGAAGCCCATTTGGATCGTAGATGATGACCAGTCCATTCGCTTCGTGCTGGAAAAGGCCTTGCTGCGCGAGCAATTGCCCAGCCGCAGCTTTACCAGTGCACGCGAGGTGCTGACCGCGCTCGAGCAAGACAAGGCACCGCAGGTGCTGGTGAGCGACATCCGCATGCCGGGTGGCTCGGGGCTCGACCTGCTCGACAAGGTCAAGGCCAAATACCCCGGCCTGCCGGTCATCATCATGACAGCCTACTCCGATCTTGACAGCGCCGTGTCGGCCTTTCAGGGCGGCGCTTTCGAGTACCTGCCCAAACCGTTCGACCTTTCGAAAGCGGTCGAGCTGATTCGCCGCGCTGTTGAAGAAAGCCAGCGCGAAGAAGTGGCCGACGAAGCCATGGCCGAGGCGCCCGAGATGCTGGGCCAGGCCCCTGCCATGCAGGACGTGTTTCGCGCCATTGGCCGGCTCAGCCAAAGCAACGTCACCGTCATGATCACCGGAGAGTCGGGCTCGGGCAAAGAGCTGGTGGCGCGCGCGCTGCACAAGCATTCGCCGCGGGCCAACGGCCCGTTTGTGGCCATCAACACGGCGGCCATCCCCAAAGACCTGCTCGAATCCGAACTCTTCGGCCACGAGCGCGGCGCCTTCACCGGCGCGCAAACCATGCGCCGCGGCCGCTTTGAGCAGGCCGACGGCGGCACGCTGTTTCTGGACGAAATTGGCGACATGCCTTACGACCTGCAAACCCGGCTGTTGCGCGTGTTGTCAGACGGCCATTTCTACCGCGTCGGCGGCCACAGCGCGGTCAAGACCCATGTGCGCGTGATTGCCGCCACGCACCAGGAGCTGGAGCAGCGCGTCAAGGATGGCGCTTTCCGCGAAGACCTGTTTCACCGCCTCAACGTGATCCGCCTGCGCTTGCCGGCCCTGCGCGAGCGGCGCGAAGACATTCCCATGCTGACACGCCACTTTCTGCAGCAAAGCGCGCGCCAGTTGGGCGGCGAACCCAAGCGCATCTCGGACGCGGCGCTGGCGTGGCTGGGGCAATTTGCATTTCCGGGCAACGTGCGCCAGCTGGAAAACATGTGCCACTGGCTTACCGTCATGGCGCCGGCGCAGGTGATCGAGCCCAAAGACCTGCCGCCTGAAGTGGCGGTGTTGCAAGCGGTGCCTGCCGCGCCGATGGCACAGCCAAGCCAAGACCACGCCGCATTGGCAGCGCCACAGCAAGCGCTGCCTGAGCTCCCACTATTGCCGGATTTGCCTGCCGTTTCTGCGGTTTGCGTGGCACCGCTGAATGGCTGGGAGCTGGCGCTTGAGGCCGAGGCCAGCAACTTGCTGGCCACCGATCGCACCGATGTGTGGGACACGCTCACAGCCCGCTTTGAGTCGCGCCTGATTCATGCCGCGCTGGCCGCCACGCGCGGCAGGCGCATTGACGCGGCGCAAAAACTCGGCATTGGCCG
>NZ_JACUUE010000125.1 GCF_014859475.1 Rhodoferax sp.
ATGTGGGGCGTGGGTATTGAGTTGGGTTTAGTCGGCGGATCAGCAGCGGGAGCGGGTTTACAAAATTTCAAATTGCTCGCCCGATACCTGACATTGGTGCCGGTAGTCAACAGTCGGATGCACAGCCGCGATTTCAACAAAATGGGCACCCGGACTCGACCACTATGCGCAGGTCGCAACTATGTGCAGATCGTCACTACCATATGCGACGGGTAACTCGTCCACCGCCCATTGCTGCGGCAATTCAGACTCCTCTAATCCCGACGGCGCGTTCCACCAAATTGGTTTGGCCTCAGCGGGCGCCAGGCAACTCATGGTCAAACCTCTGAAATGCCAGACTCGTGCGGTCAATGGATCGCTTTCACGCGCTGGTCGAGTCTGCAGTAAGGGCAGTCGACCCAACGCAAGACCTTCATGTCGCTGCTTGAGCCAAGCTTCTTTCAAGGTCCAAATTCGATAAAACTCCCGCGCTTGGTCGGACGGGGCTATCGCATTGAAAGTTACCTGTTCTTCTCTAGTGCCAATCGAGCCAAGCATGGTCTGAAGTGAACGCCTTTCATTTGGCGTCTCAACATCCAGTCCCAACGCACTGTTCGACACTGCGGCCGCTACCCAAGCAGCGGAATGGCTAAGCGCAACCTTGAGACCTGACTGTCGTGTTTGGGAAAGAAGGCATGGTGGCCCATTGGTTGGCGCGTCAAGTGGCCAATCATGCCAAGGGTCACCGCCATACTGTGCAGCCAAAAGTTGACGAACCAAGCCATGGCCAACCAAGAATTGCAGGCGTCGCCTTGGGGCAAGCAACTGTGTCAGCTTTTGACGCTCTGAGTCTGTGAGCCAGTCAATAGAGTGCACTGCCGCCTTCAATTCTGGCGGTAGCAAAACCGAGTTGATAAGTGCGAGAGCTACCTCTGCCATCGCGCAGCAAATTCGTTCATGGTGCCACTTTTGCGTAGGTACCTTTGAATGCCACGCCGATCACGAAGGCGCCAGCGTGGCATTCGAACTCCGTTGTGCTGGTAAACTCATTCTTCTTGTAGTAGCTCACAATATCAATCACCGCATTGGCGCCTACCTGCTTCGCCTTTTCTTGAAAAGCGATCAAGTTAGACAACGCAACCCATTGACAACCCATAACGTCTTCCTTGCCCACCCCATTTGTCTTACGGTTGGCAACGTCTTCACTGAACTTCTCAATAATTATTGGCGTCGTTTGTCCCTTCAGATAAAACTTGACGCTCCCATCTAACTTGCCGGCAGCCGCAGGCTGGGTCAGCACATCCGAAAACGGCAGTTTGTAAAGCGTATCGCGGGCTATGGCTGGCACACACAACATGGCACCAATCAGCGCCGTAATCAATTTTTTTTTCAAGTAATTCTCCCAATGGTTAATTCAAGTTGTCCGCGTATCAATCAGTCCAACGCTTAAAAATCAACGAGGTATTGATGCCACCAAATGCGAAGTTATTACTCATCAAAAGATCCGTCTGCAGCGAACGGCCTTCGCCCGTGATGTAGTCTAGGTCTGCGCAGCGGGGATCAATCTGGGTCAAGTTCAGAGTCGGAGCGAACCAGCCATCGCGCATCATCTCGATGCTCATCCAAGCCTCCAGCGCGCCGCAAGCCCCTAGAGTATGGCCCATGTAGCTCTTGAGAGAGCTGATGGGCACCTGCTCACCAAAAACGGCACGGGTGGCCGTGCTCTCGGCGATATCACCTTGATCTGTCGCGGTGCCATGCGCGTTGACATAGCCAATCGCGGCGGGGGGTAGTCCCGCATCGGCCAGTGCCTGGCGCATGGCTTCAGCCATAGTCTCTGCTTGTGGCTGGGTCACATGACGGCCATCGCTGTTGGTACCAAAACCTAGAATTTCGGCATGTATACGAGCTCCGCGCAATTTAGCATGCTCCAGGTCTTCCAGCACCAAACTGCCAGCCCCCTCGCCAAGAACCAGACCGTCGCGCTTGGCGTCAAAAGGTCGTGGCGCTAGTTTGGGCGTATCGTTCAACACACTGGTGGCGAACAAGGTGTCAAAGACAGCAGCCCCAGTTGCATCCAACTCTTCAGCGCCACCGGCCAGCATGGCCACCTGGCGGCCCGACTTGATGCTCTCGTAGGCATATCCGATGCCCTGGCTACCCGAAGTACAAGCACTGGAAGTGGTAATGATGCGGCCCGTTAGGCCCAGAAATACACCAATATTCACCGGAGCGGTATGGGCCATCATCTTGATGTAGGTGGAAGCCGTTATGCCTTCGGTAGTCTTTTCCGTTATCATGCGGCCGAAATCGCCAACAGCGCTAGGCGATCCGGCGGACGATCCGTAAGAGATACCCATCTTGCCGCTGCTGACCAATGGGTCACCTAACAGGCCAGCATCGGCCAGTGCTATCTCACTGGCACGGGTCGACATGAGGGCCACGCGGCCCATACTGCGGGTGGTTTTGCGGTTGAAATGGGCTGGCAACTCAAAAGGTTTGGCTGGCGCGCCAAGCCGGGTGTTGAGTCCTTCGTAGCAATCCCATTCATTCATGTGGCGCACAGCATTCTGGCTGCTCCGCAAATGGGCCGATACGCTGGGCCAGTCGTGGCCCAGCGGGCTTAGGGCACCAAAGCCAGTGATAACCACGCGCCTCATCCGAACATCCCCCCATTCACGGATATCACCTGACGCGTGATGTAGCCTGCATCCGGCGTGAGTAAAAAGGCAACTAATGCAGCCACCTCTTCGGGCTGGCCTATGCGACGCATTGGTATGGTCTTCATCGCTTCATCGAGAACCTCAGAAGGCACCATTTCGGTATCGATCAGGCCAGGGGCCACACAATTGACAGTGATTGCCCGTTTGGCCAACTCGATCGCCAATGCCTTGGTCGCGCCGATAATACCGGCCTTGGCGGCGCTGTAGTTAGTCTGCCCACGGTTGCCAACCAGACCCGAGACGGACGATAACGTCACGATTCGGCCGGGCTGGCGCCGACGCACCATGCTCATGATAAGCGGGTTGAGCACGTGATAAAAGGAATCCAAATTGGTGTGAATCACACTATCCCACTCCTCACCAGTCATGGCCGGAAAAGCGTTGTCGCGCGCAATACCAGCGTTGCAGACCACACCATAGAAGGCGCCGTGATGCTCGACATCCTGACTTAACACTGCGGCTGCAGCTGCCCTGTCAGCCACGTCAAAGATCAGCAAGCGTGCCTGCCGACCCATGGCCGTAATTTCCTGCACAACGGCATCGGCTTGGTTCAGACCCGTCCGGCAATGCACCGCCACGTTGTAGCCTTCGCGCGCCAAGCGTAGTGCAATCACTTTGCCAATGCCCCGGCTTGAGCCGGTCACCAATACCCATCGTTGTTCAATCATGACTGAACTCTGTTTCCCAATACTTCTTCGGCATCGTCGGGTTCGAACACGGATATCCGTGCCCAGCACACCAAGGTGTCATCCATTGTGATCTGGCAATCGAATTGGCCTAGTCCATTGTCGGCCATCAACTCGCAATGCACATCGACGCGCAAAACTTTCCCCAGAGAGAATGCCTGCACAGTCGTTTCAAAGCGCCGAGTGCCGAGCAAAAAACCCAGCTTTGGATATCCACCGCTGATCTTCGCTCTGGCCCCTGCCCATGCTGCCACTGTTTGTGCCATGAATTCCACCCCCACCCAGGCGGGGATACCGCCCTTCTGATTAAACAGGTTATCCGCACGCACATCGACCTCGGCGCTGGCTCGCTCATTGTCGGCGTGCGTCAATCGGTGGATTAATAGCATGCGGCCACGGTGTGGCAGGCAGTCCTCCAATGGTGGCAGGGAGAGGGCGTTCACTTCATTCACGAGAAAACAATAATACTGCATTGCTGCCACCGAAAGCGAATGAATTGCTCATGACCCAATTCGGCTGGTACCCCAGTGTTTCGCCTGGTTGCACTAGGTGCAGGGCCGGCAGGGCGGGGTCGGTGACGCCATCCCACCAGTGCGGGGGCAGCTTTCCATTGGGGTTGTCGGCCAAGCACAGCGAAGCGATTACGGACTCGATCGCCCCCGCAGCAGCCAAGGCATGGCCCGTTAAGGGCTTGGTTGAACTGACGGGTACGTCGCGCCCAAATACCTCTTGCACTGCCCGACTTTCCATGGCGTCGTTGTGATGGGTGGCCGTGCCGTGCAGGTTGATGTAATTCACCACGTCGGGGCCCACACCAGCGCGAGCCAGTGCTTGCCGCATCGCCTCGACTGCACCTTTGCCGCTTGGATCTGGCGCGGACATATGATGCGCATCAGAGGTTTCGCCCCAACCGGCCACACGCACTGGGCCGGGGTCCCGGCTCATTAAGACCAACGCGGCACCTTCACCAATATTGATACCGTTTCGATGTAGCGACATTGGGTTGCATGTGCGCGCCGAAATCGACTCCAAGGCGCCAAAGCCCGCGACGGTCAGCCGGCACAGTGCGTCTGCCCCGCCCGCGACTACGGCGTCCACCAAGCCTGCACGCAGCAGTCGAGCCGCTGAGGCAATGGCCTTGGCGCCCGAGGAACAGGCGGTAGAGATCGAGTAGACCGGTCCGCGCGAGCCCACACTGTGGGCCACGTACTCGGCTGGGTTGCTCATTTCCTGTTGGGCATAGTCATAAATAGCGGGCCATCCTGTTGTCTGTAAATGATGGATGGCCGCGTGCTCTCCTTCCCAAACACCTGCCGTGCTACTACCTAGCACCACAGCTACGCGCTCGGGGCCATAGCGGGCAACGGCACGGGCCACAGGGACTCGCAGCGGGGCCAGTGCGGCCTCTACCAGTTGATTGTTGCGGCTTCGCAGGCGAATGGGGCCACTGCTGTTCAGTCCCGCAAGGGGCCCGCGCACACAGCCCAGTGGCAGGGGCTTGCCGGGCGAATAGACTTCAGTGACGGTCAGCGCCAATGACTCTGACGCGAACGTCTGCTGACGCACAGCATTGAGGTCGACGCCTAAGGCGCAGACCACCCCCTGCGCATTGATATAGACTGAAGTCATGTCGGAGCCAATTCCGAGAGGGTGCGTATCGTCAAAGTGTAACCTTGTAGCACATTGTCAATTTCGATGATCTCGGCCGACAGGGTCCGCAAGTACATAACCGGACGAATGCCATAGCGCAGCAGCCGCTCAGTACTCGTACCCTCGGCGGCCCAAGGCAAGGATAGCGCCGCCTGTACCGCTGTTAACGGCCAAAGGGCAAACTGCAGATCACTGAGGATGCGATCGACCGACAGCGCGGCAGGTGCCCAGGCGCTACGCTCTTCAATGAGGCGCTGTCCGTCCCAGTTGAGCCGTACAATTATTTGCCCCATGGTCAGCAGGGCCATCTGCAAACGTTTGGAATCCACCTCCAGTAGCACCTCGGCGCTGTGCTCACCACCACCGCGTAGACGGCTTTGAACTTGCTGTTGCACCGCCAAGGTCCGCCCAAGAGTCGCCGGTGGCAAGCGCAACATCGGCATGACGGGCATCGAATCTGGCGAGAGCGGCGGAGTCTGACAGCCCGACAAGAAAGCAGCAAGCGCAATTAACGCGCGACGGCGAAGTAGTCGGGGGAGACACATCTCGTTCATTCGCGCTGAAACCTTAGTAAGGCATGACCGTAACCGAGGCCTTCCCGAATGTCGATCAACTTCAGGCCGACCTGATTGCATAAGCGAATGTAGACCTCGCTCTCGTATATCTTGCTGTTTCCGCTGGCCATTGCGGTGAAATAGGGGGAGGAGTTGATCAGGCAGTAAGCGGCAATCTCATATTTCTGCAAGTCCCACAGCGTGTCCAGAATGAGCAGATGACCGCCATCGGCAAGGGCCTGCGCAGCGCGCTGCAGAATAGACGCGATGGCCACTTCACTGAAGCAGCTAAGGAACTGGCTCATCCAGATCACGTCCATGCCTTGAGGTAAGTCGCAATTCTCGTCAAGCAAATTAACAGGATGGAACTGAGTCCTGTGTCGCAGGCCCGCGTCGCGGAGCGCTTTATCGGCTATGGCCAACTGCTGCGGCAAGTCCACCAGGTGCATCTGGACAGCTGCATCATGTTGCAAGGCAACGGCCGCAAATCTTCCCGTGTTAGCGCCAATGTCCATCAAGTGCTTGGGTTCGGTCTTAAAAACGTCTGGCAGGATGCTTTGAATTAAGGTATCTGAATAGAAGTGGTCAAACGCAAACCAGCTGCTTCGCGCCGGCTCGGGCAGCATAGACATGCCCTCGTATAAAGTGCTCCAATCGCCGAGCACTGAGAGACCCAGCGGTTGTTGAGCATCTAGCGAGGCTTCCAAGTGTGCCATGCCTTGATAGCAGACGTCGTGTACAAAATCAAGGTTAACCTGGGTCATGGTGTCGGTCAGGATGCAAAAGCCAACCTTGTCCAGTAGGTAGCGGCCGTCACGCAACTCCACCACCCCAGCAGACAAGGAGGACTCCAGCACCACACCGATCGCATAGGCGTTGCCCAAGCCCTTATCGGCCAACTCGAGCACGGTCAGGCCCTTGTCGGCAGCATCGGCCAATGCCTGCAACAGTCCGCGCTTCCAGGCATATCGGACACAGTGAAAGACTATTGGCCCGAAGGCAATGCGCTGCGCTTCATAGCGCGCCACGAAGGCGCTATTATTGGACGAGGAAAAGCGACGAGTGATCACAGTGCCTTCTTGGTCGATCCAGGGAAGAGTTGGTCCACCAACTCGTTTATCTTTGCCTTGGCTTGAATGAACTTCGACATGTTTCCGCCGCCCCGGGTTGCGTCGTATACCGCCTTCCCCGTGGGCTTGCCGTTGTTGAGTACATTGATCTCGGCATACGACATGTACATTGCCAGATCCCAACGCCAGTTTGCCGTAAAGGTCACAACCACGGGGCAGCTTTTTTCGTCGGCCGGCGCTGCTACCTCGCGCACCGTCAAGTCTTTGCGACGCAACGCCTTCGACAATTCCGCGCCAAAGGTTTCGCGCACGGCTGGATTTTTTACGAGACACACCGCGCGGTCGTCCAATTGTGCTACCGGGTCAACCCGCTGATGAATGGCGCAGCCACTGACTGATGCAACCAAAATAAACGCAAGAAGTTTTGTGTGAGATGTCATGACATCATCCTTGAAGTGGCAGGCGGTCCCTGCCGTGACTTGGGCAGTGTCGCCCGCAAAGAAACGCTCAGCAAGATTACCCAGCCCAACCCTACAAGTAGGGTGATACCAAAGCCCCGCAAGGCTG
>NZ_JACUUE010000126.1 GCF_014859475.1 Rhodoferax sp.
CTCCCACAGGGCGCCGATCCCTCCCACATGGCGCCGCTCCAACGGGGGCGGCTCTAACCTCGCTTGCTATTTCTCAAGCACATAGGTGCCCGGCGCATCCGCCAACGCCGGGAATTTACGGCTGGTGGTGGCATAGGCGCTCACCATGTCGCCTGTGCGCGCATGCAGCCACGCGGTCCAGTCAGGCCACCAGCTACCGGGCTTTTTCTCGGCTTGGGCAAACCAGCGCTCATGGTCGTCGTTGGCCTCGGGCTCGGCCACCCAGTAGCTGCGCTTGGGCGGATTGACCGGCGGGTTGACGATGCCCAGAATGTGCCCCGAGGTGGACCGCACAAAGCGCACCGGCGTTTCGGGATTAATGTCGCGGCGGATCAGGTAGCACTGCTGCCAGGGCGCAATATGGTCTTCTTCGGCGGTCACGGCATACAGCGGCTGGGTGATGCGGTTCAGGTCGATCGGCTCGCCGCCAATGCTGAGCTGGTCGCGCTTGACCAGATTGTTGTGCAGGTACATCTCGCGCAGGTAATACGAATGCATGGCTTGCGGCATGCGCGTGGTGTCGGTGTTCCAGAACAGCACATCAAACGGTGGCAGTTTTTCGCCCATCAAATAGCTCTTGACCCAGTAATGCCAGATCAGGCTGTTGGAGCGCAACAGGCGGAACGAGCTCGCCATCTCGGAGCCGTCCAGGTAGCCCTTCTTGGCCATCAATTCCTCCAGCGCGCTGATGCAGGCCTCGTCGATGAACACTTCTATTTCACCGGGATGGGAAAAATCGGTCAGCGAAGTCAACAGCGTCCAGTGCGCCACCGGCATTTGGTCTGCACCATAGCGCTTGTTGGCCCAGGCCATATAGGTGGCCGCCAGCGTGCCACCAATGCAATAGCCCACCAGGTGCACCTGCGGCACCTTGCAGAATTCGGTGGTGGCATTGACCAGTTCGTTGATGCCCTCCTGCAGGTAATCGTCAAAACGAACGTCGCGCATGTCGGCGGTCGGGTTTTTCCAGCTGCTGATAAAGACCGAAAAACCCTGGTCAGTCAGGTGTTTGACCATGCTCTTTTGCGCCGTCAGGTCAAGAATGTAAAACTTGTTGATCCAGGGCGTGACGATCAGAATGGGCATGGCGCGCACCTGCTTGGTGGTGGGCGCGTAGTGGATCAGCTCCACCAACCGGTTGCGAAAAATCACCTTGCCCGGCGTGGTGGCCAAATCCTTGCCAACGGCAAAGGCATCCGGCTCGACCATCTGAATGTTTTTGGCCGCTGCATCGCGTAAAAAATTATTCCACCCCGCCTGCAGGCTCGCCCCTTTGGTCTCGACGGCGCGGGCCATGGCCTGCGGATTGAGCCAGAAAAAATTGGTGGGCGACACCTTGTTGAGCCAGTTGCGCTGCCAAAAAGCCGCCTGACGGCGTGCGTGGCCCGACAAACCCGGCGTTTCCAGACAGATTTTTTGCAGGCGGTTGGAAAACGTCAGGTACCACTCTTTGTAGATGTCCCAGATAGCCGACTCGGTCCAGATCGGGTCGGCAAAACGGGCATCTTCAGGATTTTGCTCAAACACTTCATGCGTAGGCATGCCGAGCAGACGGCGCACAGCATGGTCATGCAAGGCAACCAAGTCGGAAGAAATGTCGTCAACAGCCTTGACGAACTCCTGCGGGTGCAGCATCAGTGCCACCTGGGCATTGATCTGTGAAGACAGGATGCCGAAAGGATCAACCTGCTTGTTGATGGCGCGAATGGCCGCTTCAAAGGGTGCCAGGCTGGCGCTTTCAACCCCTTCAAGGTGCACGATTTGACGATTGACCATGATTGTGACCCTCATCTCTGATCACAGCAGTGTGCTCCCACCCAAGACAAAAAACACTGATCAAGCGCAAGAACTGCTGCACTGGCTACTTGGCGCCCGGCACCTTGCCCTCAACACCCTTGACGTAAAAGTTCAAGCCGCCCAGAAACTGGTCGTCGGCCACGGCGCCATCGGCCACCTGCACCTTGCCGGTGTTATCCAGAATGGGGCCTTTCCAGATGGCGAAGCTGCCGTCTGCCAGGCCGCTCTTGACCTCTTCGACCTTGGCCTTGGTTTCGGCGGGCACGTCTTCAGCCATCGAGACGATGTCGATCGCGCCTTCCTTCACGCCCCACCAGGAGTGAACGCCCGCGCCAGCTTTCCAGCTGCCGTCCAGCGCTTCCTTGGTGGCCTTGATGTAGTACGGGCCCCAGTTGATCACGGCCGATGCCAAATGGGCTTTGGGACCATAGGCGGTCATGTCGGAGTCCCAGCCAAAGGCGCGCTTGCCCTTGGCCTCGGCGGTCTTGAGCACAGCCGGGGAGTCGGTGTTCTGGAACAGCACGTCGGCGCCACCGTTGATCAGGCTGGTGGCGGCTTCGGTTTCTTTGGGTGGGTCAAACCAGCCGTTCACCCACACCACTTTGGTTGTAACCTTCGGGTTGCTGCTTTGCGCGCCGAGCGTGAAGGCGTTGATGTTGCGCACCACCTCGGGGATCGGGATCGAACCCACCACGCCCAGCGTGTTGGTTTGGGTCATGGCACCGGCGATCACACCGGCCATGTACGCGCCTTCATAGGTGCGGCTGTCGTAGGTGCGCATGTTGTCGGCCTGCTTGTAACCAGTGGCATGCTCGAACTTGACGCCGGCGTTGTCAGCAGCCACTTTGAGCATGGGCTCCATGTAGCCGAAGGTGGTGCCAAAAATGAGCTGATTGCCCTGCCCGGCCATGTCGCGCAGCACACGCTCGGCGTCGGCCGACTCGGGCACGTTTTCGACAAAAGACGTGACCACCCTGTCGCCAAATTCTGCTTCCAGCGCCTTGCGGGCGTTGTCGTGGGCAAACGTCCAGCCGCCGTCGCCCACCGGGCCGACATAGGCAAAGGCAATTTTCAAAGGCTCGGGCTTGGCCTCTGGCGCAGCAGCCACCGGCGCGGGTGCCGGTGCCGGCGCGGGCTCTTCCTTCTTGCCACAACCCACCAGCGCAGCGGCGGCCACGGCGGTAAGAGCAGCTGCTTTGAGCAGCGAACGTTTTTGCAGATCAGTCATGTACTTTCCTTATCAAGGGACGGGTTGAATAGCGAGAAAGATGGAATTATGAACCTGAAAGATCAGGCGCCGGGGTAGAACGGCTTGCCCAGGCTGGTGGGCATGTTGATGCGAATCCACTGCGGGTTGCGCGAGATCAGCGCCAGCACAAGAATAGTGGCCACATAGGGCAACATGCTCAAGAACTGCGGCGGCACATCGACGCCGATGCCCTGCAGGTGAAACTGCAGCATGGTGACGCCACCAAACAGATAGGCGCCCAACAGCACGCGGGCCGGGCGCCAGGTGGCAAAGGTGGTGAGCGCCAGCGCAATCCAGCCCTTGCCGGCGACCATGCCCTCGACCCAAAGCGGCGTGTAAACGATGGCCAGATAAGCCCCGGCCAAGCCGCACAGCGCGCCGCCCGCCACCACGGCCAGCAGCCGGATCTGGCGCACCGGGTAACCCAGCGCATGGGCCGACTCCGGGCTTTCACCCACGCTGCGCAGCACCAGGCCATTGCGGGTGCGGTACATGAACCAGATCAGCGCCAGCGCCAGCAACACCGTGAAATAGACCAGCGGATGGTGACGAAACAGGGCCGGGCCAAACCAGGGAATATCTGACAGATAGGGAATGGCGAAACTGGCGCGCTCGGGAATTCTGGCCTGCACAAAGCCGGTGCCGACAAAGGCTGAAAAACCGGTGCCAAACAGCGTGAGGGCCAGGCCGGTGGCGTACTGGTTGGTGTTGAGCCAGATCACCAGCACGCCAAACACGGCCGCCAGACCCGCGCCCACGGCCATGCCCGCCGCAAACCCCATGATGTCGCTTCCGGTGGTGACCACGGTGGCAAAGCCGGCGATGGCGGCGCACAGCATCATGCCCTCGGCGCCCAGGTTGACGATGCCCACTTTTTCGTTGATCAGCAGACCCAGCGATGCAATGGCCAGCACCGTGCCCGCGTTAAGCGTGGCGGCCAGCAGCAAGGCATAGGATTCCATCACTTGCCCCACTTCAGACGGTAATTGACCAGCGTGTCGCAAGCCAGCAGACTGAACAGCAGCAAGCCCTGAAACACCCCAGTGAGCGACTTGGTGAGCCCGAGGCGCGACTGCGCCAGCTCACCACCAATGTAGAACATGCTCATCAGAATAGCTGAGAACACCATGCCGACCGGGTGCAGGCGACCGACAAACGCCACGATGATGGCGGCAAAACCGTAACCCGCCGGCACATAGGGCGTGAGCTGGCCGATGGGGCCGGCCACTTCGAGCGCACCAGCCAGCCCCGCCGCCCCGCCCGACAGCAGCAGCGCCGTCCACAGCGCCTTGCGCGACGAAAAGCCGGCGTAGCGTGCCGCCGCCGGCGCCAGCCCGCCCACCTGCAGGGCCAGACCAGCGCGCGTGCGAAACAAAAACACCCACAGCCCGGCCACGCTGAGCAGCGCCAGCAGCGCGCCGATGCTCACCCGCGAGCCCTCGAACAGGCGCGGGATGCGGGTCACTGCCTCAAAGGTCTTGCTTTGCGGAAAGTTGAAGCCCATCGGGTCTTTCCAAGGCCCGCCCACGAGGTAGCTGAGCACTTGCACCGCCACATAGACCAGCATCAGGCTCACCAGAATCTCGTTGGCATGAAAGCGCTCACGCAACAGCGCCGTGATGCTGGCCCAAAACATGCCGCCCAGCACCCCGGCCAGCAGAATGGGCAGCACGATCCAGCGGCTGCTGTCAGCATTGGCCATCAAGGCAATGCCACCGGCAAAAACGGCGCCGATGATGTACTGGCCTTCAGCGCCGATATTCCACACGTTTGAGCGAAAACACACTGCCAGACCGAGTGCGATGATCAACAGCGGCGTGGCCTTGACCAGCAGTTCACCCAGCGCATAGGCGTTGTGGATGGGCAGCCAGAAAAACATCTCCAGGCCCTTGAGCGGATCCTTGCCCAACGCCGCGAACATCAGCGCACCGATCAGCACCGTGACCAGCAGCGCCAGCAGCGGCGAGGCATAGGTCCATGCCCTGGAGGGCTCGGCGCGTGCTTCAAGCTTGAGCATGCAAACCTCTTGGCAGGCTGGCGGCCTCGTTGGCGGCAAACACCTCGAATTCGGCCAGATGCTGCTGCACTTCGGCATCCCACAGGCCGCTCATCCATTCGCCGATTTTTTCGACCGTGGCCTCGGCGACCGGCACCGGGGGCGACAACTGACCCTTGGCAATCACGTGCAGCCGGTCGCTCAGCTCGAACAATTCCTCGAGCTCTTCGCTGACCACCAGCACCGCGCAACCGGCATCGCGCAGCGCCAGGATTTCGCCCCGGATTTGTGCCGCCGCACCCACATCCACGCCCCAGGTCGGCTGTGAGACGATGAACAGTTTGGGCCGGGCATCGATCTCGCGGCCGACAATGAATTTCTGCAGATTGCCACCCGAGAGCGAACGCGCCAGCGCGCGCGGGCCACCGGCCTTGACGTTGAAGGTCTGGATGAGTTGCGCGGCGTGCTGCTCGAGCGCACCCAGCTTGATCCAGCCACCGGCAAACTTCGGCAAGGAAATGGAACCGGTGCGCGTCAACAAAAGGTTATGCGCCAGGCTCAGGGTGGGCACCGCGCCGCGGCCAAGCCGCTCTTCGGGCACAAAGTGCAGGCCCAGCTTGCGGCGCTCACCCGGATGCAGCCTTGAGACATCGGTGTCGCCCATATGAATGCTGCCCTTGGGTGCGCGGCAGTCTTCGCCCGACAAGGCAACCATCAGTTCCTTTTGGCCATTACCGGAGACACCGGCAATGCCCACCACCTCACCGGCGCGCACCTGCAAATCAATCCCTTCAAGGTCCACGCCGAACTGGTCCTCACGCGCCAGGCTGAGCCCCTTCACGTCCAGCACCACGGCGCCAGCCTGCTGCGGGCGGTGCTGCAGCTGCGGCGGTTCGGCACCGATCATCAGGCGTGACAAGGAAGCATTGGACTCCGCGGAGGGGTTGCAGACACCGGTCACCTTGCCGGCGCGCAGCACCGTGCAGGCGTTGCACAGCTCGCGAATTTCATGCAGTTTGTGGCTGATGTACAAAATGCTGCAGCCCTCACTGGCCAGTTTTTTCAACACCACAAAGAGCTTTTCAACGGCCTGTGGCGTCAGCACCGAGGTGGGCTCGTCCAAAATGAGCAACTCGGGGCGCGTCAGCAGGGCGCGGATGATTTCAACGCGCTGCATCTCGCCCACACTCAGGGTGTGCACCGGGCGCGCCGGGTCGATGTCGAGCCCGTATTCGTTGGCCTTGGCCACGATGCTGGCGGTGACCTGATCGAGCGAACTGCGCGCCAGCCCAAGCCAGACGTTTTCTGCCACGGTCAGGGTGTCGAACAAATTGAAATGCTGAAACACCATGCTGATGCCGTTGGCACGCGCGTCCTTGGGGTTGCGGATCTGCATGACTTGGCCGTTGATGCGCACCTCGCCGGCATCGGGCTTGACCGCACCAAAGATGATTTTCATCAGGGTCGATTTGCCAGCGCCGTTTTCACCAAGCACCGCGTGGGTCTCACCGGGCATCACCGTCAGACTCACGTCGCTGTTGGCGACCACGCCGGGGTAGCGTTTGGTGATGCCTGTGAGTTGAAGACGGGGCGTGGTCATGAACGGAATTGTCGATTAAATGAGGTGTCGTTTTTACCAGCAAAATGCCTTGGAATCTGGATTTTGGTGCGGCCCAGAGCTGGCCTCCCCAGAAATAAGTGCAGCAAGATCAGTACCATCCGGTAGCCCGGATGAAGCCAGGCGGTCAGAACAAGAATCGCCATTTGCTCTATGCCCATGACCATCCCCCTCACCTTTCGCTTGTGAGTACCTTCATGAACGCACCCATTCTGCAATTTGTCTGGCACGGCGAGATCGTCACGCTGCCAAACGTGCCGCCCACCCGCACATTGCTGCAACTGCTGCGCGAAGACCTTGGCCACAGCGCCACCAAGGAGGGCTGCAACGAGGGCGACTGCGGCGCCTGCACCGTGGTGCTGGCCGAACAAAAAGGCGGCACTTGAGCTTCCACGCCATCAAGATCATGGCGCTCTGGACTTTCCATGAACAGCCCCGTCATTGAGAAAGTGACCGTCATTGCGAACCATCCCCCGTCATTGCGAACGCAGTGACGCAATCCATGACCCCGGAAGTCATGGATCG
>NZ_JACUUE010000127.1 GCF_014859475.1 Rhodoferax sp.
CGGAAGTCATGGATCGCCACGCTTCGCTCGCGATGACGAAGTCTCTGTTCAAGGTTCGTGTGCGGCATCGGGCACGATTCGAATGGCTCGAAATGCCAATGGTGTTTCATCATTTGGGCGACTGAGTTGCCAAGACGATTAACTAAAAATACCATGAAATTCGAATATCTAATGTTCGAATTTCATGGTATTTTCCGTTCAGCCAAACCGCTGCGCCGCCATCTCCAGCAGGCCGTCAAACAGCAGGTTGTCCACCAGCTCAAAGGGCACCGACATGCTGGGCGCCATCTTCCAGGCGGCGCCGCCGGTCATGATGCAGCGCGGCTCGGCAGCGCAGTGCGCGCGCAGGTGCTGCACCATGCGCGCCACCGCACCGGCAATGGCGTAGGTGCCACCGCTGGTCAGCGCGTCGCTGGTGTTGGTGGGGAACTCGCAGACGTTGCCGGTGGGCACATGCAGGCCGGCGGTGCCGGATTCGAGCGCGCGCAGCATGATGCCGTGGCCGGGCAAAATCAGGCCGCCCAAGAACTTGCCCTGGGTGTCGATGGCGTCCACCGTCACGGCGGTGCCCACCATCACCACCACCAGCGGGCGCGCCTGGCCTTGCGCCAAGCTGCGGTGCCAGGCACCGATCATGGCCACCCAGCGGTCGGCGCCGAGGCGCGCGGGGTAGTCGTAGCCGTTGCTCAGGCCGGCCTCATGGCTGCTGGCCACCACCCAGTTGGCCGACACGTCCCACAGCTCCATTTGCTCTTCGACCCGGCGTTTGATGACGTCGCCCGCCACGGTGCAGCCCAGCATGCGCGTCGGGTGCGGCAGGCCACCCCAGTCGCCATTGGCCAGGCGGTCAATGTTTTCCAGAAACTCGACGCCTTGCGCCAGCAGGGGCGCGTTGCGTTGCGGTGCAGCGTGCAGCGCCCATTTCAAACGGGTGTTGCCGACATCAATGGCCAAAAAAGTCATGGCGGCATTATCAGCTCTGGCGCCATGGCAGGCCGTGCCGGCGCCAGCCACCCAGGTGGCCGCGGTGCGCGTGGGTGTCGGGGTCGCCTTCAAAGCCCTCCAGTATGTTGTAGGCCTCCAGCCCGAGCTCGGTGGCGCGTTTGGCAGCGGCGATGGAGCGCACGCCGCTGCGGCACAGCAGCGCCACTTTTTTGCCGGCCGGCACAGCGGCCAGCAGCTCGGCGTCGAAATTGGGGTTGCTGACCATGCCGGGCCACTGCTTCCAGGCCACGGCTGGGGCGTCGGGCACAAAGCCGACCCAGGCGCGTTCGGCGTCAGAGCGCACGTCCACCAGCACGGCCTCGCCACTTTGCACCCACGCCCAGGCCAGCGCAGCGCTGATGTCGCCCGCGTAACCGGTGGCGCTCTGCACTTGCAGGCTGTTGGCGGGGGGCGCGTCGTGGCGCAGGCCACCCTTCAGGTTGGCGGGCACGGCCTCAGCAATGCGCTTGGGCGGCGGCAGCTGCAGTGCGTCCATGATGGCGATGAATTCTTGCTCGGTTTTGCCGGCCACCCGGGCGTTGCCGGCTTTTTCTGCGCCGATGGTCGAGCTGGTCTTGCCCTGGTAGTCATGCCCCGGCCAAACCGTGGTGTCGTCTGGCAGCTTGAACAGCACCTGGGTCAGGCTGTGGTAAAGGGCTGCTGCGCTGCCGCTTTGAAAGTCGGTGCGGCCGCAGCCGTTGATCAGCAGCGTGTCGCCGCTGAAGACGTGGTCGCGCCAGACAAAGCACATGCTGCCGGCGGTGTGGCCGGGCGTGTGCAGGGCGCGGATTTGCTCGGCGCCAAAGCTCAGCGTGTCGCCGTCCTTGAGTTGCACTGCCGCCGTGCTGATGCCACAGTACACTGGCGCCGCAGTTTTGGCGCCGGCCAGTTCGGCCAGCAGCCCGGCGCTGGTGATGTGGTCGGCGTGGGCGTGTGTTTCCAGTGCCAGGACCAGCCTCAGACCGTAATCGCGCAGCACCTGCAGGTCGCGCTCAAGCTGCGTGTCCACCGGGTCGATGATGATGGCGTCGCGCGTGGTGGTGTCAAACAGCACATAGGTGTAGCTGCTGGAGGCGGTGTCGAAGAGTTGAATCGGGTTCATGGTGGCTTGGATTGAACGGTGTGACAAGGCTGAAATGTAACGCGGCGAGCCGATTACACACATAAATGTCATGAGTGCTGCAACAACCATGCCTGACACTTTGGCGACTTTCCTAGGGTTAACCCGAGGGGTCGAGGAGCGGCTTCACGGTACCATCTCCACCTGCTGACGTGATTCTGACTGATCTCATAACCAGGTTCATGCAGTGATCTTGCAAGCTCGAACATTCAACAGGAGACCAACACATGACACAAACTCGACATGACCTTCCCACAACGGTGACTGACGTGCCTGAAGCCAGCCGTCGCCGTTTCTTCGGCAAGGCCGCCACCGCAGCCGTGGCTGTGCCTTTGGCTGGCTTCCCCATGATCGCCGTGGCCCAGGCCCCGATCGTTCTGAAGATTCAGGGTTCATGGGGTGCCAACGACATCTTTAGCGAGATGGCTCTGCAATACGTTACCCGTGTCAATGAAATGTCCGGCGGACGTCTGAAAATAGAGTATTTGCCCGCAGGTGCCGTGGTCAAACCCTTTGAAATCATCGATGCGGTCAGCAAAGGCGTGCTCGATGGCGGTCACCATGTGTCCGGCTACTGGTATGGAAAGTCCAAGGTGGCATCGCTGTTCGGTACCGGCCCTGTAACAGGCGCTACCCCTGAAATTGGTCTGAGCTGGATTCATGTTGGCGGTGGCCAGGAGCTGTGGGACAAGCTGGTTGCCAAGATGAATCTGAACGTCGTCGGCTTCTTCACTTTTCCCATGCCCTCGCAACCTTTGGGTTGGTTCAAGAAGAGCCCGCCCAAAAAGGCGGCTGATCTCAAGGGCTTCAAGTACCGCACCATCGGCTTGGCGGCCGACTTGATGCAAGAAATGGGCATGTCGGTTGCGCAGTTGCCCGGCGGCGAGATTGTTCCCGCCATGCAGCGCGGTGTGATCGATGCTTTCGAATTCAACAACCCCACCTCCGACATGCGCTTTGGTGCACAAGACGTGGCCAAGTACTATGCCATGGGCTCTTTCCACCAGGCTCAGGAGTTCTTTGAAATCATCTTCAACAAAGACAAGTACAACGCTTTGCCGGCTGACCTGAAGGCTATCCTGAAGTACGCAGCCGAAGCCGCCTCCACTGCCTCAACAGCCTTGGCGCACGACAGCTATTCCAGAGACTTGCAGGAGTTGATCGTCAAGCACAAGGTGCAGGTTTCGCGCACCTCTGCAGAAGTTTACAAAGGCCAGTTGGCCGCTTGGGACGTGGTGACTGCCAAGCTCGAAAAAGAAGTTGACATGTTCAAGGAAGTGAATGACTCCTTCAAGGCTTGGTCGCGCCGCGTTGGTTTCTACTACTTTACCAATGAAGCCGATTACAAGATGGCTTATGAGCACGTCCAGAAGACCACGCTCCCGCGCTGATCGCTGACAATAAGGCTCATCAGAAGGCTGTCGGGATTGGTTCCGGCAGCCTTTGTTTTTGTTTGCAAAGAGGTAAATCGCATGGAAGTCTGGATTCGCAGGATTGACATTTTAAGCAAGTCAGTCGGACATACGTTTGCGTGGTGCGTGCTGATATTGACGGCATCCACCTGCTACGAGGTGTTCATGCGGTATGTGTTGAACAGGCCAACAGCATGGGCTTTTGACATGAGCTACATGATGTATGGCGCGCTGTTCATGATGTCGGGTTCTTACGCCGTCTCTCGCAACTCGCATGTGCGTGGCGACTTCCTCTACCGCAAATGGTCCAGCCGGATGCAAGCCAAGGTCGATTTGACTCTATATATCGTGTTTTATTTTCCGGCTATTTTTGCCATGGTTTACACCGGTGCTGCTTACGCATTCGAAAGTGCGCGCATCCTGGAGTCCAGCGTCAACAGCCCGGCAGGCGTGCCCGTCTGGCCGCTGAAAGCTGTTATTTTTGTTGCTGGCATCACCTTGTTGATCGCCGGCGTTTCGGAGGTCATGCGCTGCCTTTTGTGTATTCGTACTGGCGAGTGGATGTCCCGCAGTGGCGACGTCGAAGAACTTGAACAAGTGCTCATTCAACAGCATATACAGGAAGAAAAATTGTGAGTGATCCCATCATCGCCCTTGCCATGCTGGGCATTTTTATTGTTTTTATTTTCCTTGGATTCCCCATTGCTTTCACCCTGATGGCCATGGGGATCGGATTTGGCTTTTATGCCTATTTCACCCCCGACCAGATGATGTGGGACAACCGCATCCTGTACCTTTTCACGCAGAACACATTCAGCGTGATGAACAACGATGTGCTCATATCGATACCGTTATTTCTATTCATGGGTTACATCATTGAGCGGGCTAACATCCTGGACAGGTTGTTCCTGAGCTTGCAGGTGGGTTTGCGTTTCTTGCCGGGCTCCATGGCCGTGGCCGCGCTGATCACTTGTGCGCTGTTTGCCACGGCCACCGGCATTGTGGGTGCGGTGGTGACCCTGATGGGCTTGATTGCCTTGCCATCCATGCTCAAAGCCGGCTATGACCAAAAACTGGCCAGCGGCGTGATCACGGCCGGCGGCACCTTGGGCATCTTGATCCCGCCCTCCATTTTGCTCATTGTGTACGCGGCGACGGCCAGTGTCTCGGTGGTCAAGTTGTACGCTGCAGCCATCATTCCTGGCTTTACGCTCGCCATGCTGTATGTGATTTACATCATCACCCGCGCCACACTGAATCCTTCGCTTTGCCCCAAACCCAAAGACGTGGACCACTACACCGTCTGGGCGAGCATTGTGCTGGTGTTCAAGGCTTTTGTGCCTTTGGCTGCGCTGATCATGGCGGTGCTGGGCTCCATCCTGTTTGGTTTGGCCACCCCTAGCGAAGCGGCCGCCATGGGCGCTTTGGGCGGCATCATTTTGGCCATCGTGTACCGCGCCTTCACCTGGCAGCGCCTGCGCGAATCGGTTTACCTCACGGCGCGTACTTCGGCCATGGTGTGTTTCCTGTTTGTGGGTGCAGCCACCTTTGCCTCGGTTTTCTCTTACTTGGGTGGTGAGCATGTGGTCAAAGACTTCATGCTGGCGCTGAACCTGTCTCCAGTGCAATTTTTGCTGTTGTCGCAGTTTCTGATTTTCATTCTGGGCTGGCCGTTGGAATGGAGCGAGATCATCATCATCTTCGTGCCCATCTTCTTGCCTTTGCTGCCTTTGTATGGCATCGACCCGATCCTGTTCGGCATCCTGATCGCCATCAATTTGCAGACCTCGTTCCTGACCCCGCCGATGGCGATGTCAGCCTATTATCTGAAAGGGGTTGCACCCAAAAATTTGCAATTGGTCACCATTTTCAAAGGGTGTTTACCGTTTGTCGGTATGGTGCTTTTCACCTTGGCCATGACCTATATTTATCCGTCCATGGTCACTTACCTGCCCGACCATTTCTTCAACCAAGCGGTTGAGATGGAACGCGACCTTGACGACACGTCGATCGTTGACCCTGACTTTTTCAAGGCACAGTGATGACAACAAGCGCTAGAAATGTATCGGAACTCACGGGCCTGGAAATCCGTGAGCATCTGCTCAGTGGCCAGGAGACAGTGGAGGAATTCACCGTCAAGCTGGGCCGCTTTGTCGACGCGGCAGACGAGAAGGTCAGTGCCTTTGCACACCGCGATGATCGCATCGTGGCCATGCAAGCCGAGCACCTGCATCGTGAGCGCACGTCAGGTCATTTGCCTGGTCCTTTGTATGGCGTGCCCGTCGCAGTGAAGGACATCTTTGACACCTGTGATTTCCCTACCGAATACGGCACCCCGATCCACAAGGGGCGCTTCCCGGTGTGTGATGCCACCGTGGTGTCCCGACTGCGCGCAGCGGGTGCGGTGATCTTTGGCAAAACGGTGACCACGGAATTTGCCACGACCCAGCCTGGGCCGACCTGCAATCCGCATAACACCGCGCACACCCCCGGGGGCTCGTCCAGTGGTTCTGCTGCGGCGGTAGCCGCGGGCATGGTGCCGGTGGCACTGGGCACCCAGACCAATGGCTCGGTGATTCGCCCGGCATCGTTTTGTGGTGTCTATGCCTTCAAGCCTTCTCGCGGATTGCTCCCGCGTACGGGTGTACTGGAGCAGTCACCTTCGCTCGACGAGGTTGGCGTTTTTGCACGCAACCTCGAAGACATTGCCAAAGTCGCCGAGATCATGTCCGGTGACGATGGCCATGACGCGGCAACTGCGCGCCAGGCACCACGTCGTTTGTTCGACGTGGCCGTGTCCGAGCCGCCCTTGCAACCCAAATTTTGTTTTGTGAAAACGCCCTGGTGGGACCAAGTGGAACCGCAAGCCCGCGAGGCTTACGAAGCTTTTGTCGATCACCTCGGTGATTGTGTCGACGCCGTGGACTTGCCGGACATCGTGCGCAATGTGACGGGTTGGCTGCAAACCATCAACGAGATCGAACTGGCTTTTTGCCTGCAGAGGGAGTGGAACAACAGCCGGGCGCAGTTGAGTGCACCCTTGCGGGCGCGAATTGAAAAATCGATGGCCACGCCTGCCATGGATTACCTGGCTGCAAAAGACCGGATGCTTCACGTGATGAGCGCTTTTGACGAGTACTTCGCCACTTATGACGCGATCTTGTGCCCGGCTGCCTTGGGTACCGCGCCTTCGGGACTGGAGTCCACAGGCAACCCGATCATGCAAACTGTCTGGAGTTTTGCGGGTTTGCCCTGTGTAAATTTGCCGCTGATGAGCCTTTCCAATGGATTACCCTTGGGCGTGCAGGCTGTCGGTGCTCATCAAAACGACGCCCGATTGCTGCGCGCTTCGCGCTGGCTTGTGTCTGAATTTGTCAAAAGGAACGTGGCATGAAATCTCTTGAGCGTTACACCGGCCTGATTGGACTCGTCCTCATGGCGGCTTTTTTGCTTCCCTATATTTTCAAGTTGCCGCAACTCGACATTACGCTGATCTTGATGGGTGGCTTGGGCTTGGCCGCGTATGACTACTTTTCTTCGAGCAACGACGATAAAGTCGAGTGAGAATCGACTTTTGGCGTCAAGTGCCTGGTTGGAAAATCCGGCATGCACACTGCCACTTTTGGCAAATGACCCGGGGCACGCAGGTGCCCTTTTTGTTTTTTGAAAACCCGTT
>NZ_JACUUE010000128.1 GCF_014859475.1 Rhodoferax sp.
AGCAGTTCCGCCGCGAGGTGCGCGCCATTACCCGCGCCGGGCAGATCAAGTCGGGTGGTGAGCGCCATGAAAAAGACGACCGCCATCGGCTGGACGACCGCAGCCGTTATGTGCTGGGCTGGAGCAACGCCGCCAAGCTGGCCGCGCTGGACGCCAAACGCCGGGTGCTGGAAGCCGAGCTTGGGCAGCTGGGCAGCCAGATTGCGCAGGCTCAAGCGCAGTTGGCGCAGTGCCAAAGCCGTCTCGCCACGCTGGCCAAGCTGGTCGAATACCGCGACTACGCCGAGCTCGACTGGGCCACACCGGCCGCCCAGGCCGCCGTGCTCGAAGAAGAACGGCGTCAACTTGAGTCGGCCTCCGATGTGTTGCAGACGCTGACCGCGCAGCTCAAGGCGTTGGAGCAGGCGCAACTGGCGACCGAGCGCTCAAGCCGTGAGCAGCGCGACAAGCGCGCCAAGACCGAGCAAAAAATCACCGACATCACCCAGTTGCAAGCCGACACCCAAGCGCTGCTGGCTGCCACTGCGCCGCCAGAGGCAGGGCAGGGGGCAGCGCCGGTGGCGGGCAACCAACGCCTGGACCAGTTGCGCAGCCAGATTCTGGGTGTCCATGTGCTCACGCTGGAGTCCTGCGACAACCGCCAGCAAGACATGCGCGAGGCCCTGCAAGCCATGATTGATGCTGAAGAGCGCAAGGCACGTGGCCTGGTCGAAAAAATCGTCGATGCCATGCGCAATTTCCGCCATCGCTTTCCGCTGGCCACGCAAGACACCGATGCCTCGGTGGCCGCAGCGGGCGAGTTCCGCGCGCTGCTCAAGCAGCTCGCGGTGGATGACTTGCCGCGCTTTGAGGCCAAGTTCAAAGACCTGCTGAACCAAAACACCATCAACCAGGTGGCGCAGTTCAGCGCGCAGTTGAACAAGGAGCGCGAAACCATCAAGGAACGCCTGGCGCTGATCAACCAGTCACTGACGCAAATTGACTACAACCCGGGGCGCTTCATCGAACTGCAGGCCCAGGTCACGCCCGACGCGGAAGTGCGCGACTTTCAGACCGATCTGCGCCACTGTCTGGATAACGTGGTCTCAGGCAGCGCCGCCAGTGAAGATGGCCAGTATTCCGAGGCCAAGTTTTTGCAGGTCAAGGCCATCATCGAGCGCTTGCGCGGGCGCGAAGGGCAGGCGGAGCAAGACCGGCGCTGGGCTACCCGGGTGACCGACGTGCGCAACTGGTTTGTTTTTGCCGCCAGCGAGCGTTGGCGCGAAGACGGCCGTGAGCATGAGCATTACTCCGACTCGGGCGGCAAATCTGGCGGGCAAAAGGAAAAGCTGGCCTACACCATTCTGGCCGCCAGCCTGGCCTACCAGTTTGGCCTGGTGCGCGGCGAGGTGCGCTCGCGGGCGTTCAGGTTTGTGGTGATCGACGAGGCCTTTGGGCGCGGCTCCGACGAGTCGGCGCAGTTTGGCCTGAAATTGTTTGCCGAGCTCAATCTGCAATTGCTCATCGTCACGCCGCTGCAAAAAATTCACATCATTGAGCCTTTTGTGGCGAGTGTGGGCTTCGTGCACAACGACGAGGGGCGCGACTCGAAGCTGCGCAATTTGACGATTGAGGAATACCGCACGCAAAAAGAAGCGTTGCAGTCGGCGGCTGTGGGTGCCACCGCGCCCGTTCCCGCTACCGTCGCTACCGCCGCTAGCCCGGCGGCTGTGCCCGATCTGGCCGTGCCCGCAGCATGAACTGGACCCGCCCCGCCGATCTGCGCGCCCAGACGCTCAAGCTGTGGGAGAAAGGCGAGTTGTTGCGTGCGCTGATCGATCCGACCGTCTGGCGCCCCAGACGCTTGCGGCTGGTGGTGCCCGAGTCCAGTGCGCTCGGTGAGCAGCTCGACGCGGTGCGCGCCTGGCTGCCTGAGCTGCAGGCTGTGCCGCATGTGCGCCTGGTTTGGCGCGCGTTCACGCACCGGCTGCTGGGCGCGAGCACGCTGCCCGCCGAATGCTGGCTCGACACCTTGCCCGATGCTTTTGGCCTGATCGGCAAGACCCGCGAGGCGCGGCGCTTTGAGGCGCTGTTGCAAACCACCCGCGCCATTGATGCGACGCTGTTCGAGCGCTTGTTGCCCTGGCTGAACAAGCGCCCGCTCACCGCGCTGGCTTTGGCTATTGAGTGGCCGCGCCTGCTGTCGGTGCTGACTTGGCTGCAAGCGCACCCGCGCCCGGGCATCTACCTGCGTCAGGTGGATTTGCCCGGAGTCGATAGCAAATTTATCGAGTCGCAGCGCGGCGTGCTGACCGAATTACTGGACTTGTGTTTGCCGCCTGAAGCCATTGACCCCAGCGCCACCGGCATCGGCGGCTTTTGCCGCCGCTATGGTTTCAGGGACAAGCCGCTGCGCATCCGCCTGCGTGTGCTTGATGCCGCACTGGCGCTGCCGGGTGTGGGCGATGACCAGGACATCACGCTTACCCAAAACGACTTTGCCCAGTTGGCGCTGCCGCTGCAGCGGGTCTTCATCACCGAAAACGAGGTCAACTTTCTGGCGTTTCCGGCGTTGCCGGGCAGCGTGGTCATTTTTGGTGCCGGCTATGGCTTTGACGTGCTCGGCGGCGCCGCATGGCTACAGCGCTGCAACGTTTTTTACTGGGGCGACCTGGACAGCCACGGCTTTGCCATCCTGGACCAGCTGCGTGCCCACCTGCCGCATGCAAAGGCGCTGCTGATGGATGCGGCCACGCTGCACGCCCACCGCGCCCTGTGGGTGACCGAGCCCGCGCCCGCGCTGCGCCAGCTGACCCGGCTGAGCGCGCCCGAGGCCGCACTGTGCCAGTCGCTCATCACGGGTGACATCGCTTTGTCCACTGACCCGTTGCCGACGCGTTGGCCGCTGGGGCAGGCGATTCGGCTGGAGCAGGAGCGCCTGGCCTTTGGCTGGGTGCAAAGTGCGCTGGCAGCGCTTTGACAAAACGCTTCATACAACCCCATTTTTTTGCTTTCTTTCACTACTCTCTTCATTCAATTCATGAACGCACAACTCCCCACACTCGCAGACATTCGCACAGCAACCCTGAGCCAGGCGCTGCAGCACAAAATTGACAACAAAACCAAGCCACGCGGCTCACTCGGTCGGCTTGAAGCACTGGCGCTGCAGCTGGGCGAAATTCTGGGCACCGACAGCCCCGTGCTGCAAGACCCGCAGCTGGTGGTGTTTGCCGGCGACCACGGGCTGGCGCGCCGCGGCGTGTCGGCTTTTCCGCAGGATGTGAGCTGGCAGATGGTGGAAAACTTTTTGGCCGGAGGCGCGGCGGTGAGCGTGTTTTCACGCGCCAACCAAATTGCCCTGACCGTGGTGGATTGCGGCGTGGCGCACGACTTTTTGGCTGGCCTGCCCGCTGGCGCGCAGCGCCCCGGCCTGCGCATCTGCAAGGTGCCGGGTGGCGAACAAGGCACAGCGGATGCGTTGGAGCAGCCTGCCATGAGCGCAGCGCAGTGTCAGCAGGCGCTGCAAAACGGCCTGGAACTGGTCAAAACCCTGCCGGGCAACGCGCTGCTGCTGGGTGAAATGGGCATTGGCAACACCTCGGCGGCATCGTTGTTGCTGGCGCGCCTGACCGGGCTGGACATCGAAGACTGTACCGGTGCCGGCACTGGCCTGGACGCGGCCGCCGTGCGGCTAAAGGCCGCGATTTTGCGCGAGGTGCTGGCGCGTCACCCCGAGGCAAAAGCGCCGCTGGACGCGCTGGCCACCTTGGGTGGTTTCGAGATCGCCACCATGGTCGGTGCCGTGCTGCAAGCCGCGCGAGAGCGTCGCGTGATCGTGGTCGATGGCTTCATTGCCAGCAGTGCGGTGCTGGTGGCGCATGCACTGCAGCCGCTGGTGTTGCAACGCTGCGTGTTTGCCCACCGCTCGGGCGAGCGCGGTCACGAGTTCATGTTGCAGCATCTGGGCGTGCAGGCGCTGCTGGATTTGGGGCTGCGTCTGGGCGAAGGTTCGGGTGCGGCGTTGGCCTGGCCGCTGTTGCAGGCGGCCTGCGCCATGTTGCGTGAGATGGCCAGCTTTGAGGCTGCGGGCGTATCAGAGAAAACTGCTCCAGCACAGGTGACGGTGGTCTGATGCCTGCCACCTGCGTAGCAAGTTAACAATTTCGTTGGAACGGCAAGTCCCTGCGGCCGGGGAGCGGGTTGCCGCGCGGCCACCTCAGGGCTGAGCAATCTCCAGCATGATCTCGTTGCGCCGGAACATCGGCAGGGTCCAGGGCGGGTTGTAGCGAGCCAGTTGCGGGCTGCCGATGGGCTTGATGTTTTGCCCGGCCAGCCAGGCCACCAGTTCGTCGGTTTTGCGTTGCACGCGGGCTTCGGTGTTGAAGCCGGAGTAGCGCAGCACCGCCCAGGTCTTGGTGGGCACTTCGCGCAGCGTGACGGCCGGGTTGTTGGGCTTGGGCAGGCTGGCCAGCGTGTATTGGCTCGGCATCACAAAATGCATGCGCCACTGGCTGGCGCCTTGCAAAGCGGGCAGGCCGACGCTGCTCGCCGCCTGTTCGGCCAGCGGTGCCATGGCCACCGGTGCGGTCATGGCGATTTTTTGCGAGGGTGGCACCAGCGGTTCCATCGTCACCGGGGCGGTCATGGCGATTTTTTCAGATGCGGCATCAGCGTTTGGCAGCACTACCTGATTGTTGCCAAAAATGTAGTCGGCAATGGCCCTGAACCCCTTGCTGGAGGCGGCGTCCATGTCGCCTTCCACCGTGGTTTCGGCCACCACAAACGCTGGGTAGCGGCGCAGCTCAATCTCGTCGTGCTGCGACAGGACTTCAAATTTGGGTTCTTCGGTGGCCATGCTGGCACCTCCAGGCAGCGCCAGGGCTACCAAAAACAGGAGTCGGTGGATTACTTTCAATCGGTGTCGGCGTCTGGCGCCCCTTGATCAAGATTGGGCTGCTCGGGGGCGGCTGGCGGGTTGTCCTGGGCGGGACGGCACATTTTCTCGCCGTCCCATTGCTGGCCGCACCAGCAGCGCCCATTGGCATCAATCAGGCAGGTGCCAGTGCCACAGCAGCGGGTGTCTTCGGACATGTTCGTACCCTCCACGAGTTTCGAAATAAAAAAATGCTAACAGCACGTGCGCGTTTGGTGCAACCGGGTGTTTCGCAGTGCTTTGGAGCGTAAGGCTATTGGCGCACAAAAAGCTGATAGCCTTGGGCTCTTTTTCAGTCCTGTCCGTTGGCCTGCTCAGGCTCAGGCGCGCACTTTTGTTCATGCTTCAATTCATTCGCCACTATTTGTTGAGTTTGCAATTTTTTACCCGCATCCCGGTGACTGGGCGGCTGGCGCAGTGGGTGGGCTACAGCCCGGCCATGCTGCGGGCCAGCGCTGGTCATTTTCCGGGAGTGGGGGTGTTGGTGGGGGGCTTGCTGGCCTTGTTTACCGCTGGCTTGCTGGCCTGGTTGCCACCCACAGGGTCGGCGCCGCTGGTGGCGGCGGCACTCGGCACCGCGCTTGGGGTGTTGCTCACCGGCGCCTTTCACGAAGACGGGCTGGCCGACGTGGCAGATGGGTTGGGCGGCAGTGCTGACCGCGACCGCGCTTTGCTGATCATGAAAGACTCGCGCGTGGGTGCTTTTGGCGCCATCGCGGTGATGCTGATGCTGCTGTGCAAGGTGGCGCTGTTGGCGCTGCTGGGCGACGTGAGTGGGCCGCTGATGGTGGCTGCGCTGTTTGTGGCGCATGTGGTGTCGCGCACCTGGCCGCTGCTGACCATTCGCTTGTTAGCGCATGTGGGCGATGCGGCGGGTTCCAAGTCGAAGCCGCTGGCCGACCAGATCAGCGGGGTGGCCTTGGGCACCGGTTTGCTTTGGTGCGGCTTGGCGCTGGTCCTGGTGGTTTATGTTCAAGGTGCCACTGAATTTATCGCAATCAACATGGCCGACGCTGGCTTGCTACAGGCGCTGCTCAATGCCTTGCTGGCCTCTTTTGTCGCATGGGCGGTGATGGCGCGCTGGTTCTGGCGGCGCCTGGGCGGTTTCACCGGCGACTGCCTGGGCGCCACGCAGCAGGTCTGCGAAGTCGCCTTTTACCTCGGGCTGGGGTTGAGCCTGTGATCTGGCTGGTGCGTCATGCGCAACCTTTGATAGCGCCCGGCGTTTGTTACGGCGCGTTGGATGTGCCCGCTGACGCGCAAGCCACGCAGCAGGCGGCGCAGGGTCTTGCGCAATGCCTGCCAGCACAGGTAAGGGCGTTGGTGTCGCCGTTACAGCGCTGCCAGCAACTGGCCCAGGCCCTGCAGGTTTTGCGGCCCGATCTGCGTTTTGACACCGAGCTGCGGCTGCGTGAGATGAACTTTGGCAGCTGGGAGGGGCAGCGCTGGGATGCCTTGCCTGCTGAATCTTTTGATGCCTGGACCAAAGCCTTTTGGCGCCACCCGGTAGGTGGTGGCGAGTGTGTCGCCGACTTCATGGGTCGGGTTGCCGCAGTGTGGGATGCTGCTGTGGCGGCCAGTCTGCCCGATAGGCCGCAAGTCTGGTTGACCCATGCTGGGGTGATTCGGGCTGCGCGCTTGCTTGCATCCGGTCAGCGCGAGGTACGTGCGGCGGCCGATTGGCCAGCGGCTGCGCCCGGTTACGGGCAGTGCTGGCGTTACCTTGCGCCCTCCGTCTGGCAAGAGCTTGTCAGGTGACCTTGGAGTAGTCCGTAGCGCACATCGATTGGGTATCTGACTGGTTTCAGAACCTCTTGCTACAACCGCTAAAAATTCAAATTTTTGCAGATCGTGTGAGGAATTTAAACAGCCGAAGCCATTCGCGGCGAGGGCGCCACTCCTACAAAGTCAACGCCCTGTTAGCGTAGGAGCGGCGCCCTCGCCGCGAATGGCTGTCAGGTTCCGGCTCGTTCGGCTTGGAACGCTCCGCCAGACACCCAACGCACGCTGCTCGGGTTCTCTGCGCGTCGTCGGAGCTCTATCGGGACTACCCGGTATTCATGCCTCAAACACCAGAGCGGTTCCGGGCCATGCGGGCCAAGGCAGGTGGCCGATGTCGCAAAGCGCAGCGCGTCTGAGGCCGCCTGCCTTGGCCCGCATGGCCTGTCCCAAGCGCCAAGCGCCAAGCAGCCATCCAGTCCAATCATCAAGCCATCAATGAATGCGCCATCAACTGCGCGTTTTCGGCTGCGGC
>NZ_JACUUE010000129.1 GCF_014859475.1 Rhodoferax sp.
TGGTCACCACCAGCAACCACGGCGCTCACTACCAGCCGTTTGGCATGCTGACCCGGGCCGCGCTGATTTATGCCATCAAGAAACTGGTGGTGGGCAACCCGCAAACCCTGACGGATGAGGCGTTTCTGCTGGCGCACGAGCCCGCCATCGGGATGCTGCTGGCCCAGTATCAGCACCTGGACGCTTTCCCGGAAAACCTGGCCGTGTTGCAACAGCTCAAGGCGCAGGGCATTCCGATCGGCATCCTGAGCAATGGCGATGCCGCCATGCTGCAGGCGGCGGTGCACTCGGCGGGTTTTGATGGCCTGCTCGATCACGTCATCAGCGTTGATCCGATTCGCACCTACAAGACCGACCCGGCCGCCTACGCGCTGGGCGAGCAGGCCACCGGCCTTGCCGCGCGTGACATCCTGTTCGTCAGTTGCAACGCCTGGGACGCGCTGGGTGCCACCTGGTACGGTTACACCACATTGTGGGTCAACCGCTACCACTTGCCTTTTGAAGAGCTGGGCACGCAGCCCAGTCGCACTGGAGCCGATTTGCGCGCCGTGCTGGATTTTTTCAAACCCTGATTTTTCTGATTTTTAACTCTGAGCCTCACCACCATGACTGAACGCATCACCAAGAACGGCCTGCAAATTGCAAGTCATCTGTGCCAATTCATTGAAACCCAGGTGCTGCCCGGCACCGGCGTGACACCTGCCAAGTTCTGGAAAGGCTTTGGCGCCATCGTCGCCGACCTGGCACCCAAAAACATCGCGCTGCTGGCCGAGCGCGACCGTCTGCAGACCGAGCTTGATGCCTGGCACAAGGCCCACCCCGGCCCGGTCACCGACATGTCGGCCTACCGCAGCTTTTTGCAAGGCATCGGCTACCTGGTCGAGCCCCCCAAAAAGGCCCGCATCACCACCTCGAACGTTGATGCCGAACTGGCCAAGCAGGCCGGCCCGCAATTGGTGGTGCCCATTTTGAACGCGCGTTACGCGCTCAACGCCGCCAACTCGCGCTGGGGCTCTTTGTATGACGCGCTGTATGGCACCGATGCAATCGATGAAGCCAGGGGCTGCGAAAAAGTCGGTAAAAAAGGCGGCTACAACCCCAAGCGCGGCGCCAAGGTGATTGCCTATGCGCGCCACGTGCTCGACCGCTGCGCCCCGTTGCGCAAGGGCTCGCACGTCGATTCGGTCGAATACCGCATCAAGGCAGGCAAGCTGGCCATCAAACTGGCTGACGGCAGCAACACCAGCCTGGCAGACGCCAGCCAGCTGGTCGGGTACCAGGGCGACGCCAAGGCGCCCTCAAGCGTGCTGTTTGAACACAATGGCCTGCACCTGGACCTGATCATCAACCGCGCCACCACCATTGGCGCCAGCGACGCAGCAGGTGTGTCCGACCTGGTGCTCGAGGCCGCCCTCAGCACCATTCTCGATCTCGAAGATTCTGTGGCTGCCGTCGATGCCGACGACAAGGTGCTGGCCTACAGCAACTGGCTCGGTATTTTGAAAGGCACGCTGACCGAAGAAGTCTCCAAGGGCAGCAAAACCTTCACCCGTGGCCTCAACGCCGACCGCCTGTACACCGCACCCGACGGCAAAAAGCCAGTGCGCCTGCACGGCCGCTCGCTGATGTTTGTGCGCAACGTGGGCCACCTGATGACCAACCCGGCCGTGCTGTACACCGACAAGGCTGGCACCGTGCGCGAAATTCCCGAGGGCATTCTTGATGCCGTGGTCACCACCACCATCGCCATGCACGACCTGGCCAAAACCAAAAAGGACGCCATCCGCAACTCGCGCAAAGGCTCGGTCTATATCGTCAAGCCCAAGATGCACGGCCCCGTAGAAGTGGCATTTGCCAGCGAACTGTTCGGTCGCGTCGAAGCCATGCTGGGCCTGCCCGACAGCACCGTCAAGCTCGGCATCATGGACGAAGAGCGCCGCACCAGCGTCAACCTGAAAGCCTGCATTGCCGCGGCCGCCAGCCGCGTGGCCTTCATCAACACCGGCTTCCTCGACCGCACCGGCGACGAGATGCACAGCGCCATGCAGGCCGGCCCCATGATCCGCAAAGGCGACATGAAAACCAGCGCCTGGATTCAGGCATACGAGCGCAACAATGTGCTGGTCGGCCTGGGCTGCGGCCTGCGCGGCAAGGCGCAAATCGGCAAGGGCATGTGGGCCATGCCCGACCTCATGAAAGCCATGCTGGAGCAAAAAATTGGCCACCCCAAGGCTGGCGCCAACACCGCCTGGGTGCCAAGCCCGACCGGCGCCACGCTGCACGCGCTGCACTACCACCAAGTGCTGGTGAGCGATGTGCAAAAAGAACTGGAAAAAATCAAGGCCGACAAGGAGCGTGACACGTTGCTGACGGGCTTGCTGACCATTCCCGTGACCGCCACGCCCAACTGGACGGCGGCCGAGAAACAGCAGGAGCTTGACAACAACGCACAGGGCATTCTGGGCTATGTGGTGCGCTGGGTTGACCAGGGCGTGGGCTGCTCCAAGGTGCCCGACATTCACAACGTGGCCCTGATGGAAGACCGCGCCACGCTGCGCATCTCGAGCCAGCACATGGCCAACTGGCTGCACCATGGCGTGGTGACCGAGGCGCAGGTGAAGGAAACCTTCGAGCGCATGGCAGCCGTGGTCGATGCCCAAAACGCCGGCGACCCGCTCTACAAGCCGATGGCCGGCCACTTCGATACCTCGATGGCGTACCAGGCTGCGTGCGACCTGGTCTTCAAGGGCCTGGCGCAGCCCAGCGGCTACACCGAGCCGCTGCTGCACGGCTGGCGGCTGAAGGTGAAGGCGGCTGCAATGACCAAATAAGCGGCTTCAAGAGCAGTCCTGGAGGTGCAAGCCCCCCGCAAGCTGAACACAGCGAACGAAGCGAAGCGCAACCGCACGAGGGTGACCAAGTGTGGGAAGGCAACGTGGAGCGTCAATCACAGCCGGGTGGTGTGGCAGTGGCGCAGCCGATAATGGCTGCCCCCTATGCCGATTTTGTGGCACCGAGCGCCTAATAAGCGCCTAATAAAGCGCAGGCTCGCCCGCTGGCCTGTCCTTGAAGCGTTTGTGCACCCAGTAATATTGATCTGGCATGGTGTCAATATAGCTTTGCAGGCGCGCATTCATGAGCGCCGTGTCGGCCTTGAGGTCATCGGTGGGGAAATTTTGCCAGGCCGGTAACACCTGCACCTCATAGCCCTGGGGTGTCATGCGATTCAACACGGGGACAATTTTGGCGCGCCCCAGACGGGCAAAGCGCGACAGCGAAGGCACGGTGGCCGCGCTAATGCCATAAAAAGGGACGAACAGTGATTCATGCGGGCCAAAGTTCATGTCGGGCAACAAATAGAGTCGCTCGCCCTGTCGCAAGGACGACACGATGGCCTTGACGCCATCGACCCGGCCAAATAGTTTGATGGAACCAAAGCGCTGGCGGCCTTTCAGTATCCAGGCATCGACCACCTTGTTCGACTGGTTGGTGTAGATGGTGGTGATGGGGAGCGACAACTGTTGCGTGAACGCCGTCCCGCCAGCGTCCAAGCCGACAAAGTGCGGCGCAAAAATGACCACTGGATCCGGGCCTGTGAGTTCATCGACCGCACCGGTGATTTTCAGACGGGCGCGCACGGTGTCGGGCGCGCCATGCCAAAGCCAGGCCCGATCGAGCCAAGCCTGGGCAAAACGCACAAAGACCTGGCGCGACAAGGCGCGCAAGCGGGCCGCGTCGAGCGCTGGAAAGCACAGCTGCAGGTTGGTCTGAACCACGTGCCGTCGCGACCTCACAGCGACGTACAAAATTTGACCCAACAGCCAGCCCAGGGCGCGCACCCAAGCCAGCGGCAGCGGTGCCAAACCGCGCATCAGGACAAGGAGAAATCGGGTTACCATAAGTCCGGGTTTTTGACAAATTCAGCGCTCGGTGCGCGGTGTCTTGTAACGTGCATAGCCCCATAAATACTGTTGCGGGCAATGTAACACCAGCCTTTCCATGGCGTGGTTGATGACACTGACCGCCTCGGGCAGCGCAGCCGGCAGTTCAGGCGCCAGGGCTTGCACATGCAACCGGTAGCCGCGCCCCCAGCGCAAGCGCTCGCCCCAGGCCAGCAGCACGCAGGCTCCGGTTTGCTGCACCAGGCGCACCGACAGGGTCATGGTGTAGGCCTCGCGGCCAAAAAATGGTGCCATCATGCCCATGCCCTGGGGCGGCACCTGGTCGGGCAACAAGGCGACTGCCTCGCCCTGCTTGAGCGCCTTGATCAACTGTTTGACGCCCGCAAGGCTGGTGGGTGCCGTCAACAAACCAGGCCGCTGGCGCGACTCAGCCACCAGCGCGCGCAGCCAAGGCTGACGCGGCGGACGATACAGCACCGTCACTGGCTTGCCCGCGTACCCGAAGCGTTGTGCATAGGCTTGCGCCGCCATCTCGAAGGAGCCCAGATGGGGCGTTAAAAATACCACTCCCCGCTCTTGCGCTAGTGCCGCTGCCACAAGATCAGCGCCTTCCCATTGCACGGGTACCGGGCGACCCAGCCACAGACGCGGCAGTTCTGCCACCATCTTGCCGGCCTCGCCAACAGCGCCCAGCCATTGCCGCCAATTCAAGCCCGCCTGCTGCGCGTTGGCCAAAAAGCGCTGGCGGTAAGTGGGCGAGAGCAGGAACACCAACCAACCCAGGACAACACCTGCGCCATGCAGCGGCCACAAGGGCCAGGCCGACAACAATTTGAAAAGGGTGATCATGCGTGAGATAAAATGCCCATGTCGCTGAGTTACGGAACTACTTGCAGGGCGACACACAAGAGCCACCCCAACAGGTGTGCCATTGTGCCTTGTCAAACCATTGGCAAATCTGCTAAAGCGTTCGCTGAAAGCCAAATAAAGCCAAAGCAACGCGCACCGGTTGTTAACTTTATTAAAGGGCTTTCCATCATGGCGAACGACTTTCTATTTACCTCGGAATCTGTTTCCGAGGGTCACCCCGACAAGGTGGCTGACCAAATCTCTGACGCAATTCTGGACGCGGTTTTCAAGCAGGACGCCAAATCGCGCGTGGCGGCCGAAACCCTGTGTAACACCGGCCTGGTCATGCTGGCCGGTGAAATCACCACCAACGCCAATGTCGATTACATCCAGGTTGCGCGCGACACGCTCAAACGCATTGGTTACGACAACTCCGACTACGGCATTGACTATAAGGCCTGCGCCGTGTTGGTGGCCTACGACAAGCAGAGCAACGACATCGCGCAGGGCGTGGACCACGCCTCTGATGATCACATCAACACCGGCGCTGGCGACCAGGGCCTGATGTTCGGCTACGCCTGCAACGAAACCCCCGAGCTGATGCCTGCGCCCATCTACTATGCCCACCGTCTGGTCGAGCGCCAGGCCCAGTTGCGCAAAGATGGCCGTCTGCCGTTTTTGCGCCCCGATGCCAAGAGCCAGGTCACCATGCGCTATGTGGACGGCAAGCCGCACAGCATCGACACGGTGGTGCTGTCGAGCCAGCATGCGCCTGAGATGAGTTTGGGCGACCGCATGACCGATGCGTTTTATGAGGCCATCCGCGAGGAAATCATCAAGCCGGTGCTTCCCAAAGAGTGGCTCACGGCCGACACCAAGTACCTGATCAACCCCACCGGCCGTTTTGTGGTGGGCGGCCCGCAAGGCGACTGCGGCCTGACCGGGCGCAAGATCATTGTTGATACCTATGGCGGCGCCTGCCCGCACGGTGGTGGCGCTTTCAGTGGCAAAGACCCGACGAAAGTGGACCGCTCGGCCACCTACGCCGCCCGCTATGTGGCCAAAAACATTGTGGCGGCCGGTCTGGCGCGGCAATGCCAGATTCAGGTGGCCTACGCCATTGGCGTGGCCAAGCCGATGAATGTGACCATCTACACCGAAGGCACCGGGGTGATTCCGGACGAAGACATCGCCAAGCTGGTCGATAGCCACTTTGACCTGCGCCCGCGCGGCATCATCCAAATGCTGGACTTGTTGCGCCCGATCTACGAAAAGACTGCCGCCTACGGCCACTTTGGCCGCGAAGAGCCCGAGTTCAGCTGGGAGCGCACCGACAAAGCCCAGGCTTTGCGCGACGCCGCAGGCCTGTAATCACGGTTGAAGCTGGCCGCGAATCAGTTGCCGGCTTCACTCGGCTGTGGCGGCGCGGGGTGGGCCCATTGCCACAGCAGCGTGGCAACTTCCTCAACGCCCTGGCGTTTGGTGGCCGAAAACAAACGCACTTCGCCGCCGCCGGCCTGCAGTTGCATGATCGAAAGCGCTTTGCTTTGTTCGGCGCGGGTGAGTTTGTCGGCCTTGGTCAGAATCACCAAAAATTTCAGACCTTCCTCGACGCGTGGACGCACCACATCGAGCAACACTTCATCGAGTTCGGTGAGGCCGTGGCGCGGGTCGCACATCAGCACAATCGCCTTGAGGTTTTCGCGCGTCACCAGATAGTTGGCCATCACCTGTTGCCAGCGGATTTTGTCCTGCTTGGGCACCGCCGCATAGCCGTAACCGGGCAGGTCGGCCAGCACCGCGTCGGTCACGCCCTGCTTGCCCAAGGAAAACAGGTTGATGTGCTGGGTGCGTCCGGGTTTTTTCGAGGCAAATGCCAATTGCTTTTGCTGGGTCAGCGTGTTGATGCAAGTGGATTTACCAGCGTTGGAGCGGCCCACAAACGCAATCTCAGGCACTTGCAAAGGGGGCAAAAAATGAAGTTGCGGCGCGGTGGTGAGAAATTTGGCGGTGTGAAGCCAGCCCAAAGCGACGATCGGGCTCACCGTTTGGAGCGCGTCCTCGCTGGCGGCAGAGGCGTTTGGAAGAGGTGCGCCGGGTTGAATTGTCATGGGTTGCAATCTGTTGAATTGCGCCATTGTAGAATTGCCGGGTTTCCCCCTAACTTGCATGAACCCGTAGCAATGCCCCAAATCATGAAAGAGCACCGTCATCGCGAGCCCTCCGTACCTGGTCCGATACCGCACACGGGCCTTGAACAAAGACATCGTCACTGCGAGCCCCCCGTATCCGGCCCGATACCGCAACAGAGACTTCGTCACTGCGAGCGTAGCGCGGCAGTCCATGCAGTCCGGGGACA
>NZ_JACUUE010000130.1 GCF_014859475.1 Rhodoferax sp.
CCGCGCGCATCGAAGCACTCGCGGCGGTCGCAGGTCCAGTCTTCGGGGTCATCGGCGGCATGGGTCATGGCAAAAAAAGCCGTGCCGCCACCAAAACCGGCAGAGGCCTCGCGCTGCGTGGCCAGCAAGGCGGTGAGCTTTTGCTGCTGCGCGGGCAGGCGCTGGTGAAACGCGGCGGTGCGCACGGTGCCACGGTCGCTGCGGTTGGCGCCCAGCAGCCACTCGACCATGCCGATGAGGCGCAGTTGTCTGGCCTTGGGCCCGTGGTTCACCAGACTCAAGCTAATCTGCTTGACACGGGTTTGGGCGTCCACGCACCAGGTCACGCTGATGTCGATGGCCTCACGCTGGTGGCTGATGGTGGTGTAACCCTGGCCGTGCGTCACGTGAAAGCGCAACCCCGCCTCGGTACTGGCTGATGGCGTGAGTGGCCAAAGCGCCAGGGTTTTGCGGTCTTGCAGCAAAAACCATTCAGACGCGGGGTCGCCGACCGGGTCGTTGGACCAGGCGGTGAGCTGGTTCAGGCGGCTGTTGAGCGCCCAGGTGTAGCCGCCGCCAGCCTCGGAAATGTGGGCGCCAAAGTCGGGGTTGGCCAGCACGTTGATCCAGGGCCGCGCCGGGCGCTCGCTGGCGCTGACGTCAAAGCTGAATTCGCCGCTGCTGTCGGCAAACTGACCCTGCGAGGGCGTGTCGGCCTGGCTGCTGCCGGGGGGCAGGCGCAGCACCGCGGTGGCGGTCTCATGCCGTGCCACCAGGGCCTGTTCGTGCAGGCGGTTGAGTTCCTGCACATGAAAGCTCAGTGGCCGGCCATCGGCACGCAACAAGACTCTGGCCAGGCTGTGCAGCGTGCTCAGCTCGGCGTGGCTGAGTTCGTGGGCCTGGATCAGGTAAAAGCCGGTGCTCGACGGGTCACCATTGGCGCCGCAGTCGGCACGGTGGCGCTCACGCAGGGCGGCCAGTTCGTGTTGCAGTGTCATCTGGTACGAATTGGACTCGGTGTTGATCACCACCAGGTCGCAGGCCAGGCGGCTCCATGACCACAGGCTCAAGCCCTGCGCCAGGGCGCGCACCAGCCCCAGGCTTTGTGAGACGCCGGCTATCACCAAAATGATGGGGCGGTCGCCCGAAATGCCCAGGCGCCAGAGCAAGCGCCGGTCGCAGACCCCGCTGTCGGCGTTCTCGGGGCGCACGTGCCGCGCCTGCACCCGGGTCAGGCTCTGCACCAGCATGGAGGTGAGCGTTTGCATGGCGGTAAAGCTCTCGGCGCTGATGCGCAGTGCCCGCAAGCGGATGCTGGTCAGGGTGGCGGACATCAGCGAAGCCCGTTGCACGTTGGCAGCCTGGCGGTACTTGTCAACCACCGCCTGCAGGGTGGAACTGCTCAGTGAGGCGGCGGTGGCGAAGGTCAGACGGGCCTTGCTGCGCGGCGCGAGAACCAGCGTCACGGCGATGGCGCAGACCGGGTCCAGCCCTGTGTCCATGGGGTGGACCAAGTCGCCATCACCGTCCGGTGCCAGCTCGCAATCAGCCAGCAACTGATTCGCGTGCTGATTGCGCCCGCGCCAACGCTGGCGGTCGGTGGCGATGCGAATCCGGCGCAGGGGGATATTTGCATCGGTCAGGAAGTGGGCCATTTTCAGACCCTCCTCGCCGGGCAGTCGGGGTTTGCGTTCAAACCACAGGGCCTGATGCAAGGCCAGCCATTGGGCGGTGACAAACAGGTTGGCAAAGGCCGGATGCGCTTCGTCGGCGAGGGGGGCGGATAGCGTCACATCAAAGGCCGACGTAAGCTCAACTTCAAGGGGTTGATCGCTCAGGTTGCTGAGCGCCACCTGCCTGAACTCAATGTCATCCTCCGGACTGATCCATACCGTGGTGTGGCTCTGCAGCGTGGGCCATTGGGCGTCAAAACACACCCGGTCCGAATGAAACATGCTGTGGTAGGTGGCGTTGGGGTCGGGTGCCGGGTGCTGGGTGGTGGAGAACGCTTGTGGCTGACCGGCCCAACGCAGGTAAAAAAAGCTGCCGTGCGCATCGCGCAGCGCATCGTCGCGCCAGCGGCTGATGCCGGTCTGGTCCCAGCTGCTGTGGCCAGCGCCGTTGGCTCTGAGCAGCACGCTGTAGTGTCCGTTTGACAACAGCTGGGTCGGCTCGATCGCGGATTCGCCCGGCGACAAGGCCCGCAACATGCCTGGCGTGCGTCGGCGGTCCGAATACGATTGTGTTGCCAGGGGCAGGGCTTGCAACACCGGAATCTCACGCGGCACCCGCTCGTGCAGCAGCGATGACATCGCCTGGACATGGGCATTGGCCATGCCCCAGCGCTGCGCGCAGCCCTGTAGCAGCACATTGGCCAGCGCCACGATGCTCATGCCCTGGTGGTGCGCCATGAAAGTCTCAACCGGCGTGAAGGCATCGGTCCCGCTGCGCCCGACGCTCGAATAGTCAAGGGCCTCGATGAAGCCGTAGCGAGCGCGTGCTTGCAGCCCTTGCAGGGTTTTGAAATTCTCGCTGGCACAGTGGGGCAAGAGCTGGGCCGCCAGTGCGGTGGCGTAGGGCGCGATCACGAGTTCATCGGTCGGTGTGCGGCGCAGCGCCAGCCGGGGCACGCCGTGCGGCGCGTACTGGTAGGCCAGCGTGGCGTCGCTGGCCGCGTAGGCTGACTCGGAAATGCCCCAGGGCACACCCTGCGATTTGGCATAAGCGATGTGTTCACGCACGGCGGCGTGGCTGGCCTCATGCAGCACGCTGCCATAGGGCTCGTCCAGCACGGCGCCGGGCATCAGGTACTCGAACATGGAACCGGTCCAGGAGCGCAAGCCGGCCGCGCTGCCCACCGCAAAAAAAGGCCGGCCCAAGGCGCCCCAGTGGCGCACTGGCACATCGCCCTTGGCAATGGCCAGCAGGCTGGTCAGGCGCGATTCAGAGGCCAACAAGTCGTAAAAGCCGGCATCGCGCTGTTGCTCGGCCACCCGGTAGCCAATGTGAAACAGGTGCCGCCGGGGGCTGTAGAGGAAGCTGAAGTCAGGTTGCCAGGCCAGTTGTTCGAGCCTGCTGGCCAGGGTATGCAGGCGCTCGCTGAGGCCGGGCGCATCGGCGCTTTGGGTCTGCTTTTCCAATTTGTCCAAACTGGCCGACGCCAGGGTCGCCCGGTGATCCTGTAGCAGCCACCTGAGTTCTGCGCGTTGCGGCGCAGCCAGTTGGGTGCCCATCTTCAGCAGCGGTGCAAGCCGTTGTCTGGAGGCCTCGATGGCGCACATCGCGGCGTGGCCGTCAAAAGGTGCCAGCGCCAGCTCGCGGCACGCTTGGGCAACGGCCAACAAGTGGCCGCTGAGATTGCCGCTGTCCACCGTTGACACGTAGCTGGGCAACAGCGGCAGGCCGCTTTGGGTGTCGTACCAGTTCAGAAAGTGACCACGGTGGCGCTCCAGCGTGAGCAGCGTGGCCAGCGTGGCCTCCAGGCGGGTCAACAGGTCTTGCGTGCCGATCCAGCCGAAGCGGCGCGCGCAGGCCACACTGAGCAGGTACAGGCCAATGTTGGTGGGTGAGGTGCGGTGCGCCACCATGTTGTGGGGCAAGGTCTGCAGGTTGTCGGGCGGCAGGTGGCGGTCGTCGGGGCCAACGCAGCGTTCAAAATAGCGCCAGGTGTCGCGGGCAATGCCTGCCAGATAGACTTTCTCCTGGGCAGTGAGCTGGGCTTGCGCCTCGACCGAGGTGGTTCGGCTGACCAGCCAGGTCCACAGCGGTGAGGCCGCCCACAACAGGCACAAGCTGCCAGCCAGCCAGGGCGTGGGCGAGCCGACCCACAACAAGGCCGCCCACAGCAGCAGCGCCACCAGCGGTTCGGATCGGTGTTGCCGCAGCACGGCTGGCAGCGTGGTCTTGGCCTGCGCTTGCGCCACTTCGGCGGTGGTCCATTGCAGCAGGTGGCGCCGGCTGAAGATCATGCGGTACAGCGCGCGCCCGACCGCGTCGAGCGCCAGCAGCGACTGCTGCAGCAACTGCGCCAACAGCCACAGGCCACCGCACAAGGCGCGCGCCAGGTCGGTCAGGGCGGCGCGGTAGAAGTGGCCCACGGCCATGTCGTCGCGGCTGGGCGCCAGCCCGGCCAGGGTGCCCATCAGGGGCCCGGCGGAAAACGCCGCCAGCACCAGGCTCAGGGCCAGCCACGGCGACAGCACCCAACCGGCCAGGCTGGCCAGCAACAAGCCCAGCGACATCGGCGCAACCAGCGAGCGGCGCAGGTTGTCGAGCATTTTCCAGCGGTTGATGGCGCTCAGGCCATAGCGCGTGGGGGCCAGCAAAAACGGCAGCAGTTGCCAGTCGCCACGCGTCCAGCGGTGCACCCGCGAGGCCGCCACATCGGCATGAAAGGGCGCATCTTCGAGCACCATGATGTTGCTCACTGCGGCGCAGCGGGCGATGGCGCCTTCGAGCAGGTCATGACTGAGTACCTGGCCCTCGGGCAGCCGGTTGGACAGCACGGCATGCAGCGCCCGCACGTTGAGCAAGCCCTTGCCGATAAAGGTGCCCTCGGCAAATACATCCTGGTAAATTTCCGAACTGGCGGCACTGTAGGGGTCGATGCCGCACTGGCCGGCAAACAGCCAGTGGTAAAGGGTGAATTCCTTCACCGTCGGCAAAGGTGTGGCCACGCGCGGCTGCAGGATGCCATAGCCCGCCACCACCTGATGGCCGCTGGCGTCGAGGTGCGGCAGGTTGTGCGGGTGGGCCGCCACGCCGACCAATTCGCGCAGTTTGCCGGGCGGCAGTTGGGTGTCGCTGTCGAGCGTGACGATGTAGGGCAGGCCGGTCGCCATGCGCGAGTCTTCGCCGAGGTCCAGAAAAGCGCTGCTGCTGCCATGCGCCAGCGCCGCGATGAGCAGCTCCAGCTTGCCCCGTTTGCGCTCCCAGCCAATCCAGCGCTGCTCGCTGGGGCTGTAAAGCCGCGCCCGGTGCAACAGGATGAAGCGCGGCGCGGTGTGGCTGTCAAGCGCCGTCCGGGGATGACGCGCATTGAGCGCCCGGATGCCCTGGGTGGCGCTGCCAAGGCAAGCCGCGTCGGTGTCGGTGTTTGCCGTGTCGGCGTCGGCCCAGTCGGTGAGCAGGGCAAACTGGGCATGCGGTTCCGGGTTGGCCAGGTAATGCAGTTCCAGCCGATTCACCAAGGCCAGGGTGGACGCCGTGCCGGTGAGCATGCCGGGAATCACCACCATGACACCGTGCTCGCTCGGGATGCCCTTGGCAAACGCCAGCCGCGGCAAGTGCCGGGGTTTGAGTGATTCGCTGATGAGCCGGTGGATGACGGCGATGACCGCCTCGGACGCGGGAAACAGCGCCAGCGCCATCACCAGCCAGGTCAGCCCGGCTGAGTGTTCGGTGCTGTGGCGCTGCAATAGCCAAAACAAGGCAAACAGGATGCCAAAAAGGACACCCAGGTAGGTTGGCAAGGCCAGGCGACTGATGCACAGCGGCCAGTTCATGGCCCGGCTTGCCGGCAAGCCCAGGGCCTGCCAGAGTGCGGGCCGTCCGGCGCCGCGCAGCCAGTGCGCCGTGGCTGAACTGGCGACGTCGGTGGTCGTGGTCATCAAGCCCAGCAACTTGCGCGCCACGGTCACTTCAGACTGGTGGCTGCGGATGGCCAGCCGCTCAATCGCGTGCAGGGTCTGGTCGCGGGTGGTGGCGTCTTCTGCGGCAAACACCGGCAAGCCCAGCATCAAGTGCATCAAGGGGCTGCTTTGGGCGACGAGCTCGGGCCAATCCGCGTCTCCAATGGCACGCAGCGAGGTGATGGCGTTGCTCATGCTGAGGTTGTCGGCGGCCTGGTCGGCGCCTTGCTGGAGTTGGATGGCGGCCAGGTCGGGCAAGACGCCATGGAGCCAGTCCAGCAGCAGCGCCTGCGTGGGCGATGCGTCGGTGGGGTGCAGGTCTTGCAGGCGCTGGGCTATTTGCACCAGGAAAACGCGGCCAAGGCCACGCGCATTGAGCAAGTCAAGCAAGGCCTTGCAGGAACTCAGCGCAAGGGTGGCGATCTGGTCAATGCAGCGGTTGGCCACTTCACGCGCGGCCTTGTTGGTGGCGACACGGACCGCCAGGCGGCGCAAATTCTCGATCAGCACCACGCGCATGGTGGTGGGCAGCGCCCACATCTCGCTCAGCTTGAGTTCTCGTACCTCCTGGTAGGCGCACAAAAAATTCACCAGCATGGCCTGATCGAACGCACCGTCGGTGTGGGCCACAAAAGCCCAGGCCACGCCGTAAACGCGCGGCAAGCCGGCCAGCGGCTCATCGATCAGCTTGGGCAAGGCGGAGAAGTAGCTGCGCGGCAAGCCGGCGTTGATCTCGTTGAGCTGGGCCTCGATCAGGTGGAAATTGTCGAGCAGCCATTCGGCTGCCGGACTGATGTCGTAGCCGGCGCTGGCTTGCACACCGATGTACTGGTGGGCTTCGCGCAAGGTGGCCAGATTACCCTTGAGACGGGGGAAAAAGTTGCCGACCAGCGTGTTGGCACGCGTGGCGCGGTGGGTTTGCGCCAGACTGCGGCCATGTTGGGCAAAGCGCTGGGGGCCAAAAATCTCGGAGCGAATGGGCTGCAGCACCGGGCCGCGCGAGCGCGCCAGTTGCTGGCACAAAAGCGCCGGCGCATCGGGGAGCAGCGCACGCAGCTTGGGCTGCGTCAGACGCCTCACAGCATCCAAGCGCCGAGACCGATGACCAGGGCCAAGACCAGTAAAGTTGACACAAATCGTGTCGCCACAAAGCCGTTCATGACTTCTGTCGCACCATGCAGGGTCATTAAATGCCGGTGCAATTGTGGGCAGGCATTCAGGTGCTCGCCCAGCGCAAGCAGGTCGGCACGGGTTGATTTGGCGCTGTCGTTGTGGGCGGCAGTGCACCACGCAAGGCGCGTGTTGGTGGGGCTATGCATAAATAGCTCAGGGTTAACGTTGACCGGTGACTTCGATGTCAACGCGGCGATCAGGCTGCAGGCAGGAGATCAGTGCCGGGGTCACTTTGGTGCCGACACATTCACCCGGCTTGGTGACCGGGTCGGCGCCATTGAC
>NZ_JACUUE010000131.1 GCF_014859475.1 Rhodoferax sp.
GACTGTGCCTACGCGCCGCTGCGTCTGGCGGGTACACCCAGCCTCAATGCGGCTCAGTTGGCGCAGGTGTGGCAGCTTTTTTCACCCAACAAGGCGCTTGGGCTGACGGGGGTGCGCGCCGCCTACGTGATTGCACCACCGGGCGCAGCTGCGGTGGTTTCAGCCCTGGAAGCGCTGGCCCCGGCCTGGCCCGTGGGTGCGCACGGTGTGGCCATGCTGCAAGCCTGGGTAAGCCCTGAAGTACAGACCTGGCTACAGGCCAGTTTGCGCACTTTGCGCGACTGGAAGCTCAGTCAGACGACGTTATTGACCGGCTTTGGGTGGCTGTTGCAACCCAGTCAGGCCAATTTTTTCTGCGCCAAACCGCCGCAGCCGCCGAACCTGGCCGCCTTGCGCCACGGCCACGGCATCAAGCTGCGTGATGCGACCTCGTTTGGTTTGCCTGGCTGGTACCGGCTGGGCGTGCTGGGGTTGGGCTCGCAGGCAGCTTTGCGCCTGGCGCTGTCCGACAGGGTGGTGTTTACGCGAGACAATGGCTCATGAAAGATCACCAAGCCATGGCGGCCAAATGCATCATGGTGCTGGGCACCACCAGCGGCGCGGGCAAAAGCTGGCTGGCCACGGCCTTGTGTCGTTATTACGTTCGCCAAGGCTTGAAGGTGGCACCGTTCAAGGCGCAAAACATGAGCAACAACGCGCGCGTGGTGGCCAGCGACACCGGGCAGGGCGAGATCGGCAGTGCGCAGTATTTTCAGGCGCTGGCCGCGTGTGCCGTGCCTGACGTGCGCATGAACCCCTTGCTGCTCAAGCCCGAGGCCGATACCCATAGCCAGGTTGTGCTGCTCGGCCAGGTGGATCACGCGCTGACCGCCATGCCGTGGCGCGAGCGCAGCAAGCACGTATGGCCACAGATTGCCGCCGCGCTGGACGCCTTGCGTGCTGAAAACGATGTGGTGGTGATAGAGGGGGCCGGCTCACCCGCCGAGATCAATTTGTCGGACAGCGACATCGTCAACATGCGCGTGGCTGAGCACGCCAACGCAGCTTGTCTGCTGGTCACCGACATTGACCGTGGGGGCGCCTTTGCCCATTTGTATGGCACCTGGGCCTTGTTACCCGAGACCGGGCGCCAGCGTATCAAAGGGTTTGTGCTCAACAAGTTCCGCGGCGACGCGGCCCTGCTGGCCCCGGCACCGCAGATGTTGCAGGAGCTGACCGGCATTCCCACAGTGGCGACCTTGCCGATGTGGTGGCAGCATGGTTTGCCCGAAGAAGACGGCGTTTTTGACGACCGCTGCACGGCCCAAGGCACGGTCAAGCTGACGGTGGCGGTGATCGCCTACCCGCGCATCAGCAACCTCGATGAGTTTCAGCCGCTCAAAAACATTCCCGGGCTCAAGCTGCAATGGGTGCGCTCAGCGTCCGAGCTGGCGCGGTTGCGACCTGCGGACTGGGTCATTCTGCCCGGTTCCAAAGCCACGGCGGCTGATCTGGCCTGGCTGCGTGCCCAGGCGCTGGATGCTGCCATTGCCCACCATGCCGGTCAGGGCGGCAGCGTGCTGGGGGTGTGCGGCGGCCTGCAAATGCTGGGTGAAGCGCTGATTGATCCAGACGGCATTGACGGCAATGCGCCGGGTCTGGGCTTGTTGCCGCTGGTCACGCTGTTTGCGTCAGGCAAAACCGTGCGTCACACGCAGGCCACCTTTGCGTCCGACCTGGCCGCACCTTGGTCGGCCTTGGCTGGTGTGCGTGTGGCAGGCTATGAAATTCACCAAGGCAGCACGCAGCAACACCCGGCCATGGCGCGCGCCGGTGAGCTGGCGCGCGAGGTGTTGCCCGGGGGGGTGGCTTGGCAAAATACTGCCGGTAATGTGTTGGGCCTGTACCTGCATGGCCTGTTTGAAGACGCAGCCGTGCTGCAAGCCCTGTTTGGTGCCCAGCTCAATGGCAAGGTGCCAACCCTCGATGCGGTGTTTGATGGCTTGGCCGATTACATAGACCGGCATTTTGAGCCGGGCGTACTTGAGGCGCTGCCGGCCAATTGATGTATTGTGAGTCATATTGACGTACAATTTTGCGCATTCAAGGAGTTCACCATGCCATCTGTATCCACCCGCCGCCCGAGTACCGACTCTGCCCGCATCAACTTGCGCACCAGCCCCGAAGCCAAGGCGCTGATCGAGCGCGCCGCTGCGCTGATGGGCGCTACCGTGTCAAGTTATATCTCACAGACGATGTACGAGACATCACAGCGCGTGGTGGCAGATCAGGACACGCTGATGCTGTCGCAAGCCGACTTTGAAGTCTTTATTTCGACTTGTGAAAACCCGCCAGAACCCACTGAGGCGCTCATTGAACTCATGCGACTCAGCCGGTGAGTTATTTGATTGAACGTCTGGCCGAGCGTCACCAGCGCGGCGGCTTTGATTGCGGCGACACCGCGCTGAACGAGTTTTTGCAGCGTCAGGCGGGGCAGTTGGCGCGCAAGGGCTTTGGCAAGACCTATGTCGCGCTGGCTGATGATGGCGTCACGGTGGTCGGCTACACGACCTTGAGCGCGGGCCAGGTGAAGTCAGCGGCCCTCTCAATCCATCTGAAATTGCCGCGTTATCCCGTACCCATGTTGCGAGTCGGACGTCTGGCGGTCAGTTTGAATGCGCGGGGTCGGGGATTGGGCCGGCAACTGCTCGGCTTTGCTTTGGGGATTGCATTGGAATTTTCTGAGCGTGTCGGCTTGTATGCTGTGGTGGTTGATGCCAAACATGAACAAGCCAAGGCGTTTTACAGTGGCTTTGGGTTCATTGCTACACCGTCTGATCCGCTGTGTTTGTACCTGCCGATTGCCACCTTGAATCGTACCGTGGCAAGCCCTGATGCCGCCCCGGGAGCCCCTCATTAAGCTCGATTACGCCACCGTCGATGCCATGCGCCGCCAGCACCCGGCGTGGCGCTTGCTGGTGGCCGACCACGCGCCGCTGATTGCCAGTTTTTTGCAGCGCAGCTTTGTCGAGCCCAACGTGCGCGTGATGGCGCAGTCGGCGCTGGTTGAGGCCCTTGAAGACACTTTGTTCGGCCTGCGCGAGCAGCTCGGTGAACAGGCTTTTCCCAAAAGCGCCAATGAATACCTGAACGACTGGGCCGCGCTGGAGCGTGGCTGGTTGCGCAAGTTTTACCCGCCCGGCAGCGATGAAGTTCACTTTGACCTGACGCCGGCCACCGAGCGCGCCCTGAGCTGGTTGGCCAGCCTGACCGATCGCGCGTTTGTTGGCACCGAGTCGCGCCTGCTGACGCTGTTTGACCTGCTGCAGCAAATGCGCCAGGGTAGCGAGACCAACCCGCAGGCGCGCGTGCGCGAGCTGCACAAACGCCGCGACGCCATCGACGACGACATTGCCCGGGTGCTGGCGGGCAACATGCCGCTGCTCGACGACACCGCGCTGCGCGAGCGTTTCATGCACTTCACCGCGCTGGCGCGTGAGCTGCTCACCGATTTCCGCGAGGTCGAGCACAACTTTCGCGCCCTCGACCGCAGCGTGCGTGAGCGTATTGCGCTGTGGCAGGGGGCCAAAGGCGCCTTGCTGCAAGCCATTTTGGGCGAGCGCGATGCCATTGCCGAGTCGGACCAAGGCAAGAGTTTTCGCGCTTTTTGGGACTTTTTGATGTCGCAATCGCGCCAGGAAGAGTTGACCCAACTGCTCGAAGACGTGATGGCGCTGCCCCCAGTGGCCGGTTTGCAACCCGACCCGCGCCTGCGGCGCGTGCACTACGACTGGCTCGATGCCGGCGAGCACGCACAGGCTACGGTGGCCTTGCTGTCGCAGCAATTGCGCCGTTTTCTGGACGACCAGGCCTGGCTGGAGAACCGCCGCATCATGGAAATTGTGCGCAACATCGAGGCGCGCGCGCTCAGCGTTCGCGACCACATGCCGCCGGGTGATTTCATGACCATTGACGATCAGAGCGCGAGTGTCACGCTGCCGATGGAGCGCCCGCTCTACACCCCGCCCACCAAACTGGTGCTGGACAACCTGACGCTGCTGGCCGGTGAGGGCGATCTGGACACCACGGCGCTGTTTGACCAGGTGCGCATTGACAAGGCGTTGCTGGCCGGCCAGGTACGCCAAATGCTGCAGCAACGCGCGCAAGTGACGTTAAGCGAGGTGTTACAAGAGCACCCGCTGCAACAAGGCCTGGGTGAGCTGGTGGCCTATTTGCAACTGGCCAGCGAGTCGGCACAAGCGGTGGTGGACGAGTCGGTGCTGGAATTGGTGCAGTGGCCAACCGAGACCGGCATCCGCCAGGCCCGCTTGCCCAGAGTGATCTTTGCAAGGTGATGATGGAAACCACAAACCTGAGCAGGATGAACCATCACCAAAAAACCATTCGCGGCGCGGGCGCCGCGCCAACAGGAGCCACCGGCCTTTGTCTTGACGCGGCGCGGGCGCCACGCCAACGGATGCCGCCGGCCTTTGTCCTTGGTCTTTGTAGGAGCGGCGCCCCCGCCGCGAATGACTTGTGAGTGCCCCATGACCGATTCGATAACCGATATGTTCGGCAACCCTGTGCTGCCGTTGCCGCCCAAGCCAAAACCGTCAAAACCGGTGCCTGAGGCTGCGCCCCCCAGCCCCGACACCCCCCAACCCGGTGCCTACGATCTCACCACCGTGGTCATCCCGCTGCTCAAAGGTGTGCTCTACCGCGACAACGACCCGGCGCTGTGGGCGGCGCTGCTGGCGCTGCAAGCCCGGGTGCGCGATTACACGGCCGTGCTGGCGCTCGACCTGGTGCTGGACGAATCCGAGGGTTATGCCTTCCTCAAGGCCCGCCCCGACCCCGAAGACGAGTCTGCCCCCAAACCACCGCGGCTGGTGGCGCGGCGCCCCTTGAGCTTTCATTTGAGCCTGCTGCTGGCCTTGTTGCGCAAGAAACTGGTCGAGTTCGATGCCAGCGGCGGCGACACGCGGCTGGTGCTGTCGCTGGAGGCGGTGGTCGAGCTGGTGCGCGTGTTCTCGCCGGTCAGCAGCAACGAAGCGCGCCTGATGGACCAGGTACAAACCCAGCTCAACAAACTCATCGAGCTGGGTTTTGTGCGCAAGCTCAAAGCCGCCAGCACCCGCGCGGCCAGCCCCGACTACGAGGTGCAACGCATTTTGAAAGCCTTTGTCGATGCCCAATGGCTGGCCGACTTTGACGCCCGGCTGGCCAGCTACCAGGCGCATTTGGCCAATTCCGCACCCGACGGAGGCCAGGATGACTGATGAACTGATGCCCGGCGAACTCGACTTTGCCAGCCCAGACACCCTGGCCGGTTTCCGCCTGATGCGCCTGGAGGTGTTCAACTGGGGCACCTTTGACAAACGCGTCTGGGTGTTTCGCCCGGACGGCAAAAACGCTTTGCTGACCGGTGACATCGGCTCGGGCAAATCCACGCTGGTCGATGCCGTGACCACGCTGCTGGTGCCCGCGCAACGCATTGCCTACAACAAGGCCGCCGGGGCCGACGCCAAGGAGCGCACGCTGCGCTCCTATGTGTTGGGTTATTACAAGTCAGAGCGCAATGAGGCCAGCGGCAGCGCCAAGCCGGTGGCGCTGCGCGACACACGCAGTTATTCGGTTATTCTGGGCGTTTTTCATAACGCGGGTTTTGATAAAACCGTCACGCTGGCGCAGGTGTTCTGGTGCCGCGAGGCCACCGGTCAGCCCGAGCGCTTTTACGCGGTGGCCGAGTCGCCATTGAGCATTGCCGACGACTTTGGCCACTTTGGCAGCAGCATCGAGCCCTTGAAGAAGCGTTTGCGCAAAACCGGCGTGGCGCTGTTTGACAGCTTTCCGCCCTACAGCCACCATTCGCGGCGCCTGCTGGGTGGTTTGAGCGAGCAGGCACTCGAACTGTTTTTGCAAACCGTGTCGATGAAGTCGGTGGGCAACCTGACCGACTTTGTGCGCCAGCACATGCTCGAACCTTTTGACGTGGCACCGCGGGTGGCGGCGCTGATCGCGCACTTTGACGACCTTAATCGCGCCCATGGTGCTGTGCTCAAGGCCAAGCAGCAACTGGACTTGTTGACACCGCTGGTGGCAGACTGCGACCGCCATGGCGCCGTGCTGGCCGCCGCCGACGAGCTGCGCGCCTGCCGCGAGGCGCTGCGCGACTACTTCAGCCGCCTGAAACTGGGCCTGATTGACCTGCGCCTGAACAATCTGAACGACGAGCTGCGCCGCGACAGCGCCAAAGTGAACCAGCTCGAGGCGCAACAAGCACAACAACGCCTGCAAGAGCGCGACCTGCGCCAGGCCTTGGCCACCAACGGTGGCGACCGGTTGGCCGCGCTCGGGCACGAGATTGCCCAGCGTCAGCAAGAGGTCACGCGCCGCCGCGCGACCGCCGCCCGTTATGACGAACTGCGCCAGGTGCTGGATTTGCCGCCCGTGGCCAGCAGCGACGACCTGCTGGCGCGCCAGCAGACCTGCGTTGAGCGCGCCGCTACCGAGACCGCACTGCTTGATGCCGCCCAAAACCAGGTCACCGAGCGCAGTGTGGCCTTGACCCAGGGCCGCCAAACGCATGGCCTGCTGGTGGACGAGATCACCAGCCTGAAGGCCCGGCGCAGCAACATCGACGCCCAGTCCATTCGCATGCGCGCCGAGCTGTGTGACGCCCTCGGGCTGGACGTGGACAGCATGCCGTTTGCCGGCGAGCTGATCGAGGTGCGCGAGGACCAGCGCGATTGGGAAGGCGCCGCAGAGCGCTTGCTGCACAACTTTGGCTTGTCGCTGCTGGTGCCCGACGCCGTTTATGCGCAGGTGGCGCAGTGGGTGGACCAGACCCACCTGAAAGGCCGACTGGTGTACTTCAGGGTGCGCGCCGAGGTGCGGGCGCAGGCGGTTAGCTTGCACGCCGATTCGTTGGTGCGCAAACTGGTGGTCAAACCCGACTCGGTCTTTTATGCCTGGCTCGACCGTGAGCTGTGCCAGCGTTTTGATGTGGCCTGCTGCGCCACCCAGGAGCAGTTCCGCCGCGAGGTGCGCGCCATTACCCGCGCCGGGCAGATCAAGTCGGG
>NZ_JACUUE010000132.1 GCF_014859475.1 Rhodoferax sp.
GTGCCCAGGGTCAGCGTGGCGGGTGCAGCGGCAAAGGTGTTGACCACGTCACCGGCCGGGCCGCTCAGGCGGTAGTGCAGGGTCAAAAAGGAACCGGGCTGGATCGTGGCGGGGGTGCTTGTCATGAAGTTCCTGTGTGTCAAGGGTGCGGTAATGGCGACTGGCATAAACTGGGTGACATTGTAAAAGCCACACCATGCCCCTTAAAGACCTGCCCCCCGATGCCCGCCCGCGCGAAAAAATGCTCGCGCGCGGCCCCGGCGCCCTCAGCGACGTGGAGCTGCTGGCGCTGCTGCTGCGCACCGGCATCAAGGGCAAAGGCGTGTTTCAACTGGCGCGCGAGCTGCTCGACATCAAGCCCGGCGCAGATGGCCAAAACGGCTTTGACGGCATTGCCGGCCTGCTCAGCGCCACCGCAGATGACCTCAAACCGGTCAAGGGCCTGGGGCCGGCCAAACGCTCCGAGCTGCTGGCGGTGCTGGAGTTGGCCCGCCGCGCCCTGACGCAGCGGCTGCAGGAGCGCACCGTGTTTGCCACCCCTGACGCGGTCAAGCAGTTTTTGCAACTCAAACTGGCAGCGCGCCAGCAGGAAGTGTTTGCCGTGCTGTTTCTTGATGTGCAAAACCGGCTGGTGTCGTATGACGAAATGTTTCAAGGCACCTTGACCCAGACCAGTGTCTATCCACGCGAAGTGGTGCTGCGTGCCCTCAGGCACCAGGCCAGCGCCGTGGTGCTGTCGCACAACCACCCGAGCGGCTCGGTGCAGCCGTCACGGGCCGACGAAATGCTCACGCAGACCCTCAAAACCACACTGGCGCTGATCGACGTGCGCGTACTCGACCATGTCATTGTGGCGCCGGGCGAGGCGCTGAGCATGGCTGAGCGGGGCTTGCTGTGAAGCCGGTCAAGGTCAGCACGCTGGGCGACCTGAAAGTGGTCAAGCGCGCCATTGCCGAGCAAGCACGCCAGCACGTTCTGCAAGCCAGCCAGGAGGTCAAGGCGGTCAAGCAGGCCACCAGCGACAAGGACTTGTTTACCCGGGCCGCGGGTGCGGTCAAGCCGCTGCCCGACAAGCGCCGGCTGCACCACGCGCCCAAGCCAAAAATGCCGCAGGCCATGCAGTACCAGCGCGATGAAAAAAGGGTTTTGAAAGAAGCCATCAGCGACGAGTTCGATGTCTCGACGCTGCTCGAGTGCGACGAGCACCTGAGCTTTCGCCGCCCCGGCATCGGCACGGATGTGACGCGCAAGCTGCGCCGTGGCGACTGGCGCATTCAGCGCCAGATCGACCTGCACGGCCTGCGCCGCGATGACGCCCGCGAAGCCCTGAGCATCTTCATTCGTGAGGCGCACAAGCATGGCATTCGGTGTGTGCGCGTGGTGCACGGCAAAGGCCTGGGCTCGCCCGGCAAAGCGCCTGTGCTGAAGAGCCGGGTGCACAGCTGGCTGGTGCAAAAGAACGAGGTGCTGGCCTTTGTGCAGGCCAAACCGGCCGATGGCGGCGCCGGCGCGCTGGTGGTGCTGCTGATGGCGACGCGGGCGGCAACTGCCTGAACAAAACCCTGCGCGGTCACGATCTCATGAAAAAGCCAATGCCATTGAAGCCGCTGATTGCGTTCACTTTAATCTGCCTGACGAGCAGTATTTGGCCCCTTGACGCCTGGTCGCAGGCCCTGCCCAACACCGTGCTGACCGCATTGAAACGCGCCCAAGTGCCACCCGAGGCCATGGCCGTTCTGGTGCGCGATGCCGATGGCCGCAACGCACCGCGCCTGAGCCACCGCGCCGAGCAAGCCATGAACCCGGCATCGGTCATGAAACTGGTCACCACCACGGCGGCGCTGGACCTGCTCGGGCCTGCCTACACCTGGCGCACGCCGGTCTGGGTGGACGGCCCGGTGGTCAACGGCGTGCTGCAAGGCAATGTGATCATCCAGGGCCAGGGCGACCCCAAGCTGGTGCTGGAAAAACTCTGGCTACTGCTGCGCCGCCTGCAAGGCTTGGGCATTCACACCATTGCCGGAGACATCTTGCTCGATAACAGTGCGTTCGAGGTGCCCGCCACCGATCCGGCCGAATTTGACGGCGAGCCCTTGCGCCCCTACAACGTTGCGCCCGATGCCTTGCTGATCAATTTCAAGTCGGTGGTCATGACGTTTACCGCTGATCCGCAGGCCAACAGCGCCAGCGTGCAGTTTGACCCCCCGCTGTCGGGCGTGCAACTGCAAACCAGCGTGCCGCTGAGCCCGGCCAAAGCTGGCGGCAACGGCAGCTGTGGCAATTACCGCGCGGGTCTCAAGGCTGATTTTTCATCCCCGCTCAGCATCCGTTTCAATGGCGACTACCCCGCCAGCTGTGGCGAAAAAGTGTGGCCAGTCGCTTACACCGACCCCGCCAGTTACAACGCCCGCGCCATTCAAGGTTTGTGGCATGACATGGGCGGCAAACTCACCGGCAGCGTTCGCAACGGAGACGCACCGCAGCAGCCAGCCACCTTCGAGATCACCTCGCCCACGCTGGCCGAAGTGATTCGCGATGTCAACAAATTCAGCAACAACGTGATGGCGCAACAGATTTTTTTAACCCTTGGGCAACCCGCCAGCCCGGACAACGCGCGCCCGGCCAGCCCTGACTCCGCGCGCGCAGCCGTGCACCAATGGTGGCAGCGCCGCATCAGCGCCACCAAAGTGCCCACCATCGACAACGGCTCGGGCCTGTCGCGGCACAACCGCATCAGCGCGCAGCAGTTGGGGCAACTGCTGCAACTGGCCTACGCAGCGCCCTACATGCCCGAATTAATGTCGTCACTGCCCCTGGTGGGCGTGGACGGCACGCTCAAACGCAGCCAGGCCAGCAGCGCCAGCGCCCACCTGAAAACCGGCAGCCTCAAGCATGTGACTGCCCTGGCGGGCTATGTGCACGCCGCCAGCGGCAAGCGCTATGTGCTGGTGGCCATGGTCAATCACCCCAACGCGGCAGCGGTGCGCCCGGCGCTGGACGCCCTGATCGACTGGGCGGTAATGGACAATCAGGGCCAGTGATGCCACCTGGCACGCTACCCCCCAATTTTCAGAACACCATGACCTTGACAGACCTGATCGGCACGCTGGCTGCCGTGCTCACCACCGTCAGCTTTTTGCCGCAAGCGCTGCACACCTTTCGCACCAAAGATGTGCGCGGCATCTCGCTGGGCATGTACAGCATCTTCACCCTGGGCGTGGCCATGTGGCTGATCTACGGCCTGATGCTCGGCGCCTGGCCGGTGGTGATTGCCAACTGCGTCACGCTGGCACTGGCGAGTGGCATTTTGGTGATGAAGTTGCGGTATCGATAGCCCACTTGGCCAATGCTAAATGGCAGCCGCCCGCTGCAAGCGGTCCCGCACGCCTTCCCAAACCGGGTTGGCGGGTGGGGTTTCGATCCATATCTGTTTGACGCCTTGCGCGTCGAACTCACGCAGCACGGCAAACAATTGCTGAGCCGTGGTGGCAGCGTCATCGGGCATGCGTCGGCATAACACCTGGGCGTTGACGTTTTTAAGGGTGGCACGAGAATAGGTCGCCACTACATAGCCCCCCTTCGCCGCTGTGTCGCTGGGTCTAGCGCCCATCAGGTCCAGTGAAGTCTGCAAATCTTGGGCCGTCATCAGTCGCACCCGGGCTTTTGGCGCGTAATGCGATTCCAGCGTGCCGGAAGCCTTTGGAGCAGGCGCTTCCTGAGTAGGCACATCGTCGATCGATAGCACCTTCAGCCCGCAAACAGCTTGCACCTGATCCGGCGTGATGGCCCCTGGGCGCAGCAGCACCGGTTGGCCGCGGCTGCAGTCGATGATGGTGGACTCGATGCCCACACTGCAGGCGCCGCCGTCCAGAATCAGCAGGTCGGCACCAAACTCGCCTTGCACATGCGCGGCCGTGGTCGGGCTGACGCGGCCGAACTGGTTGGCGCTGGGCGCCGCCACGCCCCAGACGCACAAAGGCATGGATTGCCGCGCTTCGCTCGCAATGACGGTCAATTCATCAGAACCCGTCATTGCGAGGAGCGAAGCGACGCGGCAATCCATGAGCGCATTCAGCAGCGCTTGCGCCACGGGGTGCGCGGGGCAGCGCAAGCCGATGGTGGGGTTGCCACCGGCGGCGGCGTTGGCCACACCGGGGCGGCGTGGCAGGATCAGGGTCAGCGGGCCGGGCCAGAAGGCTTGCATGAGTTGCCTGGCAAATTCCGGCACTTCACTTGCGTAATGCGCCACGGCACCGGCATCGGCCACGTGGACGATCAGCGGGTGGTCGGCTGGGCGGCCTTTGGCTTTGAAGATTTGCGCCACAGCCGCATCGTCATCGGCATTGGCGGCCAGGCCATACACCGTCTCAGTCGGCAAGCCCAGCAAGCCGCCAGCCCTGATGCAACGGGCTGCGGCGGCGATGGATTCAGGGGTATGCGCAGGCAAGATCATGGCAGGGATGGCCGCGCTACGCTCGCCATGGCGGGATGCGGTTGGTGCAGCGGCTCAAAATGGCGCAATGCCCAGTATTTCGGCGGCCGCCAACGCGGTGGTGCGCGCCTGCTCCGGCGTGGCGGCAGTCACCGTCAAGTGCCCCATCTTGCGGCCCTTGCTGGCTTTGAGCTTGCCGTACAGGTGCAGGTGAACGCCCGGCAAGGCCAGCACCTGTTGCCAGCGTGGCGTGCCCCTGGCAGTCATGTGCGCCGGATCGCTTGCGGCATGCTCAGGCAAATTTTCTGGCCAGAGGTCACCCAGCAAATTGAGCATGACCGCAGCGCTGTGCTGCCTTGGCTGCACCAGCGGCAGGCCGGCCAGCGTGCGCACCTGCAAGTCGAACTGCGACAGGTCGCAGGCATCAAGCGTGTAGTGCCCGCTGTTGTGCGGGCGCGGTGCCATCTCGTTGACCACCAGGCCGCCGAGCCGGGCACGCTCGGGCGAGCCCTCTTGCAGCACAAAGAACTCCACGCACAGCACGCCGACGTAATTCAATTCCTCGGCAATATTTTTAGCCGCCTGCACCGCTTTTTCAGCCAACTGGGCCGGCAGATTACCGTCAAAAGCCTCAGTGACAGCCAGAATGCCTGCCCGGTGCAGATTGCGTTGCGGCGCGAAATTGACGCAGGTGCCGTCCCAGCCGCGCGCCACGATCACCGAACACTCTGCAACCAGCGGCAGCATTTGCTCCAGCACACAAGGCACATTTTTCAGCGCATCCCAAGCGGCGACCAGGTCAGCGCGACTGCTTACGCGCACCTGGCCTTTGCCGTCGTAACCCAGGCGGGCGGTTTTCAAAATACCGGGCAGCAAATCATCGGCCACCGCCGTCAGTTGCGCCGCCGACTCAATCACCGCATAGGGTGCCACCGGCACACCGCTGCGCGCCAGATGCGCCTTTTCCTTGATGCGGTCTTGCGCAATGGCCACGGCATCGGCGCTGGGTGCGGCGGGGCGCGCGGCACCCAGCGTGACCAAGGCAGCTGCGGGCACGTTCTCGAACTCGGTGGTCACCGCTGCGCAGCGCTGCAGCAGTTGCGTCAGGCCCTGCTCGTCGAGGTAGTCGGTTTTGATGTGGTAATGGCTCACCAGCCCGGCCGGGCTGATCACGTCGGGGTCGAGCACCACGGTGAAATAACCCATGGCCTGCGCGGCCTGCACAAACATGCGACCCAATTGGCCGCCGCCCATCACGCCCAGCGTGGTTTGCTGACCACTGCCGTTCAAGCCAGTCGCGCCAGGCAGCAAAACAGGGCTGCTCATAATTTGGGCGGCAGCGTCATGCCGCGTGCCATCTGGGTTTGCTCGGCACGAAAATCTTCCAGCTTGGCGCGCAACACGATGTCTGAGTTGGCCAGCATCGCCACCGCAAACAGCGCGGCGTTGGCCGCCCCGGCAGCGCCGATGGCAAAGGTGGCCACCGGAATGCCCTTGGGCATTTGCACGATGCTGTGCAGCGAATCGACACCGCTCAGGTGTTTGCTGGCCACTGGCACACCCAGCACCGGCACCGTGGTTTTGGCCGCCAGCATGCCGGGCAAGTGCGCGGCGCCACCGGCGCCGGCAATGATGGCCTTCAGGCCCCGGCCCACGGCCGTTTCGGCATAGGCAAACATGTCATCGGGCATGCGGTGCGCCGAAACCACCCGGGCCTCGTGAGCGATGCCAAACTGTTGGAGAATATGGACTGCGTGCTGCATGGTGTCCCAGTCGGAGCTGGAGCCCATGAGCACACCGATTTGTATAGAGTTCATGCCTGAATTCTACGTTTGACCCCTGCGAGTAAACACCATGATTGAAGTCACACTGCAAAATTTTGAAACCGAGGTCATTGCCGCCTCCATGACCCAGCCGGTGCTGATCGACTTCTGGGCGCCCTGGTGCGGCCCGTGCAAGTCGCTCGGGCCCATTCTGGAACAGCTCGAAGTGGACTATGCAGGCCGCTTCACGCTGGTCAAGATCGACTCGGACCAAGAGCAGCAACTGGCCCAGGCCTTTGGCATTCGCAGCATTCCCACCTGCATTTTGATGATGGGCGGCAAGCCGGCTGACGGCTTCATGGGTGCGCAAAGTGCCACCCAGGTGCGCGCCTTCCTCGACAAGCACCTGCCCAGCGAGGGCGAGCTGGTGGCCGAAGCCGAGGCCGATGCCGCGCAGGAGCTGCTGCAGGCGGGCGACACCCAAGCCGCGCTGGCCAAGCTGGCCGACGCGCTGGCCACCGACCCCGGCAACGACGACGCGCGTTATGACTACATCAGACTCTTGATTGAACTCGGCGGCCTGGAAGAAGCAGATGCCACGTTAGCCCCCAAACTGTCAGAGATTCCGCGCCAACTGCGCTTTGAAGCCTTGTCGCAATGGCTCAATGCGATTCAATCAGCCGCCACCGGCCCCCACGCCAGCTGGTCGCTTGCGCAATTCGACGAGCAGATTGCCCAAAACAAGCGCGACTTCGACACCCGCTTTGCCAAAGCCCGCCTGCTGATGGCGACAGGCGAATGGACGGCTGCCATGGACGAGCTGCTGGAAATCATCATGCGTGACAAAAAATGGGCCGATGAAGC
>NZ_JACUUE010000008.1 GCF_014859475.1 Rhodoferax sp.
CTTCGTCATCGCGAGCGAAGCGTGGCGATCCATGACTTCCGGGGACATGGATTGCGTCACTGCATTCGCAATGACGGGGCTGTTCATGGAAAGCGCAGCGCGGCAGTCCATGCAGTCCGGACATCCTGGATTGCCGCGCTTCGCTGGCAATGACGATCAGGCGCAGCGCTGGATCACCGTCACCGGAGCACGCCTGCACAACCTGCAAAACGTCACGGCCGCCATTCCCCTGAGCCGCCTGGTCGCCATCACCGGCGTCAGTGGCTCGGGCAAGTCCACGCTGGCGCGCGACGTGTTGCTGGCCAACGTGCAGGCGGCTGTGCAAAAGCGCAGCACCAAGGCCGGCCGCGATGCGCTGGCGGCGGGTGAAACCATTGCCTGGGTTGGCTGCAGCGATGTCACCGGCTTCGAGACGGTGGACCGCGTGCTGGAAGTCGATCAAACCCCCATCGGCAAAACACCGCGCAGTTGCCCGGCCACCTACATCGGTTTCTGGGACACCATCCGCAAGCTCTTTGCCGACACGCTGGAAGCCAAGGCCCGGGGTTATGCCGCCAACCGTTTCAGTTTCAACACCGGCGAAGGCCGTTGCCCGGGGTGTGAAGGCCAGGGCATCCGCACCATTGCCATGAGTTTCCTGCCGGATGTGAAGGTGCTCTGCGAAACCTGCAAGGGCGCGCGCTTCAACCCCGAGACCCAGGCGGTGACCTGGCGTGGCAAGAACATCGGTGATGTGCTGCAGATGGAGGTCGATGAAGCGGTGGATTTTTTTGCCGCCATGCCGGTCATTTCCCATCCGCTGCAATTGCTGAAGGACGTGGGCCTGGGCTACCTGACGCTGGGCCAGCCGTCACCCACCTTGAGCGGTGGTGAGGCGCAGCGCATCAAGCTGGTGACCGAACTCAGCAAAGTGCGTGACGACATCACGCGCCGTGGTCAGAAGGCGCCGCACACGCTCTACGTGCTTGACGAGCCCACCGTGGGCCTGCACATGGCCGATGTCGAAAAACTCATCAAGGTGCTGCACCGTCTGGTCGATGGCGGTCACAGCGTGGTGGTGATCGAGCACGATCTGGACGTGATTGCCGAGGCCGATTGGGTGCTGGACCTGGGGCCGGACGGCGGCAACGCCGGTGGCCGTGTGGTGGCAGTGGGCACGCCCGAAACCGTGGTGGCGTTGGGTACGCCCACCGGGGTGGCGTTAACAGCCGTACTGTCGCGTTAGTCCGTTAACGTGAATGAACGCCATCATTGCGAAGCGATCCATGCACCCAAGCTATATAGACTGCCACGATACGCTTTCCATGAACACCCCCGTCATTGCGAACGAAGTGACGCAATCCATGCGCCCGGAAGTCGTGGATCGCCACGCTTCGCTCGCGATGACGAAGTCTCTGTTCAAGGTCCGTGTGCGGTATTGGCCCAGGTACGGCTGGCTCGCAGTGACGATCTCGCTGTTCAAGGAGCGTGTGCGGCAGGATTACCCGCCCGACGCCACCTCAAAAGCATTGTTCTGGTCTTGCGCCAGCACCTGTGCTACTTGCTTCAAGCTGTCCTTCAAGGCGTTTTTCAGCGTGTGCGGCGGGTTGATGACAAACATGCCGCTGGCGGGCAGGCCCGGGCGGATGACGTCGCCGGCTTCATTGGTGAGCAACTTGCTCGACTTGACCGTGAGCGTGGCGTTGAGCCAGGGCTTGCCGGCTTTGGTCGCTAGCGTCTTGAGCTTGCGTGGCAACTGGTGTGCTTCGGGGCGCGGAATGATCGGGTACCAGACGGCATAGGTGCCGGTGGCAAAACGCACCATGGCATCGGCCACCATATCGACCACGCGGCTGTAGTCGTTCTTGATTTCATAGCTCGGGTCGCACAGCACCAGCGCGCGGCGCGACGGTGGCGGCAGGAATTTCTTGATGCCTTCAAAGCCGTCTTCGCGCAACACGGCCACCTGCCGACCCACGTCGAGCTGGGCGATGTTGGAGGACAGGGTTTTGCTGTCGGTGGGGTGGATTTCAAACAGCTTGAGCTTGTCGCGCTCGCGCAGCAGGCGCTGAATGATGAAGGGCGAACCGGGGTACACCTTGTGGCTGCCCGGCGTGTTGAAGCTGGCCACCATGTCGAGGTAGTCTTGCAGCGCCGGGCTGGGTGTGATCTCGGCCAGCTTCTCGATCAGGCGCAAATAGCCTTGCCCAGCTTCGCCGCTGGTGCTGGCGTAGTCGCCATCCAGACGGTACAAACCGGCACCGGCATGGGTGTCGAACACGGTGAAAGCCGTGTCCTTGAGCGCCATGTGGCGCAGTATGGCCAGCAGCGTGGTGTGCTTGAGAACGTCGGCATGGTTGCCGGCATGAAAGGCGTGGCGATAACTGAACATGGCGACGATGTTAACCGCAGCGCCTGCAATCTTTGTATAATTGCGGGCTTCGCAGCGCTTTTGTGGCTCCGCGGCGAAGCGTATCAGTATCGTCCCAACGGGCCGTGTGCCGAGTGAAACCTACCTAAGAGATTCCCATCAGAGGAACGCCGACCGTAGAAAAGAGCCCGCCAAACCAAATCCATTAGGAATTTCTCATGTCAACTTTCAGCGCAAAACCCGCTGAGGTCGTGCACGAGTGGTTTGTGATTGACGCGACCGACAAGGTCCTCGGACGAGTAGCCAGCGAAGTTGCTCTCCGTTTGCGCGGCAAACACAAGGCCATTTACACGCCTCACGTCGATACCGGCGACTTCATCATCGTGACCAACGCAGCCCAACTGCGCGTGACCGGTGCCAAGTCCCTCGACAAAATGTATTACAGCCACTCGGGTTACCCGGGCGGCATCAGTTCCACCAACTTCCGTGACATGCAAGCCAAATTCCCTGGCCGCGCTTTGGAAAAAGCCGTCAAGGGCATGCTGCCCAAGGGCCCGCTGGGCTACGCCATGATCAAGAAGCTCAAGGTGTACGGTGGTGCTGAGCACCCGCACACTGCCCAGCAACCCAAAGTGTTGGAAATCTAAGGAGCTTTAAATGATTGGTGAATGGAACAACGGTACCGGCCGTCGCAAATCAAGCGTCGCCCGTGTTTTCCTGAAAAAAGGCTCCGGCCAAATCGTCGTGAACGGCAAAGACATTCAAAAGTTTTTTGGCCGTGAAACCTCGATCATGATCTGCAAACAGCCCCTGATGCTGACCAACCACGCTGAAACTTTTGACATCATGGTCAATGTGGCAGGCGGTGGTGAGTCGGGTCAAGCCGGTGCCGTGCGCCACGGTATCACCCGCGCCCTGATCGATTACGACGCAACCCTCAAACCCGCGCTCAGCCAGGCTGGCTTTGTGACCCGCGATGCCCGCGAAGTCGAGCGCAAGAAGGTCGGTTTGCACGGTGCTCGTCGCCGCAAGCAGTTCTCCAAGCGTTAATCTTCGCTTTCAGACAAAAAAACCGCCGAACGCAAGTTCTGGCGGTTTTTTTGTTTTGGAAAGAAAAAGCCACACTGAAACCAGCGGCAAATAGTGAGTGCGTTAAAACCTGATCAGATTACTGTACCATTTACCCAATTTCAATCAATGGAGATACTCATGAGCGCTGTTGCCGAAGATATTCAAACCGACATGCCCGCCCCGATTTTGTTCACCGACAGCGCCGCAGCCAAAGTGGCCGACCTGATCGCCGAGGAAGGCAACCCTGACCTGAAATTGCGCGTGTTCGTGCAGGGTGGCGGTTGTTCGGGCTTTCAGTATGGTTTTACGTTCGATGAAATCACCAATGACGACGACACCACCATGACCAAAAATGGGGTGTCACTGCTGATCGATGCCATGAGCTACCAGTATCTGGTGGGCGCAGAGATTGATTACAAGGAAGACCTGCAAGGTGCGCAGTTCGTCATCAAGAACCCCAACGCCACCACCACCTGTGGTTGCGGCTCAAGCTTCTCCTGAGCACACGTCCGATGCCCCGTCAAGCGGGGTAAATGGCACCCAAGACACGGGCACCTCGGGTGCCCGTGATGCGTTGCAGACTCAAAGCTTCACGCCGCATGGCTTTGCGGGCCAACCAGGCAAAAGCGGTGGCCTCGACCTGTTGTGCCGGCAAGCCGTGTTCGTCTGACGCGCCGACCGCCACGCCGGGTAGCAGCGCTTGCAGCCGCGCCATCAATTGCCTGTTGAAGGCGCCGCCACCACAAACAATCAGTGGCTGACTCTCGGCTGCAAAAGTTTTGACACACGCGGCACAGCTCGCGGCGGTCAACTCGGTCAAGGTGGCCTGCACATCGGCCGAGGTCACATCGCCGAAGCCATCAAGTTGCCGCGCAAGCCACGCCGGATTGAACAAATCACGGCCTGTGCTTTTGGGCGGGGGCAAAGCAAAAAACGGCTCTGCCAGCATGGCGCTTAACACATCAGGCTGGATGCGGCCCGATGCCGCCCAGGCACCATTGGCATCAAAGGGCTGACCCAGGTGGCGCAGGCACCAGCTGTCCATCAAGGCGTTACCGGGGCCGCAGTCAAAGCCGAGTACATCGTCAGCCAGCTCGGGGCCCAGCACAGTCAGGTTTGCCATGCCACCGATGTTGAGCACGGCGATGGTTTGGCCGGCCTTGCCAAAAAAGGCCTGGTGAAAGGCGGGCGCCAGTGGTGCGCCCTGACCGCCAGCGGCGACATCGCGGCTGCGAAAGTCTGCCACCACATCGATGCCGGTGAGCTCGGCCAGCAGCGTCGGGTTGGCCAACTGCAGGGTGTAGCCGCTGCCATCGTGCATTTGTGGCTGGTGCCTGAGCGTTTGGCCATGCGCGCCGATGGCCGTGATGTGCGCGGCTGCCGTCGAGGACACTGCCAGTAATTGCCCAACTACCTTGGCATAGACGCGCATCAAGGCGTTGGCGGCGAGCGCCGCGCGATGCAGTTCATTGTGGCCGGGCTGGTTGAGTGCCAGCAGTTCGGCTTTCAGGCTCGGTGGCAGCGCCGCACTGGCGTGGGCAAGAACGGCTGGAGACGAGGTGCTGAAATCTGCCAAGACACCATCGACACCGTCCAGCGATGTGCCGGACATCAGGCCGATGAAACATTCAGCCATGGGTGGCCCCTGGCAGCAAAATTATTGCGCGCTGCTGTCTTGCAGGCTGGCCGCCACCAGCGCAATTTTGGCTTGCTGCGCCACGCGTTCAAAGGCGGGTTTGGCGGATGCCGCTACCGGGATGGTTTCGCTCTGCTGGGCAAATTTCATCGGGTCTTTTTGCACGCCATTGGCACGCACCTCAAAGTGCAGGTGCGGCCCGGTCGCCCAGCCGGTCGAGCCGACCAGGCCGATGGTCTGGCCCTGGCTCACGTTGTCACCGCGGCGCACCATCAGCTTGCTTAAATGGGCATAAACCGTTTCGGTGTTGCCACGATGCTTGACAAAAACAACCTTGCCGTAGCCCTTTTGAACGCCAGAAAATGTCACCACGCCGTCACCGACAGTGCGCGCGGGGGTGCCGGTGGTGGCGGCAAAGTCGGTGCCCTTGTGGGCGCGCATTTGTTTCAAAACCGGATGAAAGCGCATGGCAAATCCGCTGCTGACGCGCGAGAACGCAACCGGCGAGCTCAGAAACGTCCGGCGCAGGCTTTTTCCGTCGAGCGTGTAATAGCCACCTTTGCTGTTGGCCTGTACCGCTTGCTGGTTGGTGGCAGGATCGGCAAACCACATGGCCTGGAATGTCTTGCCCGCGTTGACAAACTCGGCGCTGAGCACGCGCCCGGTACGCAGTGGCTCGCCGTCGCCCTCCAGGGTTTCATAGACCACCGAGAAGCGGTCACCTTTGCGCAAAGCGCGACGAAAGTCGATATCACCAGAAAAAATTTCGGCCAGTTGGACGGCCACGGCATCAGGAATTTTGGCTTCCTCGGTGGCGGCAAACAGGCTGCTCCGGATGGTGCCGCTGGCCAACTGGCTGTTGGTACGCAAGGCTGCTGTTTCTATCTGCGAAGCGAAATCATTGCCGTTGCGCTCAATGACCAGCCGCTGGAATTGGACTTCGGAATCAGTGCTCCAGCGGACCGTGAGCTTGCTCAGGCGCTGGTCAGCCGTGGCTTCTGCCGTAACTTGGCGGCCGCTGCGGGCCAGCAAAATCTGCCGGGCATCGGCATCAGTGCGCAGGAAAGTGGCGGCATCGGCGTCGTCCACACCCAGGCGCTTGAGCAAGGTGTCTGCCGTGTCGCTGGTTCGGGTGGTGTCGGTGCGGTAGAGCACATACGGCGCGACTGTGACCTGGCTATAGTCCGGTAGCGACAGCGGTTGTACCATTTCAAGGACCTCTCGCACGGCGATGTCGGCGGCGTCCGGCCCGAGCGAGGCCACGGCAAACGCGCCGCCACCGCCGCCCAACAGCAAGGCGGCCACGACGGCGGTCACGCGTTTGTGGTGCTGCGTCAGCCAATGGGTCGCAGCGTTTGAAAAAACCTGGCCGTTGGCTATGAATTGCTTGATCAAAACTGAATCCTGGGATGGGGCTTGTCTGAAAGACACAACAGCGGTCAATAAATCGACGTGGATGGCCACGTAAAATCAGAAAAACTAACAGTGCGCGAGTATAAACCTTGCCCTTCCTGCCGCATCCATACAAACCCTTATGACGCACCCCAAAACTCCAGAAATTATTGTGACCGACCGTGTGAAAGAGGCTTTGGCCGTCACGCTGCGTGGTTGCGAAGAGCTGATCCCACAAAATGACTGGCTGAAAAAGCTGGCGCGCTCGCAGGCCAGCGGAACGCCGCTGCGCATCAAGCTGGGGCTTGACCCAACCGCGCCCGACATCCACATCGGCCACACGGTGGTGCTCAACAAAATGCGCCAGTTGCAGGATTTGGGCCATACCGTGATCTTTTTGATTGGCGACTTCACCACCCTGATCGGTGATCCGTCAGGGCGCAACACCACGCGCCCTGCGCTCACCCGCGAGCAAATCGAGGTCAACGCCCAAACCTACTACCGCCAGGCTTCGATGGTGCTGGATCCGTCCAAAACCGAAATCCGTTACAACAGCGAGTGGGGCGACACGCTGGGTTCGCGCGGCATGATCGAGCTGGCGGCCAAGTACACCGTGGCGCGCATGATGGAGCGCAATGATTTTCACGACCGCTTTCATGCCGGCACACCCATCAGCGTGCACGAGTTCCTCTACCCGCTGATGCAGGGCTATGACAGCGTGGTGCTCAAGAGCGACCTGGAACTCGGCGGTACCGACCAAAAATTCAACCTTCTGGTGGGTCGCCATCTGCAAGCCGAATACGGCCAGGAGCCGCAGTGCATCCTGACCATGCCGCTGCTCGAGGGGCTCGACGGCATCGAGAAAATGTCCAAGAGCAAAAACAACTACATCGGCATTTCTGAAGACGCCAACACCATGTTTGCCAAGGTGCTGAGCATCTCCGACGTGCTGATGTGGCGCTGGTACACCTTGTTGAGTTTCAAGTCGGAGGCCGACATTGCGGCGCTGAAAGCCGAAGTGGCCGCCGGGCGCAACCCCAAGGACGCCAAGGTGGCGCTGGCCAAGGAAATCACTGCCCGCTTTCACTCGGCGGCAGCGGCTGAGGCTGCCGAGCAAGACTTCATCAACCGCAGCAAGGGCGGCATTCCGGATGAAATTGCCGAGTTGGCGCTGTCGCTGGGCGAGGGCGGTGGCCCGCTTGGCATTGCTGCGCTACTCAAAATGGCGGGGCTGGCGGCATCCAGCGGTGAGGGCAACCGCCTGATCGACGGCGGCGGCGTGCGGGTGAACTCCAACGTGGTGAGCGACAAGGGCCTGAAACTCGCTGCCGGCACTTACGTGCTGCAGGTGGGCAAGCGCAAGTTTGCCCGCGTCACGCTGGCTTGAATCGTCAACGCGGCGAAACGGCTCAATATGCCTGTTGCTCAATCGGCGGCTGGGTCATGATGGCCCTGTTGCAGCGCGTGCGCCAGGCGCGTGTCGAAGTGGCGGGCAGAGCAGTCGGAGAAATCGGAGCTGGTCTGCTGGTGCTGTTGTGCGCCGAGCGCGCAGACACAACCGCGCAAAGCGACAAGTTGCTGGCCAAAATCCTGAAATTGCGCATCTTCAGCGACGCGGCGGGCAAGATGAACCGCAACGTGCAAAACCTTGACGGCGCGGGGCAGATGGGCGGCCTGCTGGTAGTGAGCCAGTTCACACTGGCCGCCGATGCCGCGGGCGGCAACCGGCCCAGCTTTACCGCTGCGGCGGCACCGGACGAGGGCAGGCGGCTGTACGACTACTTTGTCGCGCAGGCGCGCTTGCTGCACCCGCTTGTGCAAACCGGCGAGTTTGCCGCCGACATGCAGGTCAGCCTGGTCAACGACGGGCCGGTCACGATCCCGCTGCGGGTGGCGCCATCCGACGCCACACCCCGATAATCGCTCCCCATGTCGCTGGTTTTTGAACGTCCCTCGCTGTCGCGCCGTTTGTTGCCCTGGTTTTCCGGTTTTGACGGGCCACTGGCCTTTGCCGTGTTCATGCTGGTGTGCGCCGGTTTGCTGACCATGTATTCAGCCGGCTATAACCAAGGCGCGCGTTTTGAAGTCCATGCGCGCAACATGCTGATTGCCGGCTTCATCATGTTTGTGGTGGCGCAAGTGCCACCGCGGCGCCTGATGGCGCTGGCGGTGCCGCTTTATATTCTGGGCGTAAGCCTGCTGATTGCGGTGGTGTTTTTTGGCATTACCAAAAAAGGCGCCAAGCGCTGGCTCAATGTGGGCATGACGATTCAGCCCAGCGAAATCCTCAAAATTGCCATGCCGCTGATGTTGGCCTGGTGGTTCCAGAGGCGCGAAGGCCAATTGCGGCCGCTGGACTTTCTGGTGGCCGGCTTGTTGCTGGCGCTGCCCGTGGGCCTGATCATGAAGCAGCCCGATTTGGGCACCTCGCTGCTGGTGCTGGCGGCGGGCCTGTCGGTGATTTTTTTTGCCGGCTTGAGCTGGAAACTGGTGGCGCCGCCACTGCTGCTGGGCTTGCTCGGTATGGCCTTGCTGGTCGTTTTTGAGCCCGAGTTGTGCGCCGACGGCGTTGACTGGCCGCTGTTGCGCGAATACCAGCAGCAGCGCGTGTGCACGCTGCTCGACCCCGGGCGCGACCCGCTTGGCAAGGGCTTTCACATTATTCAAGGCATGATTGCGATTGGCTCGGGCGGGGTGTGGGGCAAGGGTTTCATGCAGGGTACGCAAACCCATCTGGAGTTCATCCCGGAGCGCACCACCGACTTCATTTTTGCCGCATTCTCGGAAGAATTCGGCCTGATTGGCAATCTGCTGTTGATCGCTGCCTTTCTCTTTCTGGTGCTGCGCGCGCTGATGATTGCCCTGGAGGCGCCCACCGTGTTCACGCGTTTGCTGGCCGGCGCCATGGCAATGATTTTCTTTTGTTACGCCTTCGTCAACATGGGCATGGTCAGCGGCATTTTGCCGGTGGTGGGCGTGCCGCTGCCCTTCATCAGCTATGGCGGCTCAGCCATGGTCACGCTGGGCTTGGGCCTGGGCATCTTGATGTCGATTGCCAAGTCCAAACGGCTGGTGCAGTCGTAATTTCACCGCATGGTTCAAGTGGTTGAGTCTTGCGCTCAAACACGCGCCGATTACCCCAAGCCCTAGAATCACGCGATGATTTCACGCGAACCCACCCTTGAACGCTTAGGCGTTGCCAAATCCCTGTTGCTCACGCCTTTTGGACTTGACGAATCGCACCTGGCGCGCGCGCTGGCCGAGATCAAGGCGCACAAGGTGGATGAGGCTGACCTGTACTTTCAGTACACCCGCTCCGAGGGCTGGAGCCTGGAAGAAGGCATTGTCAAAACCGGCTCGTTTTCCATTGACCAGGGCGTGGGTGTGCGCGCTGTCAGTGGTGAAAAAACCGCCTTTGCCTATTCCGACGACATCTCGCAGGCCTCGTTGCTCGACGCGGCCCGCACGGTGCGGTCCATATCGACGGTGGCCCAAACCGGGCACCTGAAGGTGCCGCGCAAAAAAATAGCCTCGTCGCGTTCCCTGTACAACGGTCTGGACCCGATTGCCAGCCTGGACAGCACGGCCAAGGTCAGGTTGCTGGAAAAAGTGGAGCAGCTGGCGCGCGCCAAAGACCCGCGTGTGGCGCAGGTCATGGCCGGACTGGCTGCTGAATACGACGTGGTTCTGGTGGCGCGTGCCGACGGCACCCTGGCTGCCGACGTGCGGCCGCTGGTGCGTTTGAGCGTGACCGTGATTGCCGAACACAAGGGCCGTCGTGAAGTCGGTTCGGCTGGTGGTGGCGGCCGTTTTGGCTTTGCCTATTTTGATGATGCGCTGATCGGCCAATACGTCGATGAAGCGGTCTCGGCGGCGCTCACCAACCTGGATGCGCGCCCGGCCCCGGCCGGTGAAATGACGGTGGTGCTGGGTTCTGGCTGGCCTGGCATTTTGTTGCACGAAGCGATTGGTCATGGTCTGGAGGGCGACTTCAACCGCAAGGGCTCGAGCGCCTTCAGCGGGCGCACGGGTCAGCGCGTGGCGGCCAAGGGTGTCACGGTGCTGGACGACGGCACGATTGCCGACCGCCGAGGTTCGCTCAATGTCGATGACGAGGGCAACGCCAGTGGCCGCAATGTGCTGATTGAAGACGGTATTCTCAAAGGCTATATCCAGGACGCCATGAACGCTCGCCTGATGGGGGTCAAACCCACTGGCAACGGCCGCCGTGAGAGCTACGCCCATGTGCCGATTCCGCGCATGACCAATACGTACATGCTGGGCGGCGACAAGAGCCCGGAAGAAATCGTGGCCAGCATCAAGAAAGGCCTGTATGCCACCAACTTTGGCGGCGGCCAGGTGGACATCACCTCGGGCAAATTCGTGTTCTCTGCCAGCCAGGCCTACTGGGTCGAAAACGGCAAGATTCAGTACCCGGTAAAAGGCGCCACGCTGGTGGGCAGCGGGCCGGAAGTGCTCAAGCGCGTCAGCATGATCGGCAACGACATGAAGCTCGACAGCGGCGTTGGCACTTGCGGCAAGGAAGGCCAGAGTGTGCCGGTGGGTGTGGGCCAGCCCACGCTGCGCATCGACGGCCTGACGGTGGGCGGCACGGCTTAGGGCTCGCAAAGCAACTGTGCTACAGTCCACTTCCATGAAGTCAGTTTTCTTTTTCTTTGCTTATTTTTGGTTCTCAAGCGCCTTCGGCGGTAGAGAGTTCTGAACGTACCCAGATAAAACGTCCTGATCTCCCAAAAACCGCCGGCACTACCGGCGGTTTTTTTATGTGTTTTTGTTTTCAACTTTGTGAGGAAGCTTTTCATGACTGCCAAAGCCGCTGTTACTGCTGTTCAAGATGCCTGGGGCGCCAATGCGCAAAGCCCCGCCGCTGACCGCACTGGTCAGACCGATAACCAACGCATCAAGGACATCACCGTGCTACCGCCTCCTGAGCATCTGATCCGCTTCTTTCCTATCCACGGCACGCTGGTTGAAAAAATGATCAGCGTCACCCGGCGCAACATCCATCAGATCATCGCGGGCAAGGACGATCGCTTGCTGGTCATCATCGGCCCGTGCTCGATCCACGACCCGGCGGCGGCCATCGAGTACGCCCGCCGTCTGAAAGAGCAGCGCGACAAATACGCCGACACACTGGAAATTGTGATGCGTGTGTATTTTGAGAAGCCGCGCACCACGGTCGGCTGGAAAGGCCTGATCAACGATCCGTATCTGGACGAGTCGTTCCGCATCGACGAGGGCCTGCGCATTGCCCGTCAGCTGCTGATCGAGATCAACCGGCTGGGGCTGCCCGCTGGCAGCGAATTCCTCGATGTGATTTCACCGCAATATCTGGGCGATCTGATCAGTTGGGGCGCGATTGGCGCCCGCACCACCGAGAGCCAGGTGCACCGCGAGCTCGCTTCGGGTCTGTCGGCTCCGATCGGCTTCAAGAACGGCACCGATGGCAACATCAAAATCGCCTCCGACGCGATTCAGGCTGCCGCCGGTGGCCACCACTTTTTGTCGGTGCACAAAAGTGGTCGCGTGGCGATTGTGCAAACCAACGGCAACAAGGATTGCCATGTGATTTTGCGCGGTGGCAAGGCGCCCAACTATGACGCCGCCAGCGTGGCCGCCGCCTGCGTCGAGCTGGAAAAAGCCAAGCTCCCAGCGACCCTGATGGTGGACTGCAGTCATGCCAACAGCAGCAAGCAGCATGAAAAACAGCTCGATGTGGCGCGCGCCATTGCAGCCCAGATTGCAGCGGGCTCGCACCAGGTGTTTGGCGTGATGGTGGAAAGCCATCTGTGCGCGGGTGCGCAAAAGTTCACGCCGGGCAAAGACAAGACCGACAAGCTCGAATACGGCAAGAGCATCACCGATGCCTGTCTGGGCTGGGACGATTCGCTGGCCTGCCTGGACGTGCTGTCACAGGCGGTGTTGGCGCGACGCGGGCGTTAAAGACCCAGCGATTTTTGACCTTTGGATGCCATCCGAAAGGCGCTTGCAGCTACTTGTTTTGCAGCGCCTGCAGCAGCTTGGCGTGGATGCCGCCAAAGCCGCCATTGCTCATGCACAGGATGTGGTCGCCACCGCGCGCAGCCCGGCTGACCTGCGCCACCAGCGCCTCGATATTGCCAATCACCATCGCGCGCCCGGCCATGGGCGCCAGCGCCTCGGCGGCATCCCAGCCCAAGCCGCCACTGTGGCAAAAAGCCAGGTCGGCGTTTTCCAGGCTCCACGGCAGTTGCGCTTTCATGGTGCCGAGTTTCATGGTGTTGGAGCGCGGCTCGAACACCGCCAGGATGCGTTCGCCCGCCTTGAGCGTGCGACGCAGGCCATCGACCGTGGTGCGAATGGCGGTGGGGTGGTGGGCAAAGTCGTCATAAACCGTGATGTTGCCGCTGGCGGTGGCGATCGTGCCACGCAGTTCCATGCGCCGTTTCACGTTCTCGAAGCTGCCCAGTGCCAGCGCAGCCGTCTTTGGAGAAACGCCGACATGTTCGGCTGCGGCGATGGCGGCCAGCGCGTTGAGCTGGTTGTGGACGCCCGTCAAGGACCAGGTCACACGGCCAACTATCTGGCCCTGTTGTAGCACCTCAAAATCGCCCGCCTCGCCTAGCGCCGTAAAGTCGCTGACCGCTGCGCCAAAGCTGCGCACTTCGCTCCAGCAGCCCATGTGCAGCACGCGCGCCAGACTTTCCTCCAGCCCATTGACCACAACCCGGCCGCTGCCGTGCGCGCCGCTGCCAGGCACGGTACGGATCAGGTGATGAAATTGGCGCTCGATGGCTGCCAGATCGTCAAAGATGTCGGCATGATCGAACTCCAGATTGTTCAAGACGGCAGTGCGCGGCCGGTAATGCACGAACTTGCTGCGCTTGTCAAAAAAGGCGGTGTCGTATTCATCGGCCTCGATGACAAAGGTCTTGCCCTGGCCCAGCCGGGCCGAGACGCCGAAGTTGAGCGGCACGCCACCCACCAAAAAACCCGGCTGCAGGCCAGCCGCCTGAAGAATCCAGCTGGTCATGGCCGTGGTTGTGGTTTTGCCATGGGTGCCGGCGATGGCAATCACATGGCGGCCTTGCAACACATGCTCGGCCAGCCACTGCGGTCCGCTGGTGTAGGCCAGGCCGGCGTCGAGAATGGCTTCCATCAGCGGGAATTTGGGCGTGCCATCGCCCAAGTGCGCACGGCTCACCACATTGCCGATAACAAACATGTCGGGCTCGAGTGCCAGTTGACCGGTGCCATAGCCCTCGATCAGATCAATGCCCAGGGCGCGCAACTGGTCGCTCATGGGCGGGTAAACGCCAGCGTCGCAGCCGGTCACCCTGTGACCCGCTTCGCGTGCCAGGGCGGCAAGCCCGCCCATGAAGGTGCCGCAAATGCCAAGAATGTGAATGTGCATGCCTTGATTTTAGGCGGGTCAACATGACGTGTAGGGCGCATTCCCCTGACGTTCCGGGCGCTGGTGAATCAGGGCAAAATGCAGCCACGATGATTGACGGCCAACATGAAATTGCAACTCAGGCTGCGCGCTGGGTGGTTGAGGACGGCCTGGAGTACGGCCAGGCCAAACGCCGTGCGGCCAGGCAGTTGGGTTTGAGTGGGCGCGGCGCGCTGCCATCCAATGAGGTGTTGGAGGAGGCGGTGAGCGATTACATTGCGGTGTTTTGCGCGGACACCCAGCCGTTGGAGTTGCTGGCGTTAAGGCGTTTGGCGCTGGACTGGATGGAACGCTTGCGCGAATTCCGGCCCCATCTTGGGGGTGCGGTCTGGCATGGCACTGCCACTAAAAACTCCGATATCTACCTGCAGTTGTTTTGTGACGATAGCAAGTCGGCCGAAATTGCACTGATCGATCAAAATGTGCGCTACGTTGCGCGCACGGTCACGGGCTTTACCGGCGAGTCGGTTGAGGCCTTGAGCGTGCATGCTTTTTGTGCTGAATTGAATCAGGATATTGGAGTCCATTTGATGATTTATGACTTTGATGATGTGCGCGGTGCACTCAAAGCCGATGCTCAGGGGCGAGCGCCGCGTGGCGATGCCGGAGCCTTGCGGCGTTTGTTGTCTGGGGAGTCGGTTTGAGCGCTCGCCCATTCTCCCGGCGCGGCTGGTTGGCAGCAGCTGCCGGCTTGGGGCTGGCTGGTGTTGGCGCAGGTTTGGCCTGGCGCACAGACAGGCGCCAGTCGCAATCGCTGTCAGAGGCGGAGCACAACTTTTGGCAGCAGCAATTTGCCCAGTTGGACGGTGTCATGCTGGCCAGCAGCGCATTCAAAGGCAAGCCCCTGTTGCTGAATTTTTGGGCCACCTGGTGCCCGCCTTGCGTTGAAGAATTGCCGTTAATCAATGACTTCTTTCTTGAAAATAAATCCAAAGGCTGGCAAGTGCTCGCATTGGCGGTAGATCAAGCTGCTCCCGTGTCGCGTTTTCTGACGCAATCACCCCTGTCTTTTTCGGTGGCGCTGGCTGGTTTTCCCGGAATCGAGGTCAGCAAGTCGCTTGGAAATATCACGGGTGCTTTGCCCTTTACCGTGGTGTTTGGATCGAACGGCAACGTGTTGCACCGTAAAATGGGCAGGCTGACTGTCGATGACCTGCGCGCCTGGGTGCACTTGTCGGTTTGAGTGACTTTCAAAAGAAAAGGTAAAATAGAGCTTAGTTAGCTTGTTTTAATGAAAATTATTGTAATTTCTTTCAAATTCAAGTGAATTTCAGTTGACTGTTACTTCCTTTTCGTTGGAGACCCCATGGACCTCAGAAAACTCAAAACCTTGATCGATCTGGTATCGGAATCAAATGTCTCCGAACTTGAGATCACCGAAGCCGAAGGCAAAATCCGCATCGTCAAAGGCGGTGGTGCGGTGGTTCAACATTTCATGCCCGCGAGTCAGCCGGTGCCCCAAGAGCAACCGGTTGCACAGGCCGCTGCTGCTGTCGTGGCGGCGGCACCGGTCGAGACCGGGCATACCGTCAAGTCGCCGATGGTGGGCACGTTTTACCGGTCGGCCTCGCCGGGCGCCAAGTCCTTTGTTGAAATTGGCGATGCAGTCAAAGAGGGCGACACCCTGTGCATCATCGAGGCCATGAAAATCCTCAATGAAATCGAGTCGGACAAGACCGGAACGGTGCGAAAAATCCTGGCCGACAACGGGCAGGCCGTGGAATACGGTCAGCCATTGTTCATCATCGACTAAGCTCAGGCGCCATCCATGTTTAAAAAAATTCTGGTTGCCAACCGCGGTGAAATTGCCTTGCGGATCCAGCGCGCCTGCCGTGAGTTGGGGGTCAAGGCCGTCATGGTGTACTCGGAGGCTGACCGCGATGCCAAGTACATCAAACTGGCGGAGGAGGCCGTATGTATCGGCCCTGCGTCGTCAGCGCTAAGTTACTTGAACATGCCGGCCATTATTTCGGCAGCCGAGGTCACCGACGCCGAAGCCATCCATCCTGGCTATGGATTTTTGAGTGAAAACGCGGATTTTGCCGAACGGGTGGAGCGCAGCGGTTTCCAGTTCATTGGCCCCACACCGGAGTCGATCCGCATCATGGGCGACAAGGTGTCGGCCAAGCAAGCCATGATCAAGGCGGGCGTACCCTGCGTGCCCGGCTCGGAGGGTGAGCTGCCGGACGATCCGGTGCAAGTCAAGCGGATTGCCAAAGTGGTCGGTTATCCGGTCATCATCAAGGCCGCCGGCGGTGGCGGTGGCCGTGGCATGCGCGTGGTGCATACCGAGGCGGCGCTGATCAATGCGGTGGCCATGACCAAAAACGAAGCGGGTGCGGCCTTTGGCAACCCTGCGGTGTACATGGAAAAGTACCTGCAGAATCCGCGTCACGTCGAAATTCAGATTCTGGCGGACAAATACAAGAATGCGGTGTACCTGGGCGAACGCGATTGCTCCATGCAGCGCCGGCACCAGAAGGTGATTGAAGAGGCACCAGCACCCGGCATACCGCGCAAGTTGATCGAGCGCGTGGGTGAACGGTGTGTGGCAGCCTGCAAAAAGATCGGTTACCGGGGTGCCGGCACGTTTGAGTTTTTGTACGAGGACGGTGATTTTTACTTTATTGAGATGAACACCCGGGTGCAAGTGGAGCATCCTGTGACCGAGATGACCACCGGCATTGACATAGTCAAGACCCAGATCATGGTGGCGGCAGGTGAGAAATTGCCGTTCACGCAGCGCCAGATCCAGATTCGCGGACACGCCATTGAGTGCCGCCTGAACGCCGAAGACGCTTACAAGTGCATTCCCTCGCCCGGACGCATCACCATGTGGCATCCACCGGGGGGGCCGGGCGTGCGTGTTGATTCGCACGCGTACACCAATTATTTTGTGCCACCCAACTACGATTCGATGATCGGCAAGATCATTGTGCATGGCGACACCCGTGAGCAGGCCTTGGCGCGCATGCGCACCGCTTTGGGCGAAACGGTGATCGAGGGCATCAATACCAACATCGCCCTGCACCGTGAGTTGATGGTTGATGCCAAATTCATGGAAGGCGGCACCAATATCCATTATCTTGAGGGTTGGCTTGCTGACCATGTGCGCTGAGCCTGAGCTGCGATGTTTGAACTCCGATTGATGTGCCCCGAGCACCAGGTTGAAACGCTGAGCGACGCACTCGACGCGCTCGATGCCCTGAGCGTTAGCGTGGAAGATGCCGATGCCCAGACCGATGCTGAGCAAGCCCTGTTTGGTGAGCCCGGCATGCCGCCTCCCAAAGACGGTTGGCAGCGCTCCAGGGTGCTGGCCTTGTACGATACCCGTGAACAAGCCAATGACGCGCTGGCGCTGTTGCAGGCGCAGGATTTCTTTGCCGAGTGCGAGGTGTTGGGCTTGCAGCACGTGCCGGAACAGGACTGGGTGCGTTTGACGCAGTCGCAGTTCGCCCCGGTGGAGATTACGCCGGAATTCTGGATTGTGCCCACCTGGCACGAGCCACCTGCGCAGGCCCGCATTGTGATTCGTCTTGACCCTGGCCTTGCCTTTGGCACCGGCACCCATCCCACCACCCGCATGTGCTTGCGCTGGATCGCCGGTCAAGGCAACGCCAGCAGCGCCCTGAGCCGGGTGTTGGACTACGGCTGTGGCTCCGGCATCCTGGCCATTGGCGCAGCCAAGTTTGGCGCTGCGGACATCGACGCGGTGGACATCGACCCGGCGGCCGTCGAGTCCACCTTGCTCAATGCACAGGCCAACCATGCCGATGTGCGTGCCGGCCTGCCAGAAAGCGCGAGCGGCGTTTATCAGACCGTGCTGGCCAATATTTTGGCGACACCTTTGAAAGTGCTGGCGCCATTGCTGTGGTCGCGCGTGGCGCCTGGTGGGGCCTTGGTGCTGGCAGGTATTTTGGAGCGCCAGGCGCAAGAGCTGCAGGCTGCCTATGCGCCTTACTGCAAACTCGCTGTGGCCGATGCCGAAGACGGCTGGATTTTGATGACCGCGATGCGTTGAGGCCGGATTGCCGCGCGGCTGATAAATTTCAAACACCATGAGCTTGATCGCCCGCTGTCCCGCTTGTCTGACCTGGTACAAAGTGGTGCCGGACCAGTTGCGTATTTCAGATGGCTGGGTTCGTTGCGGGACGTGTGGTGAAGTTTTTGATGTCTCGCGGCAGCTGATCGAGGCTGAGTCTGAGCTGCCGACTGACCCAGCGCCCACTGATGCCCAGGAGTTCCCGAGCCGGTTGGTGGTGGCTAACCCTGCTTTGCTCGATGCATCGACGCGGTTATCGGCGCCGGAGACAGCCGGGCAGCTGCCTTCTTGTGGGGATGATGCGCTGGTGATGCGACCGGCCAGCGACGATTTTTTGGCCGATCTGCAGCCCGATGCACGGCCTGAAGTGCGGTCTGACGTGCCTTGGGATTCGGCGGCCTTGCTCATCAAGCCCTCAAAGGAGACTGAACCCGAAACCGGGCCGCAAAGCAGAGACCAACCCGAGCCAGAGGTCGCCGAGCCAGTTGTCGTTGAAGTTGTACCCGTGCCGCTTGCGGAACCTGTTTCATTCATGCGTGCACCGGTTGTTAGCCCCAACACGCATCGACCTGGCATGCGTGTGTTGTGGGGTGTGCTCAGTGTCTTTTTGTTGCTCGGCTTGTTGCTGCAAGGCATCTACCGTGAGCGCGACCAGTTGGCCGCTTTAAAGCCTGAATTCAAGCCAGCATTACAGATATTTTGTGAGGTCTTGGGTTGTCGCCTCTCGCCCATGCAACGCATTGAAGCCTTGGTACTTGATTCAGTCACGTTTCACCAGATGGACCCGGAGACTTTTCGGTTGCATTTGGTCGTGAAAAACAAAGCGCAACTTGCATTGGCCATGCCAGCGGTTGAGCTAACGCTGACGGACCTGGCAGATCAGCCGGTCATGCGGCGCGTGTTCTTACCGGCTGAATTGGGCGCCAAGTCAGACGCGGTATCTGCGTTTGGTGAATGGTCAGCCACGGCGAATTTGCGTGTCAAGGCCGATACCGCCCAACCGCGTGCATTGGGGTATCGCTTACTGGTTTTTTACCCGTAAGTAAAAAAGCCCGCTGCTGTTTGGGCAACGGGCTGGCGCGTTTTCCTGGCGGATTGATCAGGGCTTCGATCCAGACGGAAAAGGCCATGCTGCATGAGGGTTGAGCTTGGTCTTTGCAGCTGGCGCGGCCGGCGCTTTGGCAGGTTTTTTTGCAGCTGGTTTGGCGGCGACCTTGGTGGCAACTGCTTTTTTGGCTGGCGCTGCAGCTTTGGTTGGCGCTCTTTTTGCGGGTGCCGCTTTTTTTACCGCTACCTTAGGCGCTGCAGCCTTCTTAGCTGGGGCAGCCTTCTTGGCCGGTGCCGCTTTCTTAGCCGGTGCAGCCTTCTTGGCTGGGGCAGCCTTCTTGGCTGGTGCAGCTTTCTTTGCTGGAGCAGCCTTCTTAGCCGGTGCAGCTTTCTTGGCTGGAACAGCCTTCTTAGCTGGTGCCGCTGCCTTAGCCGGTGCCGCTTTTTTCACTGGCGCCGCAGGTTTTGCAGCGGGCTTGGCGGCAGGTTTCGCAGCCGGTTTTTTTGCAGTTGCCATTTCTATCTCCTTGATTAATTTGCAAAGAGCACTTGACGCAAGTCATTGTGCGTCAAGAGATCCATGGGGTTGGGCGGGTTCCCAGCACCATGAACAGGGGTCAACAAAACTTTGCCGCCAGCAGCCAGTTCAAAATTTTGTGAAATTCGGAAGGTCATAAGTTGCCGTCATTCCCACGACAGTGCGCCGCCGGACTGGTATTCAATGACGCGTGTCTCGAAGAAGTTACGCTCTTTCTTCAGATCGATCATTTCACTCATCCATGGGAAAGGATTTTCTTCGTTGGGGTACAGCGCCTCGAGACCGATTTGGGTGGCGCGGCGGTTGGCAATGTAGCGCAGGTAACCCTTGAACATGGACGCATTCATACCGAGCACACCACGCGGCATGGTGTCTTCGGCGTAGCGGTATTCCAGGTCCACTGCAGTCTCAAACAAGGCCTTGATCTCGGCCTTGAATTCGGCCGTCCAGAGTTGCGGGTTTTCCAGCTTGAGCTGGTTGATCAGGTCGATGCCAAAGTTGCAGTGCATGGACTCGTCGCGCAAGATGTACTGGTACTGTTCTGCCGCGCCGGTCATTTTGTTTTGGCGGCCCAGCGCCAGAATCTGGGTGAAGCCGACATAGAAGAACAGGCCTTCCATCAGGCAGGCAAACACAATCAGCGATTTGAGCAGGGTTTGGTCGGTCTCGGGCGTGCCGGTCTTGAACTGCGGGTCCATGATGGCTTCGATGAACGGGATCAGGAATTCGTCCTTGTCGCGGATCGACTTGACCTCGTTGTAGGCGCTGAAAATTTCGCCTTCGTCCAACCCCAACGATTCCACGATGTACTGGTAAGCGTGGGTATGAATGGCTTCTTCAAAAGCCTGGCGCAACAAGAATTGCCGACACTCGGGTGCGGTGATGTGGCGGTAGGTGCCCAGCACAATGTTGTTGGCTGCCAGCGAATCTGCTGTGACAAAAAAACCGAGGTTGCGTTTGACGATGCGGCGCTCGTCTTCGGTCAGGCCATTGGGGTCCTTCCACAGCGCAATGTCGCGCGTCATGTTGACCTCTTGCGGCATCCAGTGGTTGGCACAGCTTGACAGGTATTTTTCCCAGGCCCACTTGTACTTGAAGGGCACCAATTGGTTGACATCGGTCTTGCCGTTGATGATGCGTTTGTCGGCCGCGTTGACACGGCGTTTTGTGCTGGGCGCCGGGGTGCTGGCAGACGCTGTTGGGCTTGGTGCGAATTGCGTGGCAGGCTTGGTCGTCACCTCTGCGAGTCTCGCAAAGTGACTGGGTGACTGCTCTGCCTGCAGCCGTTCTGAGCGGCTGTGAGTGGGTGGCAAACTGGCGGTAGGTGTAACTTCTTCGTCCCAGGACAACATAGTGATTTCCAATGCGTGGATTATGAGATGGTGTGTAAAAAATAGAAAGAAATTTGATGGCCTTTTGAGCGCATGCGTGCAGCACTGTGGCGTGCCAGCATCGCAGCATGGCGCTCAAGGCATGGCTACTGACACGACTCGCATGTGGGGTCATCAACACCACAAAATTTGACATCGGTGGCGGGTATGGCAGCCATCTGCTGGCGCGCCGCTGCTGCTGCTGCATCGAGTGCATTCATGCCGCTGTGCCCGCCTGTGCCCGCGCTCTCACCACCGGCTGACACGGCATTCAAACGGCCCGCCGTAACGGTGGATTTTTCAGCGTGCGTGGCCGATTGGGTGCGCAAGTAATAGGTGGTTTTGAGGCCGCGTACCCAGGCCAGCTTGTAGGTGTCGTCGAGCTTTTTACCCGAGGCGCCCGCCATGTAAATGTTGAGCGACTGACCTTGGTCGATCCACTTCTGGCGCCGTGCCGCGGCTTCCACCAGCCAGCGGGTTTCGACTTCGAAGGCGGTGGCGTAAAGCGACTTGATTTCTTCCGGCACGCGGTCGATGGGGGCCAGCGAACCATCAAAATGTTTGAGGTCCATCACCATGACATCGTCCCAGAGACCGAGTCGTTTGAGGTCGCGCACCAGGTAGCTGCTGATGATGGTGAACTCACCCGACAAATTGGACTTGACCGACAGGTTGCCAAAGCAGGGTTCGATCGACGCATCGACGCCGATGATGTTCGAAATGGTGGCTGTGGGCGCAATGGCCACACAGTTGGAGTTGCGCATGCCGTCTTTGGCGATTTTTTGACGTAACGCGTCCCAGTTCAGGGTGCTGGAACGATCGACTTCGACGTAGCCACCGCGCTCACGCGCCAGCAGGTCAAGCGTGTCGATGGGCAGAATGCCCTGATCCCACAACGAGCCCTTGTAGCTCGAGTATTTGCCGCGCTCACGCGCCAACTCGGTCGATGCGTGGTAGGCGTAATAGCAAATGGCTTCCATCGATTCGTCGGCAAATTGCACACCGCCGTTTCGGTGTCGCTGGTGTTGAGGGTGATTTCGGTGCACAGGTTGCTCGAATGCACCACGCCCGCATGCTGTTGTGGCGAGCGGATGTTGCAGGCGTCCTTGAACGTGATCCAGGGGTGGCCGGTCTCAAACAGCATGGTCAGCATCTTGCGCCACAGGTCGGTGGCTGGCACCGTGCGCGTGGGTTTGATCTCGCCGCGCGCTGCCTTTTCTTCGTAGGCCACGTAGGCCTGCTCGAACGCAATGCCGAATTTGTCGTGCAGGTCGGGCACGTTGTTGGGCGAAAACAGCGTCCACTGGCCTTTTTCCATGACACGCTTCATGAACAGGTCGGGAATCCAGTTGGCGGTGTTCATGTCGTGCGTGCGGCGGCGGTCGTCGCCGGTGTTTTTGCGCAGTTCCAGAAACTCCTCGATGTCGAGGTGCCAGGTTTCGAGGTAGGTGCACACTGCGCCCTTGCGCTTGCCGCCCTGGTTGACCGCTACTGCGGTGTCGTTGACCACCTTGAGGAAGGGCACCACGCCCTGAGACTCGCCATTGGTGCCCTTGATGTGGCTGCCTAGCGCGCGCACACGGGTCCAGTCGTTACCCAGGCCGCCGGCAAATTTGGACAGCAGGGCGTTTTCCTTGATCGACTCGTAGATGCCGTCAAGGTCGTCGGGCACCGTGGTCAGGTAGCAGCTGGACAACTGCGAGCGCAGCGTGCCGCTGTTGAACAGCGTGGGGGTGGAAGACATGAAGTCGAACGAGGAGAGCACTTCATAGAACTCGATGGCGCGTGCTTCGCGGTCGATTTCACCCAGCGCCAAGCCCATGGCGACACGCATGAAAAACGCTTGTGGCAGTTCGATGCGCTGTTTGCCAATGTGCAAAAAGTAGCGGTCATACAGGGTTTGCAGGCCCAGGTAATCAAACTGCAGGTCTCGCTCGGCCTTGAGGGCGCCAGCCAGCCGCACCAGATCGAATTGCTGCAGTTTTTCGTCAAGCAGTTCGTTTTCCACGCCGCGTTTGATGAACTGCGGAAAGTAGTCCACGTAGGCTTGGGGCATGTCGGCTTGCGCCACGTCCTCGCCGAGCACTTCCTTGGCGATGGTGTGAAACAGCAGGCGCGCGGTAGCAAAAGTGTAATCAGGGTCCTTTTCAATCAGCGTGCGGGCCGCCAGCACCGAGGCCTTGTAAACCTCGTCCATGGGCACGCCGTCATACAGGTTGCGCAGCGTTTCAGCCAGGATGGGCTCGGGCCTGACATCGGCACCCAGGCCGCTGCAGGCAGCAACAATGATGCCTTGCAGGCGCGCCAGGTCAAGCAGCACGCGCTGGCCCTTGTCGATGGCGTGCAAGACGGGTGTTGCCGGGGCTTGCTGTTCCATTTTTTGCGCGCGCTCCTGGGCGCGTTTTTCGCGGTACAGCACATAGGCGCGAGCAACTTCATGGTAGCCACCGCGCATCAGGCCGAGTTCGACCTGGTCCTGCACGTCTTCAATGTGAAAGGTGCCGCCGGCCGGGCGCGAGCGCAGCAGGGCGCGAATGACCGCCTGTGTCAGCGCCTCAACGGTTTCGCGCACACTGCTTGATGCCGCACCCTGGGTGCCATGCACGGCCAGAAAGGCCTTCATCATGGCCACGGCAATTTTGTTGGGTTCGAATGACACCACGGCGCCGTTGCGCCGGATGATCTGGTACTGGCTCAAAGCCACCGGGGCGGAAAGGGACAGTGGGCCAGGCGCTGACCCGGCGGCTGCTTGGTTGTGGTTGGCGGGGGCAATGGCTTGGGCCGTCTGCATGGCATCCTCTTCTGAATTGGGTGGGGGGAAACAAGGCGTGTTGCAGCGTTGAAAGTCTGTCGGCTTGTTTTCGAGGCAACAAGCTTAACACTATATGTAGTGCTTCATCGTGCAAAAAACACTATCTGTAGTGGTGGTTTGCATTTTGCGCTTGCGATGCCACGCGCTTTGCATCTTGGGTTTTGATGGCGTTCAATGTCCGCTTTGTCTTGCTTAAGTGCGATTTTGTCAGCGTTTCAACGCGGCGCTGGAAGCCACCGGGCTTGGCGCGTCCAGGCGCACGGCCGAGGGTAAATACCGATCATCGAGCCCGAGGTTTTTTTGCAACTGCAGCCAGTCAAAGCCCGCGCCAGGGTCGGCCTTGCGGCCCGGGGCGATGTGTTCGTGGCCCGCCACATGGGCCACAGGGTAGTGTTGCATCAGCGCGGCGCACAAGCTGCCCAGGGTTTCATACTGCGCGGCTGCAAACGGCTCGCCGTCGAGACCTTCGAGCTCAATGCCGATGCTGTCGTCATTGCAGTTGCTGCGGCCCCGGTAGCAGGAAGCCCCGGCGTGCCAGGCGCGGTCATCGCAACTGACCAGCTGCCAGAGCTCGCCGTTGCGCCGGATGAAAAAATGGGCAGACACCTGCATGCCCTTGATTTGATCGAAATAAGGGTGTGCCTGCCAATCCAGCTGGTTGTTGAAAAACTGCAGCACTTCGAGCCCGCCATACTGGCCGGGCGGCAAACTGATGGCGTGCAGCACGACCAGGTCAATGCTTGCCTGCGGTGGACGCGGGCCGAAGTTGGGTGAGGCTTGGTGCGCGGCAAACCGGTACCAGCCCTGGCGCCAAAGCGCAGCAGAGCTGGGGTGTTTTGGCAGCGCTTCAGTCGGGCGCGGCAACGGGGTCGTCCTGGTTGGGCGTATCGATGTGCAGCCGGGCAATGCGGTAGCGCATCTGGCGCAGGCTCAACCCCAGGCGCGTGGCGGCAGCGCTACGGTTGAAGTCGGTGGTCTGCAAGGCGCGGCTCAAAATGCTGCGTTCCTGCGCATCGAGGTACTGTTGCAGGTCGGTGGGCATCCACTCGGCATCTGCAAGCGTGGGCGGGCCGTCAGCCGGGTACCGGGTGCTGCGGTGCGATGGGTTGGGCGGCTCCAATTGCAGGCTTGTCCCGTCACCCAGCGCCACCGCGCGATGCAGCAGGTTTTCAAGCTCGCGCACATTGCCCGCCAACGGCAAGCTGGCGAGCTGCTCCAGCGCGTCATCTTGTAGCACCGGGGTGGCAATGCCGGCCTCATCGGCGATGCGCGACAGCAGCGCCTTGCACAACTCAGGCAGGTCTTCGGTGCGCTCACGCAGCGGCGCGATCACCATGTCAATCACGTTGATCCGGTAGTACAGGTCTTGCCGGAAGCTGCCCTTTTCCACCTCTTCTGCCAGCTGTTTGTGGGTGGCACTGACGATGCGCACGTCCACCACATCCTCTTGCGTCGAGCCCAGCGGCCGGACGCGGCGCTCCTGGATGGCGCGTAGCAATTTGGACTGCATCGCCAGCGGCAGGTCGCCAATTTCATCCAGAAACAGCGTGCCCCCGCTGGCGGCCTGAAAAAACCCCTCGCGGTCCACCAGCGCGCCGGTGTAAGCGCCTTTCTTGGCTCCAAAAAATTCGGCTTCCAGCAGCGCCTCGGGAATGGCGCTGCAATTGACGGCCACCCACGGACCCTTGGCGCGGTGGCTGTTGGCGTGAATCGCATAGGCCACCAGTTCTTTGCCGGTGCCCGACTCGCCGGTGACCAGCACCGGCGCCATGCTGGTGGCCACCTTGAGGATGCGCTCCTTGATCTGGCGCATGCAGCTTGACTCGCCGACCAGGCGGTCCAATGCCCGCTGGCCCAGCGCGCCGGCACCCGCCTGGTTAACCGGGACGGTCGGTGCCATGGCCAAGGCCGATGTCACCGGACTGTTGACGGCCGAGGCAATCACACGGCGAAACTGTTTCAGGTCAACCGGCTTGGTGAGGTAGTCAAAGGCCCCGCCCTTGAGCGCCTCGACCGCGTTTTCTGCCGAACCATAGGCGGTGATCACCACACAGCGCTCACCGCGTTGGGCGGCCTTGAGTTCTGTGATCAATGACAAGCCGATGCCATCGGGCAGGCGCATGTCGGTGATGAGCACATCGAAAACCTGTTCGGCCAGCAGTTTGCGCGCCTGCTGCAAGTCGCCAGCCGTATCTACCAGGTAGCCCTCGCGCAACAGCGTCAGCTCGTACAGCGTGCGCAGATCGGGCTCGTCGTCAACCACCAGAATCCGTGCGTTTGATTTGGCGTTGGTCATGACGCGGCTACCACCTGCTTGCTGCCGGCTGGCGTGTTGGGGGGCTTGCTGCAGAACATCACACTGAACTCATTACCTGGTTTAACCGTTTGACCAAACGTCCGATGGTTGCGTTCATACGCCATGCTGGCGCCATGGCTCTCGCACAATTCCCGGCAAATATAAAGCCCCAGACCACTGGAACGGCTCTCGGAGGAAAAAAAAGGTTCAAACAAATGCTGCTCCACCGAGGGGTCAAGTGGCTCGCCGTCGCTCCAGACCAGCAGGCAGACGCTGGGTGCGCCAGCGTCAACCGGGTCAATATGCAGACTGATTTGAATCGGTTCGGGTTCAGGGCGGGCGTAGCGCTGGGCGTTGTCGAGCAGGTTGATGAGAATGCGGCGCAAGTGTTCAGCGTCAAACCAGACCCAGACCGCGCTATTGGGGACTTGCACCGCAATATCGGATGTGTTGGCAACCTGGCTTTGCCAGTCGCGGCAGATTCGCGGCAGTGCCTGAGACAGGTCAATGGCATCGGCCTGCGCCACCTGACTGGTATTGGTGCGCTGGGCGATGTGCAGAATGTCGTGTACCGTTTTTTCAAGTCGCAGCGCGTTTTGCCCGACCAGTCGGGTCAATTGCTGCTGGCCCGGGTCCGACACATCTTCCGACAGCAGGGCATTGGCTTGCACGATGGCAGCCAGGGGGTTGCGAATTTCATGGGCAACCGCGGCCGACATGCGGCCCATGCTGGCAAACTTTTCGGTGCGGATACGGGCCTGCAGCTCACGCTGGTCCTGCAAAAAAACCACGCACATGCCCTGCGCGTCAGAATTGAGTTGCGCCGTCAACTGGGTGCGCGCCGACACGAGTCGGGCACCTTGGCCCGCGTGCTGCACGCTGATGTCGCGTTGTTGCGCCAACTGCGTCGTAAAGCTTTCATCGATCAGCTGACGCAAATCCTGCCATACCGGCGTCTTGACCAAATCCAGCGGCAGGCTCAAGGCACCCTGGGGCGGGCTGAGCAGCTTTTTGGCAGCCGGGTTGGCTGAGCGCACCTGATGCTGTGCATCGACCACCAGAACGCCTTCGCCCAAGGTCTTGATGATGAGCTCATTGACTTGCCGCTGCACGGCGGTGGCCAACTGGCTGCGCTGTGCCTTTAACTCGACACTGGCCAGCCGGGTGACCATCTGGCGGGCGATGAATGAAATGGCAAAACAGCCCGCGCCGGTGAGCGCTGCCTGTGAAAAAAGCGCGCTGGTGTTCCATGGCGCCTGCAAAGAGAGCCAGCCGGCATAGCCGAACAGCAGCAGGGTGACACCGGCGGCGCTGGCCATTGCCATCAGCTGCGAGCCCAGAATGGAGGCCATCAGGACCGGCAGGGCAAACAGCGGGGTGTAATTGATGCTGCTGTCTTGCAGCGTCTGAAGCGCAGCGAACGCGAGCAAGTCCACTCCCACAATGCGCAACCATGCGCCGTTAAAGTGGGGCCCGAGTTGCCTTGGTGCTGCCATGATGCGCTCGGCCAGAGTGGCCATCAGGTAGGCCGAGCAAATCAACAGGGAAATCAGGCTGGGTGCCTGCGCGGCCATGCCATACAAGCCGGCCTGCAAGGCCACCAGCACAGCGCCCAGGGTGGCACGCGCGGTCATGAAGCCACGCCACAAACGCTCGAACTCGTCGGGATGGTCTTCCAGATTGGCGTTGCCCTCGGGTGTCTTCAGGCCAAACCAGGTGGATGCCCGTGCGGATAACATCGCTCAGGGTTCCGCTTGGTGCAAGTGCTCCACGCAGCAATAACCCCCGAGCTTGCCCTGCACCGCTTCTGCCCGTGGCACATGCACGGCGCAACGGCTGCAGGCCACCGTGTCGAGGGTTGGCGGCAACGGGGCGGGTGGCGGTGGTGGCTGCTGGCCGACAGCTGACGCGCGACTGCGCCAGAGCCAGACCCCGGCAAGCACCAGCAGCAAAAGCAGGAGGCCTCTCACAGGCTTTGTCCCAGCACGACTTCCATGACAAAGCGCGAGCCGGCATAGGCCAGCAGCAGCAGGCCCGAACCCGCGTAAAGAAAACGCACCGCGCGCTTGCCGCGCCAGCCAAAACGGGCGCGACCGATGATCAGCACCGCAAAAACAAGCCATGACAGCACTGAAAAGATCGTCTTGTGGTCCCACCTGATGGCCTGGCCCGCGCCGTACAACTGACCACCAAAGAAAAAGCCGGCCAACAGCGTCGCCGTCAACAAGGCAAAGCCGAGGTGGACAAAGTGAAATGTCAGCCGTTCCATGGTCAGCAGCGGCAGTCCGCCAGCGTCGTTGCTGGCCAGGCGCATGCGGGACTCGGCGCGCGACATCAGCCAGGCGTGAACCACCGCCACGGCAAACAAGCCATAAGAAGCAATGCCCAACGCCCAATGCAGCGGTAGCCAGGGCGAAACGGTGGCGCTCAAGACGCTGCCCGGAAACAGCAAAGCCAACAGCACCGCCGCCGAACCTGCGCCAGAAAGTAGCCAGGGCGTTTTGAGTTGCGGAAAAACATAACTTTCGATGGCGTACACCAGCCCGACCAGCCAGGCGGTCACGGACAGTGCTGGCGCAAAACCGAAGCGCGGCTCGCTACCCCAAAGGCCTGATGCCAGCATAACGCCATGCAAACACCAAGCCAGCCAGACCGCCACCCGGGGCAGCGTCTGGCCAATACGGGCAGCACCCGCGGCAGACGCGGCATAGGCGGCTGATGCGCCCACGGCCAGGATTAACGTGAAGGGGGTGGCACTGGCTAAAATCATGTGCACAGTTTAGCGTTTTGTATTCTGTTTTTTTCACACTTGGCATTAACACAGGTTCCGTTTGCCGGAAAAATACCCTATGGCCTCCGCCCTCACCGACAAACTCTCGCGCCTGGTTAAAGAAATACGCGGCCAGGCCCGCATCACCGAAGCCAACGTGGCCGACATGCTGCGCGAGGTGCGCATGGCGCTGCTCGAGGCCGACGTGGCGCTGCCGGTGGTGCGCGACTTTATTGCCCGAGTGAAAGAGAAGGCGCTGGGCCAGGACGTGCTGGGCTCGCTCACGCCAGGTCAGGCGCTGGTGAGCATTGTCAACAAGGAACTGGCCGCCACCATGGGCGACGGCGTGGCCGACATCAACCTGGCGGCGCAACCGCCCGCAGTCATTCTGATGGCGGGCTTGCAGGGCGCAGGTAAAACCACCACCACCGCCAAGCTGGCCAAGCATTTGATCGAAAAGCGCAACAAGAAAGTGCTGACCGTGTCTGGCGACGTGTATCGCCCAGCCGCCATCGAGCAGCTCAAGACCGTCACCGCGCAGGCCGGGGCCGAGTGGTTTCCAAGCACTCCAGAGCAAAAACCGGTGGACATTGCGCTGGCGGCGCTGGACTACGCGCGCAAACACTATTTTGATGTGTTGCTGGTCGATACCGCGGGCCGCCTGGCCATTGACGACGTGCTGATGCGCGAAATCAAGGACCTGCACGCCGCCATCAACCCGGTGGAAACCCTGTTTGTGGTCGATGCCATGCAGGGCCAGGACGCGGTCAACACGGCCAAGGCATTCAAGGACGCGCTGCCGCTGACCGGCATCGTCCTGACCAAGCTCGACGGCGACTCGCGTGGCGGTGCGGCTTTGTCGGTGCGCCAGGTCACCGGCGCGCCGATCAAGTTTGCCGGTATCAGCGAGAAGCTTGACGGGCTTGAAGTGTTCGATGCCGAACGCCACGCCGGGCGCATTCTGGGTATGGGCGACATTCTGGCGCTGGTGGAGCAGGTCACGGCCGGGGTTGATATGGCATCGGCGCAAAAGCTGGCGGCCAAGGTCAAAAGCGGGGCCAGCTTTGACCTCAACGATTTTTTGAGCCAGATTCAGCAAATGAAGCAAATGGGCGGCCTGAGCAGTTTGATGGACAAATTGCCTGCCGCCATGGCCGCCAAGGCCGGTCAGATGGACATGGGCCGGGTCGAAAAAGACGTCAAGCGCAAGGAGGGCATCATCCAGAGCATGACACCGCTGGAGCGGCGCAAGCCCGAGCTCATCAAAGCCACCCGCAAGCGCCGCATTGCCGCCGGTGCCGGTGTGCAGGTGCAGGAGGTCAACCGCATGCTCAAGGAATTCGAGCAAATGCAGGACATGATGAAAAAAATGAAGGGCGGCGGCATGATGAAAATGATGAAGCGCATGGGCGGCATGAAAGGCATGCCAAAAATGCCGTTTTGAATCCGCTGCGCCCGCTCACCTGGCCTGCAACACCAGATCAATACGGCGCTGGATGCCCGCTGCCGCTTCGGCATTGCCGATGGTCTGATTGCGTTTGAGCTGCACGCCCAGCCATGCCAGCAAGGGCCGACGCCAGCCCTGCTTTGATGCCGTTTCAACCGCCAGATCGATGTCGGCGCTGTGCATGGGTTCCCTTTGCATCAGCGCGCCGGCCGCCACCAGGCGCGCCAATGGGTCTTCAATCTGATTGAGTTTGCCAGCGCTGGGCGCTGACGTTGCGTTGGCCTCTTGTTTGGCCAGTGCCTGGCTTTGGCTCACCAGCGCGCGGTAGTGCACGGGCAATTGTGCCGCTTCCAATGTGCTCCAGCGCCCCGCGATGAAGCTGGCGTAGGCTTGCTCGGGCGCTGCGGCATCTTGCGCCAGCGCCTGGTAAGCTGTACAGGGGTGCAACACCAGGCTGGCCACTTGCGTGGCGCAGCGCAGCAGTTCAAGGCGCGCCATCAGGTTGGGGCGGCCGGTGCGGGCGACCTCGGCTTTGGCGCGGGCAAATTCAACTTCTGCCACTTGCAAGTTGCCTTCAAGGTAGGCCGAGGTGTAACTTTGGACGGCGGCAAAAGACTGGCTTTGCCAGTCGGCTGGCGGTGGTGTGCTGGCGCAAGCGCCAAGCAGCAGGGCAGCGCCGAGGGCTGACAATTTTTTCATGGCAATTTGATCTCGGTGTCGCGGGCGAACGGCCACTTGCGGTTGATCTCGTCGGTGAGCTGGCTCAGGCGGCGCAAGCTGGCCTCCACCTCGGCGCGCAAGGCGCCCAGGTCGGTGCTGGCCACGCGCACATTGGTACCCACCGCCTGCGCTTCGGCCAGCACGGCATCGACGTTTTTCAGGGTGCTGCGGGTGTCGCCCAGTACCGTCTGGAGTTGGTCGAGCGCCGCCTTGCCGCTGCTCAAGGTGGCCTGGGTGCTGTCCACCACACCGCCCTTGTCGAATACACGTTGCTCCGCCTTGGCCAGCAGGCTGTTGACGCGCTCCAGCGCCTGGATGATTTTTTTGGCATTGGCATCGCTGCCCATCACGCCCGAGAGCACGCCATACTGGCTGTTCATGCGTTCGGTGGTGGTTTTGAGTTGCCCGAGGCTGGCGTTCAGCGGTGACCCGGTGCTGGTCATGGCCTCCAGGTTTTCCAGCAGCGCGCGGGCCGACGCGATCAGGCGCGGCATCTCGGCTGAGGTGTCGCCGCGCAACAGTGTGCGTTCTGTGTCGGGCGGCAGCGGCGGGTCGCTCAGGATGCCGCTGTAGGCGCGCAGGCGGGTGTCGCCCACCATGCCGCGCTCCAGGGTAAAGATGCTGGAAGTGCGCAACCAGCGCGCCTGCTTGTGCGGCACGTCAATCACCATGCGCGCCATGCCGTCGCTGGCCAGCTCGATGCGGCGCACCCGGCCAATCGGAAAACCAGAAAACGTCAGGTCCATGCCCACCATCACGCCCTCGGAGTCTTCCGAGATCAACACCAGCTGCTGCGTGCTTTCAAACACGCCGCGGGCCACCATCACATACAGCACAAAACCTGTCACCAAAGCGGCCATCAGCAACATCAGCGCCTTGGCGCGACGCTCGATGTGGGTGATGGCGGGGCTGGGTTCGGTGGTGTTGGTCATGGGCGGGGCCAGGTGGATCAGACGTATTTGACAACAAGCGAGATCGCTTCGAGCAAAAACAAAACCAGGAACAGGCGCACGGCGCCGGGCTGGATCGTATCGGTGACGCGCTGTTGCGCAGCCTCCAGGCTGGCGGCCAACGGTACCACGGCCACCGCCAGACTGAAAAACAGCGTTTTCAGTACAAAGCCCAGGCTCACCGGCAAATCAAAAACCTGGCCCACGGTGCGCGTGAAGCCGGACAAGCCCCAGGGCGACAGGCCATACACCGTGAGGTAGGTCAGCACCAAAATGACCGCACTGCTGAGTGTGGCCAGCGCCAGCACCGCAAAGGCATCGGCGAGCACGCGCGGTGTCAAATGGTCGCGCAAATGATCAAGGTCGAGCGTCTGGTGCACTGAGGCAGGCCGGGCTGCTACAACGACAGCGCCAGCGTTAAAAGCCAGTCCTGCGCGCAAGGCCACAAACAGCGCGGCCGACAAGGGGATGAGTTCCAGCACCAGCACACGCACCACCATCTGCAAGGCGTATTGCGACAGGCCATAACTCAGCGCGGTCACCACCACAATGCGGATCAACACCAGACTCAACAGGGCCGTGAGTGCGGTAAACCACGGCATCACCCGCCAGGTGCTGGTATAGATGTGCTGCGCCGTGCGCTGGCGAAACGCCTGGGTGTAACTGCCTGGCGTGAGTGCCAGCGCCAGCACCAGCGCACCCACATGCAGCATGTGCCACCAGCTGCGCACATGGCGTAACGGTGCCGCCAGCCAGGGGTGGTCTGCCATGCTCATGCGAGGCAGTTATCGCGCTTTAGCGGGATCACAAGAAAAGTCCATCATGGCCAGCGCTGTTCAGCAAACGCTTGCGGCAGGATAACCCGGCCTTGCATCACAGCATCTTGCAGTAGCAATTTGTCACCAGAAACCAGCGTCAAGTCGGAGCGACTGGCGAGCAAATCCCACAGAAATTGGTCGCCGACATCCGGGGCGACGGGCACCTTTGGGTTTATGAGCGGGGCCAGCATAATGGCGTGGCGGGCAATGTCGGTCAAAACGATCTCGATTTCCGGCTCTGACAGGCCATGCAGCTTGCGCAACTTGGGCCGCTCCAGTACAGAACGGTACTCGGTCAGCAGCGTTTGTGACAAAACAAATCCAAATTCCGCTCGCAACATGCCGTCAAGAATGCGCACCACACTGGATTGGGCATGCTGGGTGATCAAGCCAGCCACCACGACATTGGTGTCGATGATAAAAAAGCGCGTCATGAAGGGTGCCGCACTGCAGTCACCTCTTTCAGCGCCAGCGTGAGTGCTTGTTCTTCAGTGAGTCCGCTATCAGACCTTGCCCGGCGCACCAGATCAAGTGCCTGCTCGCGTGACTTGATGCCAAAAAAATCAAGACTTTCGTCGATCAGCTGGCCAATGGTTTTGTTGCGCTGCACGGCAGCTTCCTTGAGCGCGCGGTAGCGTGACTCAGCAAGTGTGATCGTCAAGCGACTCATGGCAAATCCTTTGATTGGTGTTAAAGCATCAATATGATAATGCACTTTGCAAACCAGTTCAGGTGCCCCGCCAATTCAGCTTTCCGGATTGCCAGACCTGTCCCCGGTTCAACCCTGCGTGGCATCAAACACGCAGTAGCGGTTTTTGCCCGCGCCTTTGGCTTGGTACATGGCCTGATCGGCCTGGCGCAAAAGGCGGTCGGCATCGAGGTCTTGTGCCTGCGGGTAAAAGGTGACGCCCAGGCTGGCTGAAAGCTGCAAGCTCAGGTCGCCCATTGGCACGGGCAGTGAGGCGGCAGTCAGCAGCCGTTTGAGCAGCGGCACGCTGGTCGCGGTGTCTTCCAGGTCGGTCAGCACCGCCACAAACTCGTCCCCGCCAATGCGGGCCAGGGTGTCGCCCTCGCGCAGCGCCTCTTTTAAACGCGTTGACAGGGCGATGAGCATCTGGTCGCCTGTTTGGTGACCGTGTTGGTCGTTGATGGCCTTGAAGCCATCGAGGTCAAGAAAGACCACCGCCAGTTGTCTGCCGCGCCGCTGCTCCTGCGCCATGGCCTGATGCAGGCGGTCCGCCAGCAGCGTGCGGTTGGGCAGGTGGGTGAGTGCGTCAAAGTGGGCCAGATGCTCCAGCTGGCTTTGGTAGGTTTTGCGCTCGGTGATGTCGGAAAACAGGCCAACATACTGTTGGGTGCTGCCTTGCCCGTCGCGTATCGCACTGATGGTCAGCAGTTCAGCAATCAATGTGCCGTCTTTGCGTCGGTTCCAGATTTCGCCGCTCCAGTGGCCTTGCGCTTGCAAGGCGCCCCACATGGCTTGGTAGAACGCAGCGTTTTGTCTGTCGGAGCTCAGAATGCTTGGATTCTGGCCGATGGCCTCTTCGCGGGTGTAGCCGGTAATGCGGGTAAAGGCGTCATTGACATCAAGCATGGTGCCCTTGTGGTCGGTGATGGTGATGCCTTCACGGGCATGGCTAAAGACACTGGCAGTGAGCCGTAGCTGCTCCTGCGCCACGATGCGCTCGGTGATGTCTATCAAGACGCCCTGGTAATGCGTGACGCTGCCGTCGGCTTTTCTTCTGATGGCGGTGTCGTCGTTGACCCACTTCACTTGCCCGCCCTTGGTGATGATCCGGTAAGGCAGGTGCGTAAATTTTGTCGTGTCTTTCTCACTGCTGTGGCGCACCACTTCTTCACCCACCCTGGTGAGGTCTTCCGGGTGAATCAAGCTGGAATACACCACGGCGCCTGAAGTAAATTCATCAGCCGTGTAGCCAAAAAGCGCTGTTACATTGGTGGAAACAAATTCAACCGGCCAGTTTTCTTCATTTCGCCATAAGAAGGCGACGGCCAAGCTTCGGTCAAAGATGTCATGCGCTTCCCGTAGCGCGCTTTCTGCCTGTTTTTGCTCGGTGATGTCCTGCACGGTTCCTGCGACAGCACTTGGACCAGCCACCTCGTGCCTGACCTCGCCCTGGACACGAACCCAGCGAACATCGCCCTGGGCTGTGCTGATCTGTAACTCCAGATCGAATGGTTTTCTGTCTTCGACGGCTGTGTTGACCGCTTGCTCGAAGCGCTGGCGTGACTCGGGCAGGCAATGGCTGAGCGCCTGCGCAATGGTGACCGGCTCTGTCACTGGCAGCCCAAAAATGTGACAGGTCTCTTCAGTCAACAACAGGCGGCCGCTGGCCAGATGCGCTTTCCAGCCACCGAGCTGGGCGATGCGCTGTGTTTCGCGCAATTGCTGTTCGCGTTCAGTCAGGTGGGCCTGGGTTTGGAGGAGGATGGCGTTGGCGGCAACGCTGCGGCGCAGGAATAACATCATCGCTACCACCGCCGCGATGATGGCAGCCATCACCAACCCCCCGCCAACCCAGGCAAAACGCATGCCCTCTGCATAGGTTTGCTGTGCCCGCTGCCGCACCTCTGTGGCGCGTACGATAAAGCGGGTATTCAATTCGGCCAGCGCCTTGAGTGCCGGGCCGTCGTTGACCTTGACCACGGCATCGAGTTCTTCTGAGCTGGCACCTGCAGCCACCATCGGATGCACTTTGGCGTAGTTGCTGATGTGTTCCTCAAAGGTGCTTCGAATCTGCGCGATGGCCGCCTTGTCTTCACTCTCCTCAAGCAAGGTGTCGAGCTGGTCCAGTTGCACGCGCAAGGCGGCAATGTTGGCCTCGATGTTTGGCTGGTAACGCGTCAGGTCGCGGCTCAGCACGAGGTTCTTGAAGTTGTGGATAAAGCCGCCGTAGCCGGTTTGGCGATTGAAATCTGCCAATGCATTGACCACCGCCGAGGCCCGGGTATTGTGGTGTTCCCAGGCTACTTGGGCCTCCCGGAAGTGCCACAGACTGCTCAAGCCGAAGAAGAGGCTGATCAGCACAACGAAAACGCCGGCAGCCAGGATGGCACGGCCCTGGCGTCGCTGGCTGATGATGCTGGGCGCCATGCCCTGTCGCTCACTTTCCCCAAAGTTCATTCAAACCGCCGCTTTTTTAACGTGAAAGAACATCGTCATTGCGAACGAAGTGACAGAGCCGTCATTGCGAACGAAGTGAAGCAATCCATG
>NZ_JACUUE010000133.1 GCF_014859475.1 Rhodoferax sp.
GCGGCGCACATAGTCAAAACCGTGACCCTGCGACGTTGGATACCGAAAATGCACGATAGGCGACTTGGCGTCCGCATCCAGTTCGTACTGGAGCCATGTGCCTGCGGGTGCGGTGCCCAACGCATCAATGATTGCGCTCTCCAACATGGGCAAGACGACCGTCTGCACCTTGTCAGCACATAGGCGCTGCATCTCCAGCACGGCGGCGTCGCGCTTCACGCGACTGGTCAAAGTGTCGAAGCCTTGCGCATCAGCACCCACAAACTCCGGCACCAGGCACAGATCAATATCTTCCGAGAACCGGTCAATGACCCCAAACACCTTGGACAAAGACGTGCCGCCCTTGAACACCACAAACGGTGCCAACTCAGACTGCGCAAACAACAAGCCCAGCAACCACGACACCCAGAAATCCTTCTCCAGAATCACGGCATTGAGGTGCAGCGTGAGTGCCGCGTTGTCAAACGCCAGCTTGCGGTCCGCGACCGACATGGCCGTGAAGCTATTGCTCATGGCCGGGCCACCTCACGAAAATGGGCGTGCATCCACTCCGGTGCCAATGCAATGTCTTGCAACAACGTGGCGCGTTCCACCGCTGGCAATGACTTGCGCAAGCGCGCAATGCGTTGCGGCGTGATGGTGGCCGCGCCAAGACTGCGAAACGCCTGGATCAGCATGGCGCTCAACCGGCCCGCCGCCGCCATGTTGCGTGGTGTTGTTCGCTTCAGGCTGATCTGGGTCGGCCCAACCTTTACAGTCCGCGTAGCGCCGTCTGTCAAAAACACCACCTGGGCAGGCACCTGCTCAGACAAACCCAAAAGGTTGGCCGCATAAACCCCCGATGGTTGTAGCCGAATGCCCTCTTTACGTTCCAGCGCCTTTGCCACCGATTCAATGGCGGGCCAAAGCAAACCCAAAACCGGGTGGACTACCGGCGTGTCGTACAGGCCGCGGCCTAAAAGGCGAATCGTACCGGCCGCCTTGCTGCGCGCGAGGGCGCTCGCCACTGCGGTGCGGCTGCCAAGATCGGCAAAGTCGGCAGGCGTAAACACCCAACCTGGCCCCTGTGCCTGGATGCGCTGTAGAACTTGGTCGTCAATAGACCCGGCATGCTTGCTCATTTGCAACGAATAATACTATAAATTCGTTGCAAAACATGAATCAACCAAGTGTTGCAGGTTGCTCTGCCGGTTCATATCCCCCTGGCCGCTGAATTTGACTTGACTCGGTGGTCATCTGCAAAAACCGCTGCCGGTGAAAACCCAAATAGTGGCCATGCTGCACAGACATCCAGCGCAACCGCATGCCTGCGGCAAGCCCCAATTTTTGCTGGTCGCTCGGCGGGATGGTTTTGGACACCAGCAACTCGCCCGCGTTCGAAAAGCTGACCAGGAAACTGTCGAATAGCACATCGAGGTTCGCACTCAGCGCCGCGTGGCCACCATCGAGAGCATCGGCTCCTCGACACGGATCGAAGGCAGCAAGCTGTCCGACCGCGAGGTTGAGCAACTGCTGGCCAACCTGAAGATCAAGCGTTTCGATACGCGTGACGAGCAGGAGGTAGCGGGTTACGCCGAGGTCATGGATGTGGTGTTCAGCGCCTGGCAGGACATCCCCTTCACCGAGAACTACATCAAACAGCTACACCACATCCTGCTCCAGCATAGCGACAAGGATACGTGGCACCGTGGTCAGTACAAGACCAACACCAATAGCGTGGCGGCCTTCAACGAACACGGCGAGCAGATCGGGATTGTGTTTCAGACGGCATCACCGTTCGATACGCCTCGTTTGATGACCGAGCTGGTCAGTTGGGTCAATGCGCAGCGCGAGTCCAAACTGCTGCATTCCCTGCTGATCGCAGCGATCTTCGTGGTGGTGTTTCTGGAGATTCATCCCTTCCAGGATGGCAACGGCCGGATCAGTCGAGCCCTGACCACGCTGATGCTCTTGCAGGCGGGCTATGCCTATGTACCGTACAGCTCGATGGAAAGCGTGATCGAACTCAACAAGGAAGCCTACTACCTGGCGCTGCGCCAGACGCAGGGCACGATTCGTACCGAGGCCCCGAACTGGCAGCCATGGCTGGTTTTCTTCCTGCGCTCCCTGGCTGAACAGGTACGGCGGCTGGAGAAGAAGGTCGAGCGCGAGAGACTGGTGTTGGCCAGACTGCCGGATTTGCCACTACAGATTGTGGAACTTGCCCGCGAGCATGGGCGCGTCTCGATAGGCGATGTCATCAAACTCACCGGCATCAGCCGCAATACGTTGAAGGCGCACTTGCGCAACCTGGTGTAGCGTGGACACCTCCGCCAGCAAGGTGGCGGCCGAGGTGTTTGGTACGAGTTGCGCTGATTAACGTGAAAGAATGTCGTCATTGCGTACGAAGTGACGCAATCCATGACTTGCGAAGACCTGGCTCTGATGGTGGTCCAACATGAGCTAACTGACAGTGCCGACGAGTAGCTGCGTCTGAGGGAAGCCGTTGGTCATGCCGGTGTTTTTAGGCGTTGATCTTCTCTTATTGCCTGCTTTCATGCCCAAGCGGCTGCCGACCGACGCATTGGCTCGCTGCTTGCCTGGGCTGACAAGGCCATCGCCAGTCATCAAAACGCGCGCTGAAATGACCAGCCACCGTGCAATTTAAATCGAGCCTGTCACCTTTGATATTGGGTCGCCCTCTTGCCGTTGGGCTTGCGCTTCGTTCGCCGTGATCAGCTTGCGACGGGACTTGCACCCGCAGGCGTGCGCCCATGCCGGGCGCACAAAAGAAAGCCCGCTTTCGCGGGCTTTCTTGAATAAATAATTGGAGTCTGACCCCAATTATTTAGTCTGGCCCATTATTATTTGCAGCTACCAGGCATCCACTTTGGAGGTGTGCCAGAACAGGTCCATGTCTGAATAAATCCCGCGTTAGCCAGTGGAGTAGGCTTGATGGTCACTGTAACGACTTGGGTAGCAATAAGGCCGGAAGTTACGATTACACCAGTTGCGTCAACATCCGTTTTTGTGACAAATTGTGTTGCATTTAGGTTGGAACATGCTGCGTAATCCGCTGTCGTGAAATCAACAGCACTTTGATTGACTTCAGATACACAAGTACGGGCAGCACCGGCTGCCAGTACTACCTCTGCTGCTTTGGCACGATTCGTGTAATCCTGATAAGCCGGCAAAGCCACAGCAGCCAAAATACCAATGATCGCCACGACGATCATCAACTCGATCAGGGTAAAACCCTTTTGCATGGAACGCTTCATCACTTACTCCTTGAAATTGAAAAAACCATCAACTGAACACCCGATCCATGCAGCAGGTTCCGTGCCAACTTGTTTTTGGCCGAAAAAACCACCTTTGGGCCCATTTTTGTCAGTGCCACGCCCAAACAGGTGACACATCTGGTTACGCAGCTTGTAAAAGTTGACATTTTTGTCAGTTTCGCGCGGTTGTACGCCGTGTAGCAAGTGCAGCGTGGGTCCGGGCTGGCCCTGCCCGTGGTATTGCGGCATGTAGCCGTCAATCCAGGCTTGCACCAGCGTGGCCTGAGAGGCATCTTTCGGCCGTTTTTTGGGGTCACGGCTGGCGGGTTTAGCCAGTCGTTTTTTCAGCGCGACAAACAGGGTTGGAGATATCGTATTCATCACGGCCATGTGACCCGTTTCTGACACGATGACCTGGCTGAATGGATGGGGGTCTGCATCGATTGCCAATCGGCGAATGACATCGGCCCGCAGGGTGCGATAACAGAACCGGGAAAGAATTCACCCTGGCATGCAGCCAACTGCGAAAGCAGCGCAAAACCTCAGCAGTGTGGTGGAGTGCCAAATGCAGCAGCAAGCCCTGAGCGATACAGCTGCGCTGAAGTTAGGCTGGCTGAGCGAACTCACCGAAAAAATCAAACCACCTGCAAATGGTGGGTCACCAGTTTGAAGTCGGGATCTTCAGGGAACGGCTTGACGACAAAACCCAGCCCCTTCATGAGTTTGAGCATGTTGGGGTTGTTGGCCAGCACCAGGCCCTCGATCTCGGTCAGGCCTTTTTCGCGGGCAAAGTCCATGATCGACAGCATCAGGCGCGAACCCAGGCCGCGGCCCTTGAACTCATCTGCCACCACCAGCGAGAACTCGCAACTGGCGCGGTCGGGGTTGGTGATGTAGCGCGACACGCCGATGATGCGCGTGTTCTCCACGGTGCTGCCTTGCGCATCAGTGCTTTCTTCGGTCACCAGTGCCACCAGCGCCATCTCGCGGTCGTAGTCGATCAGCGTGAAGCGTGACAGCATGGTGGCCGGCAACTCCTGCATGCTCGACACAAAGCGGAAATAGCGGCTCTCGGGCGACAAGCCTCGGACAAATTCCTGCAGCATGGTGGCATCGTCGGGGTGCACCGGACGCACGGTGTATTCGCCACCGCCGGCCAGCATGCACAACTGCTCGTGCTGCGCCGGGTACGGCAGAATGGCCAGATGGTTGTAGTGGCGCACTGACGGCGCCGTGTTGTCCACCACAATGCGCGCATCCACCGCGAGCGCACCCGATTCGTCGACGATGACGGGGTTGATGTCCATCTCGCGCAGCTGCGGCAGCTCGCACACCATTTCCGACACGCGCAGCAAAATCTGCTCCAGCGCCTCCATGTTGACGGCCGGCGCGCCACGCCACACCGCCAGCGTCTCTGCCACGCGCGAGCGCTCGATCAGGCGGCGCGCCAGAAACTGGTTGAGCGGTGGCAGTTCCATGGTGCGGTCGTTGATGATCTCGATCATGGTGCCGCCGGCGCCAAAAGCAATCACCGGGCCAAAGGGCTCATCGGTCACCATGCCGACGCACACCTCGCGGCCGCGCCGCTTGTTGGACATATTCTGGATCGTCACGCCGTTGATGCGGGCGTTGGGCTGCAGCTTGCTGACCGCCTGGATCATGTCGAGGTAGGTGTCGCGCACACTGGTGGCATTCAAAATATTGAGCGCCACGCCCTGCACGTCCGACTTGTGACTGATGTCGGGCGAGTCGATCTTGAGCGCCACCGGAAAGCCCAGCTGGGTGGCGATCATGATGGCTTCATTGGCGCTGCGCGCCAGGATAGTTTTGGTTACCGGAATGTGAAAAGCCGCTAGCAGCGCCTTGGACTCCATTTCGGTGAGCACCTTGCGGCGCTCGGCCAACACGCTCTCAATCAACAGGCGGGCACCTTCAATATCGGGATTGGCCAGGTCGGACAGGGGCGGCGGCGTTTGCTGCAGCAGCTGCTGGTTTTGGTAAAACGAGGCGATATTGCCAAAAGCGCCCACCGCCGCCTCGGGGGTGCGAAAGGTGGGAATGGCGGCATCGTTCAGAATCTTGCGGGCATCACCCACGGTGGCATCGCCCATCCAGCAGGTCAACAAGGGCTTGCTGACGTGGCGGTTAAAACCGGCAATGGCGCTGGCCACGGCACCGCCATCGGCGCCCATCTTGGGTGAATAAATGGCCAGTATGCCGTCAATCTCGACAGCATTGCTCAAGGCCTCGATGGCGGTGCGGTAGTGCTCCGGCCCGGCGTCTTCAGAAACGTCGATCAAATCGGTCAGCGTGGCCAGTGGCGGCAGTTGGGGTGCCAGATTTTGCGCCTGCTCCTGGGTCAGGCGGCCCATCTCCAGATGGATTTCGTTTGCCCAGTCAGCCGCCAAAACGCCCGGCCCGCCCCCGTTGGTGACAATGGCCAGCCGCCTGCCGACCGGCTTGTAGCGCGAAGCCAGGCATTTGGCCGCCGAAAACAGCGCCACGAACGAGCGCACCCGCACCGCGCCGGCACGCCGCAGCGCGGCATCAAAGACATCGTCGCTGCCGACGATGGTGCCCGAATGGGTCAGCGCCGCCCGGTTGCCCGCAGGCTTGCGACCGGCCTTGAGCACCACCACCGGCTTGGCATTGGCCGCCGCGCGCAGCGCGCTCATGAAGCGCCGGGCATTGGTGATGCCTTCCATGTAAATCACGATGCTATGCGTTTTGGCATCCGAGGCCAGAAAATCGAGCACCTGGGCCATATCGACCGCGGTATTGGGGCCGAGCGACACCACCGTGGAAAAGCCCACGGCGTTCTTTTTGGCCCAGTCCAGAATCGACGAGGTGAGGGCCCCCGATTGCGATACCAGCGCCAGCGGCCCCAGCGTTGCCAGATCGCCGGCCACACTGGCGTTGAGCTGCAAGTGCGGTCGCTGAAAACCCAGGCTGTTGGGGCCCAGCAGATAAATACCATCGCGGCTGGCTATTTTGTGCAGATCGGCCGCCAGCGCGGCATCAATGCCCGACGAAATCACCAGAGCAGAACGGCATTTGATGCGTCCGGCCAGTTCCAAAGCGGCCGCAACTTCGGTAGCTGGCAGCGCAATGATGGCCAAGTCGGCATGGACAGCCGCCAGGTCGGCCAGCGTGCCACTGGCATGAATGTCCAGAAAAAGCAGTTGGCCCGAAAAGCGCTGGGCCGTGAGGGCCTGGTGCAGCGCGCGCGCTTGGGACGTGAGCGTTTCGGGCTCATCGGGCTTGCCTGCAAACACCACAATCGAGGCGGGTGAAAACAAAGAACTCAAAAAATGCTTATCCATGAAACCACCTATTGACAATTAATCCAAGCTGTCCAAGCAATGGCGCAGAGCTTACCCTGAATGGCATGGTTGTTTTTGACTTGAATCACGAGAAGCGCAGGCAATTGCGCGACTTTATGCCACCTCGAACCACCAGGTCTGATTCGATCCCGGTTGCCGCGAAAATAGCACCCACATGAGCACCCCCCGGCCTGCCACCCTGCGCCGCATTGCGCACCTGGACATGGATGCGTTTTACGCGTCCGTGGAGCTGCTGCGCTACCCGCAACTCAAGGGGCTGCCGGTGGTGATTGGCGGCAAGCGCAGGCCACAGGACAAAGACCTGAAAGTGGCCCAGGGCGAGCGGGCGCCGCACAAGATTCCCGTGGCCGAGTTTCCGCGGCTGCAAGGCTACAGCGGGCGCGGCGTGATCACCACCGCCACCTATGCGGCGCGCCAGTTTGGCGTGGGCTCGG
>NZ_JACUUE010000134.1 GCF_014859475.1 Rhodoferax sp.
GATCCATGACTTCCGGGGTCATGGATTGCGTCACTTCGTTCGCAATGACGGGGCTCGTGCGCAATGACGATGTTCTTTCACGTTAACTCGTAAAGAAGCCGATCCCGACCAGCGTCAGCAGCGTCAGGCCGATCACGATCAGGGTGAAGCCCAGCACGGTTGAGCCCTTCACCATCGCGGTGGACGGGGCATCGACCAGGTGTTTCTCCAGCTCGCCCGACTCCAGCAGGCGCTTGTATTGCAGCGGATGCTCGTGCATCAACTCTTCGAGCGTGAAGGTGCCGGTGAACATCACCCGGTCGAGCGGGAACTTGTCGGGCCGGAAGTGGTTGTTGAAGAAGTGCACCGTGAACAGGAAGACCACCGCCAGGAAGGCTTCTTCGCTGTGGAAAATGGCCGCCACGTTGAAGACCCAGCCGGGCAGGAACTTGGCCGCAATGTGCGGGAACCACATCAGGATGCCGCTGACGCCGATGATGGTGACCCCCCAGAACGGAGCCCAGTAGTCAAATTTTTCCCAGTAGGTCCAGCGGTCGAACACTGGCCTGGGCGCCTTGCCAAAGAACCACTTGAACATGGCAACGATGTCCTTGAGGTCTTGCGGGCCGGGCACCATGGAGTTGGGGCCGAAGATCTTGAAGTTCTTCCAGTCGCGCCCGATTTTGATCACCATGTAGAACAGATGCCAGAAGAACACGCCGGCAAAAACCACCGCCGCGACACGGTGCACCAGCCCTGCCGTTTGCGGCCCGTTGAGCAGCGTCATCAGCGGCTGAGCCCAGGGCGACTGCGGGTAAAACAGCGGAATACCGGTGAGCGTGAGCGTCATCAGGCTCAGGGCAAACAGCAGGTGGGCAATGCGCCAGGTGCGGCTGAAGCGCTGGAAGTGCTTACCGCGGAATTTGGCGGGCAGCTCGGGCAGGCCTTCCATCTTGACATGCGGCTGCGACTGGCGCGCCTTGCGCTCCTTGTATTCGCGGTAGAACCACAGCAGCGTGTGCAGCCAGAAGAAGCCGAAGGTGCCCAGCAGCAGCTGGATCATGATCTTGTTGGCCACCCAGATTTGCGGGTAGGTATCAAAGTCGGAGGCGTTGCCGTGCGGACTGAAGCTGACAAAACCGGCGGTGGCCAGCGGGATGTCTTTTTTGCCACTGTGGCATTCCTGGCAGGATTCCAGGCGGTTGTCCATGTGCATCTTGGACACCGGGTCGGAGGACGGCTCTATGTCGTGGCTGCTGTGGCAGTCGAAGCACTTGGCCGTGTGGGCATAGCCCAGTGTGGTGATCTTGCCATGGTAGGTGGCGCGGTAAGAGTCGTAGGCGTCGTCGTGGCAGTTGCCGCAGCTCTCGGTGATGGCCAGCTTGACCGCGCTCGACGAGGTTCTTTTGACGTTGTGTGAGGTATGGCAATCGGCACAGTCGGCGGCCTTGGGGTTGTGCTTTTCCTTGACTTCCCGGCCATGCACCGACTCGGCCCAGGTTTCCAGATGGTAGTCGTGGCAGGTACCGCAAATATCGGAGATGCCGAGGTGCCACTCGGTGCGCTCGGGCGTGCCGCTTGGCGGTACATTGAAGCTGTGCACGTTGTGGCAATCATTACAGGAAGCATTCGGCTTTTCGGGATCGTCACTACTCGGCTTGGCATGGTGCGAGGTCTGGTAGGTTTCGATGCTCTGGCCTACCGTGCGCATCCAGCGCCGCTCGCTGGCGACCTTGACCTGGGCTGCGGCACCCTTGAGTTTCTGGTGGCACTGCACGCAATCAGGCCGCGTCTCGCCGAGGGTTTTCTTGTGGTTTGGCCCGCTGTCGTTGATTTCCAGGTGGCAGTTCACGCACTCCATCTCGGCATGCACGCTCTTGGCGAATGCCGCGGGCTCGACGGTGTAGAGCGCACGCTTTTCATCGTCTGTGCCCGCGACCTCGAGCTTGCCTTTTTGGCCGTCGTGGCAAGAAAGACAGGTCTGGTTGCCCAGCCCCGACGCATTGTCGGCGGCAAGGGCGCCACCCGATAGACTGGCGGCGACACAAATCGCCGCGGCCATGAACCAATTTTTCAGCTTACTGCCACGCATGATGGATATGCTCCCAACCCTGTGAATTGATCGGGGCGCGTGCGGTTTGCGCCAGCACAAGCACTTGGCTTGGCTGACGTTTCCTGCGTTCCGATGTAAATGAGCGGGCTTTGATACACCCGTCAGCCATGAGCTTGGCTATTGCGAAAGAATCCACTGGGCCAGGTTTTTGAGCTCGGCCTCATCCTTGGTTTTGATAATGGCGTGCTCTTCTTCGGAGCCGTCATCGTTCTTGATTTTGGGACCGGTGGTGATGTTTTTGATGATGGTGGCCTCTGCATCGGCGTTGCCTTTGTACTTGGCGGCAATTTTCTTCAGGGCAGGGCCCGACTTGTCTTTGTCAACCGCATGGCATTTTGCGCATTTGTTGCTCTTCATCAGTTCTTTCGCCTGGGCTGCATCAACTGCATACACAGGGTTCATTGCGGCCAAAGCGAAAAGCAGGGATCCGGCCACAGCGAGGGGGGTCTTGGTTTTCATGCACTACTCCTTGGTTAAAACATTCTTTCGATGGGCAGGCCCGCCAAGTTAGCGTCTGGCCTGCAATGTCTGCATGTGCGCGAGAAGGTCATTGACCACTTGGGGATCAATCTCGCGCAAGGCGGGCATGGTGTCGTCGGGGTGGCCATTGAGCATGTTGTGCACGCTGTGCCACGGGTCTTCCTTGGTCACGCGGCCCATGGCGCGTTTGGCAACATAACGCCCTTCCAGACCATGGCAAGACGCACACATGGTGCGGTAGTGCGATGCGCCCTTGGCGGCATCGCCGCGTGCCAGACCGGTCTTGGAATCAACGATCTTGTCCATGTCAATCTGCCCGTAACTCACAAAGTTGGCCAGATCGAGCAGGTCGCGGTACTTCATGACGGCACCAAACAGGTGGACGCTGCTGGTCAAAACGGCCATGATTTTTTCCGGGTCAGCGCCCGCCATGGCGCGAATCCCCTTGATCCCGGTCGCATGTTTGCCCTTGGCATACACGCCCTGATTACCCTTGTAATCCCAGCCATGGCATTCCTTGCAGCGCCAGGTTTCAATGGGCACGTTGGCGTAATAGGCCTTGGCCGGATAGGACGGATGCGGCAAGGCCTGGCGCTGGCCGCCCAGCTGGGCCTGCCAGTCGTCATAGAGCCGACCGCCATTGGCAATTGAGCTCGCCATATTGACGCTGCGCAGGGTCTGCAGATAGGCCAGCATGCTGGCTACGGTGTCGTCGCCCAGTGTCGTGAGTGCCGGCATGTCACCACCGGGGTGACCGTTGAGCGTGACGTGCAACACTTCCAACGGGCGCTGGCGTGCCGAGTCTCCGAGCGGCGGAATCTGACGCAGCCGGTCGCCTTCGAGGCCATGACAGTTGGCGCATATGGTGGCAAAGACCTTGTCCGAGTAACCTTGTCCTGGCTTGATCTTGGCAGCCATGTCAAGCAGCTTGCGCATGTCCGCCTGACCGGTGCTGATAAAGTTGGCCAGATCACGGCGGTCGCCGTCATCAAGCAGTTCGTCATACTTGTGGTTGGCATTGTTCAGGATCGCCAGAATGGCTGCAGGATCGGCATTTTGTTTGCCGGCGATGCCGACAAAGCCGTGTTGCCCCTTGTAGTCCCAGCCATGACATTCCACGCAACGCCAGGTGTCTGATGGTGCCACCCGAACCTGCTGGGTCGTGAAGGCGGGATTGGGTTGATTGGGTACGCGCGACTTCAGCTCGACGCTCAGGTTGTCATAGAGCCGCCCGCCACGAACCACCGAAGCGGGGTCAGCGGCACTTGCCAAAGTTGTGGTGAAAGTTGCCAACAAGGCCACCAGAGTGGTAAACATTGTTTTTTTCATCGTCTTGTTCCTTCCGATTTTTCAGCGCACCATAAAAAATATTTTATGGTTGCGTTCATTTTTACTGAAAATTTGGACTTTCAGACTTGCCGCCCTCGCCATTTGTTGATCATCATCAAACAATGCACGGTTTTAGAAAAACCGCTTTTCCGCTGCCTTGGCGGTGCGTACTTTATCGCTGCGGGCTGCCACGCAGCTTGTCGATCAGGCCATTGAGCGCGTCGAGCGAACCAAACTGGATGCTGAGTTCGCCCATTTCTTCCAGCCGGCCGGCGCGCTTGACGCGTTTTTTGACCCGCACTTCAACCTGCGCCATCAACAGGTCAGACAGCTCTTCCTCGATTCTTTTCAGGTCGCGCGACTTGTCCTTCTTGGGTTTGACCGCCACCAGAGAAAACTCGGCACCGATTTTTCTGACCAGGCGCTCGGCCTCGCGCACCGACATTTTTTTGACGGCGATCTGGTTGGCCGCGGTGATCTGGGTGGCTTTGTCCAGCGCCAACAGGGACCGGGCGTGACCCATGTCGATGTCGCCCGCCATCAGCATGGTTTGCACCGGCTCGGCCAGGTTCAACAGGCGCAGCAGGTTGCTGGTGGCGCTGCGCGAGCGGCCCACGGCCTGCGCGGCGCTCTCGTGCGTGAGGCCAAATTCCTTGATCAGGCGCTGCACGCCCTGTGCTTCTTCGAGCGGGTTGAGGTCTTCGCGCTGGATGTTCTCGATGAGCGCCATGGCCGCTGCCGTCTCGTTGGGCACCTCGCGCACCAGCACCGGCACATGGTCCAGGCCGGCGAGTTTGGCGGCCCGAAAGCGGCGCTCGCCGGCAATGATTTCATACACCGGGCGCACCACGCCGCCGCCGCTGGTGCCAGCGGTGAAGTCTGGCGACTGCTGGCTGCGTTTGAGTTCGGCATCGGCATCGCTGAGGCGGCGCACCAGGATCGGCTGCATGATGCCCTGCGCCTTGATGGACTCGGCCAGCTCATAGAGTGCGCCCTCGTCCATGCGGGTGCGCGGCTGGTACTGGCCGGGCACCATGTCGCTGAGCAGCAAGGTGGACGGCAGGCCGCTGTTGACCAGCTGGGCATGGCTGCCCTCTGGGGTGAGAAGTTCATCGACCGTGGGGCCCAGCAGGGCTTCCAGACCACGGCCCAGGCCTTTGAGTTTTTTAGTGACCACGACAATCTCCCAGTGATGTGTTGATGAGTTGGTTCAGCAAGACCAGGCCGTGCGGCCAGGCGCCCAGAGCGGAATCGGCGTTGATGTGGCCGAGCGCGCCGGCATCGACCAGGCCCGAGCCCCAGGCTTGGGCAAAGGTTTGCGCACGCTCAAAGCTGCAGTAGGGGTCGTCCCGACTGGCCACCAGCGTGCTTTTGAATTGCAGCGGCTGCAACGGGATCGGCGACCAACTGGCAAGCACCGGGCGCAGCGCCTCTTGCGTCACATCACCGGGGGCCACCAGCAGCGCGGCTTTGACGCGGTGCGTGTTGCGGCTATGCGCCGCCCACGCCGCCACCAGCAGGCAGCCAAGGCTGTGCGCCACCAGCACGGCGGGCGCGTCAAGCGACAACACCACGTCTTCCAGACGCGCGATCCAGTCACCGCGCAGTGGTCGCAGCCAGTCGTGCTGCTCCACCCGCTGGAAGCCAGACTGGGCCTGCCACAGGCTTTGCCAGTGCTGCGGGCCTGAGCCTTGCCAGCCCGGCAGGATGATTACGTTATCGGCTTTCATTGCTATGTTTTTAGTAGCGTCATTGGTATTTTGAAATTGGCTTGGACCAGCCTGGCTACATTTTTTTAATGCGCTCCACCATTTCCTGGGCGAATGCCACGAAGGCCTGCGCGCCCTTGCTCGATGGATCAAACACCACGCCGGGCACGCCGTAACTGGGCGCTTCGGCCAGCCGCACATTGCGCGGAATCACGGTATTGAACACCTTGTCGACAAAGCGCGCCTTGAGCTGTTCGCTGACCTGCTGCTGCAAGGTGATGCGCGAGTCGAACATGACGCGCAGCAGGCCGATGATGGCCAGCTCTTTGTTTAAATTGGCATGCACTTGCTTGATGGTGTTGACCAGGTCCGCCAGGCCTTCGAGGGCAAAATACTCGCACTGCATCGGCACGATCACGCCGTGGGCACAGCACAGGCCGTTGAGCGTGAGCATTGACAAGCTGGGTGGGCAGTCGATCAGGATAAAGTCGTAGTCTTGCGCCACGGCGCTCAAGGCCTGGCGCAGGCGTTTTTCTCGGCGTTCGAGTTCCACCATCTCCACCTCGGCCCCGGCAAGCTCGCGGTTGGCACCCAGAACGTCATAACTGCAACCTGCGTCTTGCAGCTTGCTGCTTTGCACCCGCGCTTCCACGACGGAGGCGGATTCCAGCAGCACGTCGTACACCGAGAGCTCAAGTTTGCGCTTGTCCACGCCCGAACCCATGGTGGCATTGCCTTGCGGGTCGAGATCAACCATCAGCACCCGTTGTCCCACCTTGGCCAGGCCCGCGGCCAAGTTGACCGTGGTGGTGGTTTTGCCCACGCCACCTTTTTGATTGGCAATACAAAAGATTTTGGCCATGCGATGCTTACCGGGTAGAAAAGTTGAAGGCGTGTTTCACGTGAAACATGGTCGCTAGTGTAATTGGGCTTGAATCCAAATCATGAATTCCGTCAGGGTACAAATGCAGGGTTCGTCCAATGATGTGCTTGTGACGAACCAAGTGGGCTTGGGCAGGGGAGCCTCAGACGCGCTTCGCTTTGCGACATCGGCTCCCCTGCCCAAGCCCACTTGGTCTGAGACCGTGGTGACGATTGATCCTGGATTCCTTAACGTGAAAGAACAGCGTCATTGCGAACGAAGTGACGCAATCCATGACTGCCGAAGACCTGGATCGCCACGCTGGGCTCGCGAGGACGGTACGCGAGCGATTGCGCCGCTGGCAGCGTGCCTGGGGTCGTTGCTTCTCCTTGCGGGCAGTAGCCCGCTGCGTCGTCGCGCCTACCCAGACACGCCACCAGCAGCCCACTCGGACGCGTCCAACTGAGGAATCTAGGTTGAACCAGCCCGAAGAGCGGCAAGTGCAACAGAATGACTCAATCACTACCGCGGCAGTGC
>NZ_JACUUE010000135.1 GCF_014859475.1 Rhodoferax sp.
TGCGCTTTCTGCCACACGCCGCACAGTGCCCAGTCCAGCTTGCTGCTCTGGAACAAGAGCCCATCAGCCAACAACTTCAGCTGGAGTGACGCAACGGCCACAACCGGCGGCACCGCGTATGCCTCGATGGCCGGCACTTACAAAGGCCCAACGGCCAAGTGCCTGGCTTGCCATGACGGCTCGGTGGCCATTGGTGACGTGAGCATGTACAAAGGCAAGGCCGGCACTTACAACACCTTCAAGGTGGGTGACCAGCCGACCGATTTCGACGGCAAGATCTGGACCAGCGCCGATGCCCGTCCGAATTACATGGTTGGCACCGGTGGCAACATGGCCGGCACGCACCCGGTCGGCATGCCCTACCCGGATGAGGCTGGCGCCACCTACAACAGCAAAGTCACTGGCGATGGCGTGGTGCTGGGTGAGTTCCAGCCACTCTCCGTGGCGCACCAAATCTCGAACACGAGTCTCGGCGGCGGTTTGGCCTCCAGCGCATTCGCACCTGTCGCCGCTGGTGGCGGCAACCAGGCTTCGCTGATCAAGCTGTATGTTGACGATGGCGCCAGCATCGTGGCCGGCGCTGAAGCAGGTATCAGCGGCATGGAATGCTCCACTTGCCACGACCCGCACAACAAGCAGACCGTGGACGACTGGCTGCTGCGCGGCCAAAACCAGGGCTCCACGCAAGCCGGTGGCTACATCTGCCTGCAGTGCCACATCAAATAGGCCAGGCACCTCGCTCTGCTTTTGCGCACCAAGGGCGCTGACTTTCGGGTCAGCGCCCTTTTTAGTTGGATTGGATTGAAATGCGGAACCATTTGCGTGCGTTCCTCGCCTGGCTGAATGGTAAAATTTTTTTCATGCGCAACGGTTTTTTTGAATAGATAACGATGGCTGCGAACGGGCACTTTCGAGGGTTGCGCGGTTGGCGTTGGCTGCACATGGCGCTGCTGCTCGCGCTGCTGGCGGCCTGCAGCAGTTCCACGCCCTTGATGGCGCTGCTGTTCGACATGCCGCCGCCCGGCCAGGCGCAGCCAAGCGAGCTGCAGGTGCGCCAGCCCCGGCGCACGCCGCCTCCGAGCGGCCCGGTCTTCAAAGTCTCACAGGCGCATCTGGATTCGCTGGCAGCGCTGGCCAAGGCTGGCCCGCCGCCCAACTGGCCCGAGCTTTTCAAGCAGCTGCCCAAGGACGACGAAGACAACATCGACTGGATGGCCGCACTCGAGAGCAAGCTCATTACGCCCAAGGGCGTCATCGACGACAAGGACAAAGACCCGGGCCGAACCGCTGACGACGACATCGAGCTGTCCACTTCGGGCAAGCCCAATCGCATGGTGGTTTTTTCGCACAGCACCCATACCCAGTGGCTCACCTGCAACAACTGCCACAACGCCATCTTCAAGCGCGAGGCCGGCAGCGCCAAAATCACCATGGACGACATCGACGAGGGCAAGTACTGCGGCGTGTGCCACGACAAGGTGGCGCTGGCCCAGCCCTCGGGCTGCAAAGGCTGCCACAAGCCGATCAAGAAATCATGAAGACGCTGCTGCTGCAATTCATGGCCGCCTTGATGCTGTTCGGGATGGCAGTGGGCGCCTTGGCCGAGCCGGTGCTGGGCGACATCACCTTTGAGCGCAAGACCAAGGGCGACGAAGACTTTCCGCCGGCCATTTTTTCGCACTGGAATCACCGCGTCAAGTTCAAGTGCTACGTTTGCCACAACAAGACCATGGGCTTCGAGATGAAGGCCGGCAGCGCCCAAATTACCATGGCGCTGATCGATCAGAAAAAGTTTTGTGGCGCCTGCCACAAGGGTCTGCCCGCTTTTCCGGTCAATTTTGATACCTGTTCGAGATGCCACCATAAATGAGGTGTTCGCCCCCTTGGTTGCGCCGTGTTCTGCTGGTCTTGATGGCGGGCACGCCGTGCGCTTCCAGTTGGGCGGTTGACTGGCATCTGGGGCGGGGCCGGTGGAGCGGCGACTTGGGCCTGAGTGCCAACTTTCGCCACAACGCCAATGAAAACGCCGGCAACAGTTCCAGCGGTTCGGCCTATCGTTTGCAGGAATCGCTGCGCGTTCAGGGCACCGGCCTCTATGTGTTGGACCGGCGCCTCATCAATGCCAACCTGGGCTTGCGCATCGGCTTCGACCAGTCTCAATTCAGCGGTTCGTCGGCAGCGGGCAGCAGCGATCAGCGGGTGACAGACTACAACTTCAGCGCCGGCATTCTGGAGTTCAAACCCTACCCCATCCAGGTTTACGCCAATCTCACCCAGATCGACGCCAGCCTCGACTTCGGCGGGCGCTCCGTCGGCAGCTCAGAAAACCGGGGCTTCAGTGTGTCGCTCAAGGAAGACAGTGCGCTCAAGGACTGGGTGGGGCCATGGTTTAGCGCCAATCTGAGTGCGCGCGAGCAACACCTTCAGCAAACCAGTACCTATTTCGATCGCATCACCCAGATCGAACAGACCCGGCGCACGGTGGAGGCCTCGGCCCAAAAAGGTTTCACCACGGCCGACCTGCGCCTGCGCTACCTGGCAACCGACCAGGTCAACGCGGCACAGGTGCAGGCCGGCAGCAAATTTCAGGTGGCTAGCGCCAATTACAACCTCGACTTCGGCCCCGGCCTGAACCGCAACTTTGACTCCACCCTGAGCTACGCCACGCGCGACACGCTGCTGCCCAGCAACACCCTGACGGCCACCGAGGCCCTGAGCATCGTCCATTCCCGCAGCCTGGCCAGCGACTACACCTATGACTTCAGCCGCGATGAAGCCGAGGGTGCGGTGACGCTGCGCCACGCCGGCACTGTGGGCGTGTCGCACCAGCTGTACCAAAACCTGTACACCAACATGACCTTGAAGGGCGAGCGGGCCGAGCTGGCTAACGGCACGCTGTCCACCTACCGTGGCAACTTCAGCCAGAGCTACCGGCACAGTCTGCCCCACGGCGGCAGCCTGGGGCTGAACTGGGCGGGCAACTACCAGCGCAGCAGCAGCGCGCTGAGCGTTGGCATCGTCAATGCGAAAGACGAGTTCGACGCGCTTGATCCCGTTGTCGCTGATTCAACGCATAAATTGAGCGAGCCTTTTGTCATCGAAAACAGCATCCGGGTTTTCAACCTCAGGGACGCCCCGGTCGAGCAAGAGCTGCTCCGTGGCATCGACTACACGGTGGCGGTGATTGGCAATTTCACTTACATCACACCCATTTACCGTGACACGTTACCAAACAACGATCCGGTTGAGATAGGCGATCCGCTCAAGGTCACCTATGAGGTCCGGATCGACCCGAACCTTGAATCCGAAAGCCGCGGCACAGGCTACGGTGTGGCTGTGCACTATGGCTGGATTGGTGCCTCGTACAACCACCAGCAGTCCACCAGCAAGCCGCTCAGCGGCGAGGCCCTCTTTTTGTTCTACAGCTCGCGTAACGACACCGTCAACGTTTACATGAACGGCAGCTGGCGTGGTTTCGCCACCTCGGCGTTCGCCAGCCACGAGCGCAGCAGCACCCGCAGTTTTGCCCTGGAAGATATCACCAACACCAGCCGCCTGGAATTGCAGGGCAGCGGGCGTTTGCATGGCATGGATGCCAGGGGCACGGCCAACTATGAGCGCTACCGCGGCACACTGAGCGCCTATGACCGGCGCATGCTGCAGGCATCGTTGTTCTGGAAACCCGCCTACGAGTGGCAGATGACTTTCAACGCTTCTGCGAGCAATACCCAGTACCTGAATCCCGCGCGCCAGCACACCTTGCTTTCGACCCGGGCCTCGCTCAACTGGAATCCGGAAAGCGGCTGGCGTAACGAAGCATTTGCCGAAGTTAGAGTGCAAGAAAATAGCGATTCGGCCCGCTCCACCCTCATGCAGCTTGGCGCGCGCACACAACGGCAGGTGGGCCTGTTGACCGTGTCCGTTGCCGGTTCGGTCGGCTACTCGGCGAGCGGCGGCGCCCGCGGCCAGAGTGAAAACATCAGCGTCACAATCAGGAGGGCGTTATGGTGAGTCGTTTTTTCAAGGCCTGGCTGGCCACTACGGTGCTGTTGCTGGCGGGCGGCTGCGGCACGCCTGTGCCCGCACCTGCCATGGACCCCGCTGCCCTGGTCTGGCCCGAGCCGCCCGAGCCGCCACGCATCCGCTACCTGCAAAGTGTGGCCGGTGCGCAGGACTGGGGCATCGAGCGCTCGTGGCTGCAGCGTTTGGGCGATGCCCTGATGGGCACGGGCGCACAGCAGTTGGTGCGGCCGTCGGCCGTGGCCGAGGCGGCTGGCGTGCTGTATGTGGCCGACCCCGGCACGCGGTCGCTGTGGATTCTGGACCGGCCGAATAAGCGCGCGAGCCAACTGAAAAAAGTCGGCAACGAGGCGCTGGTGTCGCCGGTGGCACTGGCGCTGCGCGCGGATGGCGCCGTGTTTGTGGCCGACACCGGGCTCAACAAGGTGTTTCTGCTTGACCGCGAGGGTGCGCTGCTGCGCACCTTTGCCACCCAGGGGCTGGAGCGCCCGGCGGGCCTGGCCTGGAGCGAGGCCGCGCGGCGGCTTTACGTGCTCGACAGCAAGCGCCACCGCATCACGGTGTTCGACGGCAACGGTGCGCTGCTGCGCCACATGGGCGGGAGCGGCCGCGGCGACGGCCAGTTCAATTACCCCACGCACCTGGCGCTCGATGCCAGTGGCGCGCTGCTGGTGACCGACGCGCTGAACTTTCGCATTCAGGCGCTCAGCCAGGACGGCGCTTTTTTGTGGAAGTTCGGTCATCAGGGCAATGGCAGCGGCGACTTTGCAGCGCCCAAGGGCATTGCCGCTGATGCCGGTGGCCATTACTACGTGGTCGATGCGCTGTTTGACCTGGTGCAGATTTTTGACCGGAGCGGCCAGTTGTTGCTGGTTTTTGGCGAACGCGGCGAGCGCCCGGGCCAGCTGATGTTGCCGCGGGGCATATTTATTTCCAATGAAGACAAGGTCTATGTGGCCGATGCCTACAACCATCGCGTGCAGGTATTCCAGGGCGCCATCGCGACGGCAAAGGAGTCAACACAATGAACGCCAAATTCAATGCGGCCGGTGTCCCGGCCATGCTGCTGGCCGGACTGGTCGCCGGCCTTCTTGCCTGGGCCCCGGCAGCCCGGGCTGACATTGCCAACACCCGACATAATCTGACGCCCAGCGGTTCCGGCACGTTCAAGGCGCCCGAGGCCACCGGCCTGTGCGTGTTTTGCCACACGCCGCATAACGCCAATGCGTCACGAGCCTTGTGGAACCGGGCGTTCTCAGCCGCCACCTACACCTTGTACACCAGTTCCACGCTCAAGGCGGTGCCGACGCAGCCCACGGGCAGCTCGCGCCTGTGCCTGTCGTGCCACGATGGCACCATGGCCATGGGCAACCTGCTGCGCCCGCCAGGGGGGGTGCAGCCGACGCTGGGCAAACTCACCGGCGCGGGTTTGATTGGCACCGACCTGTCCAATGACCACCCCATTTCCTTCACCTACGACAGTCAGTTGGCCATCGACCGCGGCGAGCTGGTGGACCCGCAGGGGGCGCCCAATGCCTTGCATCTGGACGCGGGCGGGCAGGTGCAGTGCACCAGTTGCCACGACGCGCATGTCGATCGGGCCAACTTCATGCGCATGGACCCGATCAAGGGCGCTTTGTGCACCACCTGCCATCTGCCGGCCAACTGGACCAACGCGAGTCATGCCAATTCAGTGGCCACCTGGAACAGCACCGGCACCAGCCCCTGGCCTGCCGACGGCTACACCACGGTGCAAGACAACGCCTGCCTGAATTGCCATCGCCCCCATGCCGCCGGCCATAGCGAGGGCTTGCTGGCCCAAGTGGGCGAAGCCGCCAATTGCACCATTTGCCACAGCGGTACGGTGGCCAAGGCCGGCTTCAATTTCAACACCGAATTTGCCAAGCCCTACCGGCATCCGATCGACATCGACCCCTGGACCCACAAGCCCAAGGAAGATGCGAGCACGATGACAAGGCACGTGGCCTGCGCCGACTGCCACAACCCCCACGCGGCCGACTCCAGCAGCGCCACCGCACCCAATGTCAGCGGGCCGCTCAAAGGCGTGCCCGGCATTGACCAGGCCGGCGCGCCGGTGGCGGTGGCCACCTATGAGCAGGAGGTGTGCTACAAGTGCCATGGTCTGGCCCCGGCCACAACGCTGAGCTTTGCGCGCCAGGACAATGTGCGCAACGCGCGCGAGCAGTTCGAGCCGAGCAACTTGTCTTTTCATCCGGTGACGGCCGTGGGGCGCAACGCCACCATCCCGGACAACAGTTTTGTGTTGGGCACGGGTCTGACGGCCATCAGCCGGATTGCTTGCGGCAGTTGCCACAACAACGACGGCTGGACTGCCGGTGGCACCACACCGGCCGGGCCGCACGGCTCCATCTACAAACCGCTGCTGGAGTTGAACTACAACACCGCCAGCACCGTGATTGAGTCGCCCACCGAATTTGCGCTGTGCTACAAATGCCACGACCGCAGCACCCTGCTCAATCCGAACGTAGGCAAATTCCCGCATTTGCGGCACCTGTCCAGCCCGGTCAACGCATCGTGTGCCGCGTGCCACGATGCGCATGGCTCGCGCACGCAGTCCAACCTGATCAACTTCATGCTCAGTGATGTCAACGGCAACCCGGTGGTGACGCCAGACAGTGCAGGCAAGATCGCCTTCACCAAGACGCCCAATGGCGGTAATTGCCAGCTGGCCTGCCACGGCATGGTTCACAAGCTGGGTGTCAACAAGTATCCGTAGGCGCAATGGATCGCCACGCTTCGCTTGCTGTGAACAGCCCCGTCATTGCGAACGAAGTGAAGCAATCCATGCACCCGGCAGTCATGGACTGCCGCGCTACGCTCGCAGTGACGATGTCTTTGTTCAAGGCCCGTGTGCGGTATCGGACCGGGTACGGATGGCTTTCCATGAACAGCCCCGTCATTGCGAACGAAGTGACGCAATCCATGTCTCCG
>NZ_JACUUE010000009.1 GCF_014859475.1 Rhodoferax sp.
GGCACGTGCCACCCGCGATGCCCTGACCCAACTGGAAGCCAACCCCGAGCGCCTGCTGGCGTGAACTGCGCCAGGATGCCATCAGTTTCAGGCGCCCGGCAGGCGTTGAAACAGGCCGCCCGGCAAGCGTGCCACCAGCCCATTGATTTCCAGTGTCATCAACTGGGCCTGTAAATCTGCAGTTTGCAGCTGGGTCCTGCCCTGCAAGGCGTCGAGCCCGACGGGATCGAAGCCGATGGCTTGCAGCAGCGCGTGGTCGGCGTCGTCTGTGCCGTTCTTGTTTGGCGGGTCGCCAGGAGTAGCCAGACCGGCTGTCACGGCCGACAACGCCTCATAGCCCTGCAGTTCTTCCAGCACGTCTTGCGCTGATTCCACCAGCTTGGCACCTTGCTTGATCAGTGCGTGGCAACCACGCGACTGCGCCGCGTGGATTGAGCCGGGGATGGCAAACACATCCTTGCCCTGTTCGGTGGTGAGCCGGGCGGTAATGAGCGAGCCCGATTGCAGGGCGGCCTCCACCACCAGCGTGCCGCGAGCGAGCCCGGCGATAAGGCGGTTGCGTTTGGGGAAGTTGGCATTCAAGGGCGGCGTTCCCAACGGGTACTCGCTCAGCAACAGGCCGTGTTGCGCAACGCGGTGGGCCAGGGCGTGGTGGGCTCTGGGGTAAACCCGGTCCAGGCCGGTGCCGATCACGGCCAGCGTCAGCGCTTGGCCTGTGGCACCGTCGGGCAAAGCCTCAAGGGCGCCTTCGTGGGCGGCGCCGTCCACTCCCAGGGCCAGGCCGCTCACCACCGTCAGGCCGGACTGAACCAGCGCTTTGGCGAATTGCCTGGCATTGCGCGCACCTTGCGGTGTCGGGTTGCGGCTGCCCACCACGGCCAGGCAGCGCCGGGCCTCGATCGGCCAGGACGCAGCAGGGTCTGATGGCGCGTCATCTTCGAAGTGGGCGTTGCCCAGCAGGTACAGCATCAAAGGCGGGTCGTCGATGTCGAGCAAGACTTTCGGATAACCAGGGTCGCCCAGCGTGACGATGTGACGCCGGCAGCCATTCGGTTCGCTTTGGTTGAGCCAGGCCCAGGTGGTTTCCAGCAGCCCGGTCAATGCCTCGGGCTCGCCGCGCAAAGCCTGCGTTTGGGTTGCTGTTGCCACTTGCCGCAAAGCGCAGGAGGGCTGCTCGAATATGGCCTGTGGCAGGCCAAAAGCCGTTAGCAGCTTGCGCGCCGTGACGTTGCCGATGCCCGGGCTCAGTGTCAGCCTCAGCCATGCCTTGAGTTCATCGCGTTCCATGGGTGGCCGGCGGGTGCTGTCAGAGCGGGTTGACCAGTCGATCACCTACCTTGACACCGCTGGTGATGTCGAGCACCAGGCCGTATGACACCTTTTCGAAAGTTCGAAACACCATCAATAAACCATTGCGCTCATCGGGCAACTTGATCATGGGGCGATTGGCATCGGTCTTGTCCACCAGGCGTGCGCCGTCGGTCATGATGGCCAGCACATGGCCCGGCTCCAGGCCATCACGGCTGCCACGGTTGATGCTCACCACCTGGTTTTGGGCGGCATTGACCACGGCATTGCCGTAAACCGAGACAACCCGGGCATCCATGGCACCCACGGGGGCGTGGGGAACGTAACTTTGCAGTTGTACCGGCGGCTCTTGCAACAGCCGGTCGCCAACGCGTATTTCTTCTTTGGCATCAACGATGTCGATGGTGGCTGGCACGATATCAGTGCGGCTTTTGCCGTCGCCATCAACGCTTTCCTGGCTGCTTTCGCTGCGTGCCAGCAAGGCCTTGCCAACGTACTGGGCTTCATAGCCCAGTACTTCGCCGCTGACCGGGTCTTTCAGCGGCGTGGCGTTGCGAAACACTCTGAACGCCTGTTGCTTCTTGCGTGGGTCGTCGGTTAGTTTGGCGTCAGCGGTGCCGCGGGCATAGGCCCGGTCGCCGCGGGTGAGCAACACCCGGCTGTCTTGCGCCGCCACGATCCGTGGTGCCGCGCTCAGACCCTGTTCATCGACGATCAGGGGTTCGGCCAGGAACGGCTCGATCAGGCTGCTCTTGAGCGTGGGCAGGGCGCTGCTTGCCAAATTTTCAACGCGGGTGCGCGGCGACACGCGTACCGTGGGCAGGTCGCTGCCTGGGTGCATGCTCAGGCGTGCCCGGCCGTTGCTGGTGTCAAGATACAGCGTTTGGCCCGGATAAATCAGGTGCGGGTTTTTGATGTCGGACAAGTTCATGCCCCACAGTTCGGGCCAGCGCCAGGGCCTTAGAAGGAACAAGCCGGAAATAGCCCACAGCGTGTCGCCAGACTTCACCGTGTAGCTTTGCGGTGCATTGGGGCTCAGCTCGCTCAAGGCCACGCCGCTCTGGGCGACCTGGTTGGCAATGGCGCGCTGCTGCGCCGTGATCGGGAAATTTTGCGACAGCGCGGGGCCTGCCAGCAAGCTGCAGGCCAGCGCCATCCAGGTCAATTTAGGTGAGACAGTGTCAAAAAAAGTTTTGGCCATGGTGTTTTGCATTTGATTAACTCACATGAGATTGTGCGCCCAAGCCCTTGCCGGGACAACGATTGTCCTGCGGGTAATGGACGCAGCACGGCGAAAATAGCGAAAATAACGACATCTTTGAAGTGACATCATGGCTCTACTCCCAATTCTTTGCTATCCCGACCCCAAACTGCACACCGTGGCCAAACCTGTGGCTGCGGTCGATGCGCGCATCAAAACCCTGATTGCCGACATGTTCGAGACCATGTACGAGGCCAAAGGCATTGGCCTGGCGGCCACCCAGGTCAATGTGCACGAGCGGCTGATTGTGATGGATATTTCCGAGGGTCGCGATGTGCCCCTGGTGCTGATTAACCCGAAAATTCTGTGGGCCAGCCCCGAGACGCATCTGAATGAAGAGGGTTGCCTTTCGGTGCCCGGCATTTACGACGGCGTGCGGCGCCACGATGCGGTCAAGGTCGAGGCCCTCGATGACGTGGGCACGCAGCGGCTGATCGAGGCCGACGGGCTGCTGGCGGTGTGCATCCAGCACGAGATGGACCACCTGATGGGCAAGATGTTCGTCGAGTATTTGTCGCCACTCAAGCGCAACCGCATCAAGACCAAGCTGCTCAAAGCCCAGCGCGAGGAGCGCGCTTGAAGCTGGTGTTCGCGGGCACGCCCGAATTTGCCGCAGTGGCGTTGGCCCACTTGCATGCGGCCGGTCATGACGTGGCGCTGGTGTTGAGCCAGCCCGACCGCCCCGCCGGACGCGGCATGAAGCTGCACCCTTCGCCGGTCAAACAGTTTGCGCTGGCGCATGGCATGGCCGTGGCGCAACCGCGCAGCTTGCGCCTGGACGGAAAATACCCGGAAGATGCGCAGGCCGCCCGCCAGGCGCTCGAAGCCGCGCAGGCCGACGCCATGGTGGTGGCGGCTTACGGCCTGATCCTGCCGCAGTGGGTGCTCGACATGCCAAGGCTGGGTTGCTTCAATATTCACGCCTCTTTACTGCCGCGCTGGCGCGGTGCCGCCCCGATCCACCGCGCCATCGAGGCCGGCGATGCGGCCACCGGTGTCACCATCATGCAAATGGACGCCGGCCTGGACACCGGCGACATGCTGCTCACGCAGTCGCTGCCGATTTTGCCAACCGACACCACCGGCAGCCTGCACGACCGGCTCGCCGAGTTGGGTGGCCAACTGATGGTGCAGGCGCTGGCGCAGGCTGCTGTTGGCAAGCTGCATCCCGTGCCGCAACCAGCGCATGGCATCACTTATGCCAGCAAGATCGACAAGGCCGAGGCTGCCATCGACTGGTCGCAGTCGGCGCAAACCATTGCCCGGCGGGTGCGCGCGTTCAACCCGTTTCCGGGTGCCAGCACCCAGTTGGCGGGTGAGACGCTCAAAATCTGGGCGGCTGAGGCCAGCGAGGCGGGCGATGGCACGCCGCAAGCCTCACAAGTGGCGGGCCAGATCGTGGCGATCACCGCAGCCGGCATTGCGGTCGCCGCACTTGATTCGATCGTCATCCTCACCGAACTGCAGCGCCCCGGCGGCAAACGCCTTGCCAGTGCCGAGTTCCTGCGCGGTTGCCCCTTGCAAGTCGGACAGGTGCTGGGCTGATGCGCGCCTGGCGCGCGCAGGCACGCAGCTGGTGGCAGCACCCGGCGTTTGGCCGCGGCCTGCGCGAGATGGCCGCGGTGTCGCCGGGCCTGGCCGCTTGGGGCTTGATGACCGGCGTGGCCATGGTCAAGTCTGGCATGAGCACGTTCGAGGCCGTTGCCATGACTTTGCTGGTGTTTGCCGGCAGCTCGCAGCTCGCTGCCATGCCCCTGATGACGGCCGGTGCGCCAGTGTGGGTGATTCTGGCCACAGCTTTTTGCGTCAATTTGCGTTTTGTGGTGTTCAGCGCCCACATGCGTCCCTACCTGATGCACCTGCCGCTGCGCTGGCGCCTGTTGCAGGGCTACCTGACCACCGACCTTAGCTATGTGCTGTTTACCAAGCACTACCACCACCCTTCGGAGCATGTCGCCGAGCGCCGCGAGCAGTTGGCTTTTCTCAGTGGCGGCAGCCTGTTCAACTGGGTTAGTTGGCAAGGGGCCAGTCTGATCGGCATTGCGCTGGCCAATGTGATTCCAACCCATTGGGGGCTGGCTTTTGCGGGTATTTTGGCGCTGCTGGGCATCGGTTGTTCGCTGGCCTCCAGCCATTTGCGCCGCGTTGCCGCCGGGGTGGCGGGCATGGCCGCCGTGGCTGCCTATGCGCTGCCGCTCAAGCTCAACATTGTGGTGGCCATTGCCTGCGCGGTGGCGCTGTGCCTGATCCTTGAAGAAAGCTGGCCCAAAAAGCCGGGCGCAGCGGCATGAGCGGCCCCGACCTGAATGGCACCGACCTCTGGACGCTGGGGGTGATTGCGGGCCTGGCGCTGGTTACCGTCATCACGCGCTGTTTCTTTTTCATCAGCGACCAGGCCTGGCACCTGCCGCACTGGGCGCAGCGCGGCCTGCAGTACGCACCCATTGCGGCGCTGGCCGCGGTGGTGGCGCCCGAGGTGATCATGACGCAGGGCTTGCTCATCAGCACCTGGCAAGACGCGCGCATCTACGCCGCGCTGGCTGGTGCCGGCTATTTCTTCTGGCGCAAGGGCCAGGGCCAGGCGGTGCTGGGCACCATTGTGTCGGGCATGGCGGTCTATCTGCCGCTGCATCTGGGGCTGGGGTGGTAGCGCGGGCATTCTTGTTGCTGTCATGTAACTACGTTGTGTGAAAATCACGAAACTAAATTACATGGAGATATTTTTATGCCACGTCGCGCCACCAAAATTGTTGCCACTTTAGGCCCCGCGTCCAGCGATCCTGCGTTGCTGGAGCAAATGATCCACGCCGGGGTCAATGTGGTGCGACTGAACTTCAGCCACGGCACGGCGCAAGACCATATCGAGCGGGCGCGTCTGGTGCGCGAAGTCGCCAAGCGGGCCGGGCGCGAGGTCGGCATCATGGCCGATTTGCAGGGGCCCAAGATCCGGGTCGGCATATTTGCCGAGGGCAAGGTGTTGTTGCAATCGGGCCAGAAATTTGTCCTGGACGCGGCGCGCACCGAGCTTGGTGACATCGATGCCGTGGGGTTGGACTACAAAGCTCTGCCGCGCGAAGTCAAGGCCGGCGACGTGCTGCTGCTTAACGACGGCTTGATCGTCATCGTGGTCGATGCGGTCAAGGGCGAGGCAATTCACACCACGGTCAGGCTCGGTGGCGAGTTGTCCAACAACAAGGGCATCAACAAGCAGGGCGGCGGCCTGAGCGCCCCGGCTCTCACTGCCAAGGACATGGAAGACATCCGCACGGCGATGGGCTTCCATGCCGATTACGTGGCGGTGAGCTTTCCCAAAACTGCCACCGACATGGAAATGGCGCGGCAACTCTGCAGCGTGGCGGCCGAGGACGGCCACCGACCTGGCCTGATCGCCAAAATTGAGCGCGCCGAGGCGATTCCGCACCTCGAAGATATCCTGCTGGCCAGCGATGGCATCATGGTGGCGCGCGGCGACCTGGCAGTGGAAGTGGGCAACGCCGTGGTGCCGGCGCTGCAAAAACGCATGATCAAGCTGGCGCGTGAGCACGACCGAGTGGTGATCACGGCCACGCAGATGATGGAGTCGATGATCAACAACCCGGTGCCCACCCGCGCCGAGGTCAGCGACGTGGCCAACGCGGTGCTCGACGGCACCGACGCGGTCATGCTGTCAGCCGAAACCGCCGCTGGCAAATACCCGCTGGAAACCGTGATAGAAATGGCCAAAATTTGCCACGCGGCCGAGGGTGGCGAGATGTTCAAGCTCGAGGCCGACTTCAGCGGCAAAATCTTCACCCGCATCGACCAGACCATTGCCATGGGCGCCTTGTTCACCGCGCATCACTTGGGCGCCAAGGCCATCGTGGCCATGACCGACAGCGGCGCGACCGCGCTGTGGATGAGCCGTCACCTGATTCATGTGCCCATTTTTGCGCTGACTTCAAAAATTGCCACGCAACGCAAAATGACGCTGTACCGCAACGTGCGCCCGCTGCTGATTGACACCAGCGCCGACCGCGACACCGCACTGGCCGAATCCGAGAGCGACCTCAAGGCGCGCGGCATTGTGAAAACCGGCGATGTCTATGCCATCACCTGTGGTGAGCCGATGGGCTCGCCCGGCGGCACCAATATGCTCAAGATTTGCCGCGTGTCGTGATCTTTCAGGGGACGAGTGGTCATTCGCGGCGGTGTCGGTGTGTCGCTAGAATTGGCCTCAGTTACCACCCTGTTACCAACCCCTAAAGGACATCGCCATGGCACTTGTTTCTATGCGAGAACTGCTTGACCATGCGGCAGCCAACGGCTACGGCATCCCGGCTTTCAACGTCAACAACCTGGAGCAAGTGCAAGCCGTGATGTCGGCCGCCGATGAAGTCGGTGCGCCGGTCATTTTGCAAGCCAGCGCGGGTGCCCGCAAATACGCTGGTGAGCCCTTCATCAAACACCTGATTCTGGCCGCCATCGAGTCGTATCCGCACATTCCGCTGGTCATGCACCAGGACCACGGCCAAAGCCCGGACGTGTGCCAGGGCGCCATCAACCTGGGCTTCAGCTCGGTCATGATGGACGGCTCGCTGATGGCCGACGGCAAAACCATTGCCAGCTACGACTACAACGCCGAGGTCACGCGCAAAGTGGTTGACATGGCGCACGCCGTGGGCGTGACGGTGGAGGGCGAGCTGGGTTGCCTGGGCAGCCTGGAAACCATGAAAGGCGATAAGGAGGACGGCCACGGCACCGACGCCACCATGACACGCGAGCAAATGCTCACCGACCCCGAGCAGGCGGCCGACTTCGTCAAGCGCACCCAGCTCGACGCGCTGGCCATTGCTATCGGCACCAGCCACGGCGCCTACAAGTTCACCCGCAAGCCCACCGGTGACATTCTTGCCATTGACCGCGTGATGGAAATCAACCGTCGCCTGCCCAACACCCATCTGGTGATGCACGGCTCCAGCTCGGTGCCGCAAGAGTCATTGGCCATCATCAACCAGTACGGCGGCAAGATGAAAGAAACCTACGGCGTGCCGGTGGAAGAAATCCAGAAGGCCATCAAATACGGCGTGCGCAAGATCAATATCGACACCGATATCCGCCTGGCCATGACTGCCGCCGTGCGCAAGTTCATGGCCGAGAACCCCGAAAAATTCGACGCCCGCGACTGGCTCAAGCCGGCCCGCGAGGCCGCCAAAGCCCTGTGCAAACAGCGCTATCTGCAGTTCGGCTGCGAAGGCCAGGGGTCAAAAATCAAAGGCCATAGCTTGTTCGAGGTGGCCGGGCAATACGCCCGTGGCGAACTGGCGCAGGTTGTCAATTGAGACTTTTGTTTTAGCTGCGGGTGCAAGTCCCGCTACGAGCTGGTCACGGTGAGCAAAGTGAAACGCAACTGCATGAGGGTGACCGAGTGTGGGAAGGAAGCGTGGAGCGTAAATCGCGAGCCGATGAACAAGAACCGCATAGAAGGCGCTGCGCGCCCACGGCAGGGCAAGCACCACCACTGCTTTGAGCTTGATCGACGTTCCGAGTCGTCCAGCCAGTTGCCAAGGCGCTGCTGCGCCATGCCAAAGCATTCGGTGTCGCCTCGCTGCGCCTCGTGCTGAAACCAGGTAGCCATCAGCACGGTCATGTGTGTCGCCGCAAGTCGCTGCGCATCGTGGCTGAGCGCTGGATCGGAGGTGGTGACGGTATCCACAGCTGCGGCCACCCGCTTCGCTTTTACATAAGGCCGCATTTTGCAAAGTGGTCGCCAGACAGTCGCAGGCTCCTTTTGTGGCGTCCACCGCTGGCGCGCCCTACGGGTTTACAAAAAAGACTCTATGCAAAATTGCCTACGCTGGTCCGGGCTTGTCAGCCGTCGGCGCTACCCGGTCTGTTCCAGCCCTACGCGCCGCCAACTGTCGCCCTGGTGCTGTGCTGGCGCTCTGGGTTCAGCCAGTTGCTTCGCAAGTGTTTCTGGTCAGTGGCCTGCGGCCAAGTATCTTGTGCCTGCCCCGCCCACCCTGGGGCCTCGCCACGCTGCGCGTGGCATTGGCCCGGCGCGGTCTGCCCGTCTGTCCCCAAGGGGCTCCCTCAGAACCGCGCGGGGTCGGTGGCAGGGGCCAGGTTCATGCAGGCGCTTCGCGCCCGCACTGCCCTCGATGATGTTTTGCAAGGCTCAGCGGTGTGGCTAACGGTGTGGCTAAATTCAGTTTCTGGAACCGAAAAACAAAATGGGTTAGCAGTCAAAAACTGCTAACCCATTGGTTTAATTGGTCGGAATGAGAGGATTCGAACCTCCGACCCCTTCGTCCCGAACGAAGTGCGCTACCAGGCTGCGCCACATTCCGATTTATACCCCGCAACGTCAGGACTGGCGTTCCAACAGCTGAGCCGCCAATTGTACCAAACACTGCCTGTGTTCATTGTCTGGCAACTGCTCTGCGGCGGTGATGGCGCGGCGTGCCTCGGCCGCGGCCGCCTGGCGTGCCACATCAAGGGCGCCGGTGGTTTGCACAATGGACACTACCTGATCGATCAGCTCAAGTTTGCCGGTTTCTATGGCGCTTTGAATGAGTTCGCGCTCGCTCGCGCTGCCGCGTTGCATGGCGGCGATCAAGGGTAGGGTGGTCTTTCCTTCGCGCAAGTCGTCACCCAGGTTCTTGCCCATCACCACGGCGTCGCCGGTGTAGTCGAGCACGTCGTCGATGACTTGAAAAGCGGTACCCAATGCCTGTCCGTAGTTGGCGCAGGCGGCCTCAATCTCAGGGTTGGCACTCGCCAGAATGGCACCCACGCGCGCGCTGGCTTCGAAGAGTTTGGCGGTTTTGGAGCGGATTACTTGCAGGTAGCCCGCTTCATCGAGCGCGGCGTTGTGCATGTTCATCAACTGCATGACCTCGCCTTCGGCAATGATGTTGGTGGCGTCTGCCAGTACTTCCATGATGCGCATGTCTTGCGCATCGACCATCATTTGAAAGGCGCGGGAATATAAAAAATCGCCCACCAGCACACTGGCCGGATTGCCAAAGGTTTCATTGGCGGTGGGGTTGCCACGGCGCAGCGATGAGTCGTCCACTACGTCGTCGTGCAGCAGCGTGGCAGTGTGGATGAATTCCACCACGGCAGCCAGGTTAAAGCGCTGCACGCCCTTGAAGCCGAGCGCGCCGCAAATCAGCAGCAGCAGCGCGGGCCGCAAACGTTTGCCGCCGGCAGAGATGATGTAGCGGGAGACCTGACCCACCAGCGGCACGCCAGAGTCAAGTCGTTGCGCGATCACCGTGTCAACCTCACGCATGTCCTGCGCGATGATCGCCGTGGCGTTGGAATTTTTAGAGTGGGTGGCGTGCAAGACAGTGGCTCGGTTATTTGCCTGCATTATAGAAAGCCTGGGGATTGTTTTTGTCTTCTTGGAGGGGCGATCTGGGGTGTGATTCAAACTGATGTGGAGTTATTCTCGGCCCATCAACGTAGCAAAGGAGCATTGACATGACCGAACCACTAATGATCGATGCTGAATTGGTAATTGTTAAACAAAATCAACCTGATGAGCAGCCTAGGGAAAGCTGCATTCAGCGCCTAAAATCACGCCTTCTCGCCATAGCACAACGGATAGTGCGCATGCCTCCTAAGCGTGAAATACAGGTTCGATTCCTGTTGGCGAGACCACAGTCAAACAGTGGCATCAAGCCACCGCGTCAGCACTTTGACGCGTCAAAATAGCCAGCGTGTTGGCAATTGTCTTACGCAATTCGCGGCGGTCACAAATCAGGTCCACGGCACCCTTGGTCTGCAGGAACTCGGCGCGCTGAAAACCTTCAGGCAACGTGACGCGCACGGTGGATTCAATGACACGCGGGCCGGCAAAACCGATCAGGGCTTTGGGTTCGGCAATCACCACATCACCCAAAAAGGCAAAACCGGCGCTGACACCACCCATGGTCGGATCGGTCAGCACGCTGATGAAGGGCAGTCCCTTCTTGGCGAGATGGGTCAGCGAGGCGTTGGTTTTGGCCATCTGCATCAGGCTCAGCAAGCCCTCCTGCATGCGCGCACCACCGGTGGCGGTGAAGCACACAAACGGCACTTTTTGCTCGATGGCGGTATGCACGCCACGCACAAAGCGCTCGCCCACCACGCTGCCCATGCTGCCGCCCATGAATTCAAATTCGAAACATGCCGCCACCAGGCCAATGCCCAGCACCGAGCCACCCATGACCACCAAGGCATCGGTCTCGCCGGTGTTTTCCAAGGCTTCTTTCAGACGCTCCGGGTACTTGCGGCTGTCTTTGAATTTGAGGGCGTCCACCGGCAACACCTCCTGGCCAATTTCATAACGGCCTTCGTTGTCCATAAAAACATTCAATCGCGCCCGCGCCCCGATGCGGTGGTGATGACTGCAGCTTGGGCACACATTCTGGTTTTGCTCCAGGTCGGTCTTGTAGAGCACCGTGTCGCAACTGGGGCATTTGATCCACAGGCCCTCGGGCACACTGCGCCGGTTCTCCGGATTGGTGTGCTGGATTTTGGGGGGAAGCAGTTTTTCGAGCCAACTCATGGTGTGTCCTTGTTCGTCTTTTCGGAGAATGGCGAATTATGAATCGAGCGCGGTGCGAATCTCGCGCAAGAAGGTTTCGGCCGTGGCAGCGACCCGGTCGCGTGGCAACTCGTCAATGAGCTCGATGATACGGCTGCCGATCACCACCGCGTCGGCCACCCGGCTGATGGTGCGGGCGGTGGTGGCATCACGGATGCCAAAACCCACACCCACGGGCACGCTGACGTGCTGGCGAATGCGCGGCAGCATGGCTTCGACCGCGTCGGTGTCCAACGCGCCGGAGCCGGTGACGCCTTTGAGCGAGACGTAATAGACATAACCACTGGCAATGCGCGCCACCTGCTGCATGCGATTAATGGTACTGGTGGGGGCCAGCAAAAAGATCAGGTCCAGCTGGTGGGCCTTGAGCTCGGCGGCAAACGCTTCGCACTCCTCGGGCGGGTAGTCGACGACGAGCACACCATCAACACCCGCCGCAGCGGCGTCCTGCACAAAGGCGCTGGCGCCAGAAGGATCGGCGCGCCGGTGCTTCTGGCTGTAGCGCTCGACCGGGTTGGCATAACCCATCAGCACCACCGGCGTGCTGTCGTTGGTCTGGCGGAATGCGCGCACCATGGCCAGCACCTGCACCAGGCCGACACCGGCCGCCAGGGCCTTGTCGCCAGCTTTTTGAATGACCGGACCGTCCGCACTGGGGTCGGAGAAAGGCACACCAAGTTCGATCACGTCGGCGCCGCCGGCAACAAACGCGTGCATCAGCGCCGGGGTGATGTCGGCATACGGAAAACCTGCGGTGACAAACGGAATCAGCGCCTTGCGGCCCTGGGCTTTTAATTGGGTGAACGTGGCAGCAATGCGGCTCATTTGACAACTTTCACAATGGCTTCGTCAGCGGCCAGACCACCCTTGACCAACTGGCCTTGGCAACTGGGTCGGCAATAAAAATCGGCATGACTGAGGTCGGCCACGGTGCCGATGTCCTTGTCACCCCGGCCCGACAGGTTCACCAGGATCGACTGGTCAGCGCGCATGGTCTTGGCCAGCTTCATGGCGTGGGCGATGGCATGGCTGGACTCCAGCGCCGGGATGATGCCCTCGATGCGGCACAGGTAATGAAAAGCCGCCAGCGCCTCGGTGTCGGTGATGCCTACGTACTGGGCGCGGCCAATGTCGTTCAGGAAGGCGTGCTCGGGGCCAACGCCGGGGTAGTCCAGGCCGGCACTGATGCTGTGGGTCTCGGTGACCTGGCCGTTGTCGTCCTGCAGCACATAGGTGCGGTTGCCGTGCAACACGCCGGGGCTGCCACGCTGGATCGAGGCCGAGTGGCGGCCAGAGTCCATGCCCTCACCCGCGGCCTCTACGCCAATCAGCTGCGTGGCTTCGTGCGCAATGTAAGGGTGAAAAATGCCCATGGCATTGCTGCCGCCCCCCACGCAAGCCATCACCACATCGGGCTGATCGGCTTTGCAGCCGGCAGCTTTGAGCATCTCGGGCATCTGCACCAGGCATTCCTTGCCGATCACGCTCTGGAAATCGCGCACCATCATCGGGTAAGGGTGCGGGCCGGCCACGGTGCCGATGATGTAGAAGGTGTTGTCAACGTTGGCCACCCAGTCGCGCATGGCTTCGTTGAGCGCGTCTTTCAGTGTGCAACTGCCGCTGGTGACCGGCACCACGGTGGCGCCGAGCAGCTTCATGCGATAGACGTTGGGGCTTTGCCGCTTGACGTCTTCGCTGCCCATATAGACCACGCATTCCAGCCCGTAACGCGCGCAGATGGTTGCGGTGGCCACGCCGTGCTGGCCGGCGCCGGTTTCTGCAATGATGCGCGGCTTGCCCATGCGTTTGGCCAACATGGCTTGGCCGATGGTGTTGTTGATCTTGTGCGCGCCGGTGTGGTTCAAGTCTTCACGCTTTAGAAAGATCTGCGCCCCGCCCTGCTCCCGGCTCATGCGCGCGGCATGGTAAACGGGGCTGGGGCGACCGACAAAATGCGCCAGTTCGTAGTTGAATTCAGCCACGAATTCGGGGTCGAACTGATACCTTGCGTAAGCGGCCTTGAGTTCGTTGATGGCATGGGTCAGCGTTTCGGAGGCAAAGCTGCCCCCGTAGATGCCAAAGTGACCGCGCGGGTCGGGTTGCTGGTAGTCAAACATGGTCATAAGGTTCTAAGAGGTAATTGTCATCGCGAGGAGCGCAGCAACATCGCGATCCATGCAGTCAGAAGTCATGGATTGCTTCGCTTTGCTCGCAATGACGGCAACAATTGCCAGGGTAAAGATATTAAAGCTTGGCTGAGTTGAAGTGAAAGTCTGCCTGGCGCACGGCCGTTACAAACTCACGGATTTTGTTGGGATTCTTGATGCCTTTTTGGCCTGGCACCTCGACCCCCGAGCTGATGTCAACCGCCAGAGAAAGGCAGCGCGGTCGCAGCTGCAAAATGCCCTCGGTCACGTTGGCAGCGCTGAGCCCACCACTCAAGACGAGGTGAGCGTTGACGTTTGGAGGAAGCAGTGACCAATTGAATGTGTGCCCGCCGCCGCCGTACCCGTCCACTTGCGCGTCGAGCAGAATGCCTTGGGCCTGTGAATAATCTTGCGCGAATTTTAAGAGATCAAAATCACGGCCGGCCGCTCCCAGGGGAATACGTGCAGCACGCAAATACGGGCGATGGCTTGCCACGCTGGCAGCCTGGCAGTCTTGCGGTGTTTCGTCACCATGAAACTGCAACAAGGCGCCGGGCACCTGGGCACAGGCAGCGCTGATGTTGGCCACAGTTTCATTGACAAACAGCAGCACCGGCGTGACAAAGGGCGGCAAGCGTCGTGCCAGTTCGGCCGCGCGTTGCGGCGAGACAGCACGCGGGCTTTTGGCATACAGCACGAAGCCCAGCGCATCGACGCCAGCGGCCACCGCTGCATCCACATCGGCCTCGCGCGTGAGGCCACAGACCTTGATGCGGGTGCGGTGCAGGCCTGGCAAAGGCGTGTTGATTGTCTGGTTCATGGCAGTCCATCAAACAACGGGGAGTCTTCGGGCAAACCCCATTGCGGGTCGTAACGCGGCCCCAAAAAATACAGGCCATCGGGTGAAAACGTGGGTGCCGCGGCATCGCGGTTGCGCGCCTGCAAGACATGCTGCATCCAGGCCACCGGCCGGCGCTGTTCGCCAATGCAGAGCAGGCAGCCCATGATGTTGCGGATCATGTGGTGCAAAAACGCATTGGCCTCAAACTCAAAACGCCAGTAGGCACCACGCCGGGAAATGGCAATGCGCAGCATGTTCTTGAGCGGCGACAAAGCCTGACAGGCACTGGCGCGAAACGAGGTGAAGTCATGCTCACCGATGAGTTGCTGCGCAGCTTGCTGCATCAGCTCCAGCTGCAAGGGACGGAAAACCCAGCCCACCCGGCCCCGATCCAGACTGGGGCGCACCGGCGACTGCAGCACCACGTAAACGTAGCGGCGCGACACTGCGCTGGCGCGGCAATGGAACGCTTTCGGCACCACCCTGGCCCACTGCACCGCGATGTCGCGCGGCAGCAAGGCGTTGGGGCCGCGCACCCAGGCGGCTTCAGAACGATCCAGCGGGGTGTCAAAGTGCACCACCTGCATCAGGCCGTGGACACCTGCGTCGGTACGACCGGCACATAGGGTGGACACGCGGTGGTCGGCAAAGCGGGTCAGTGCCTTTTCGAGCTGGTCCTGCACCGTTTGACGGGACAACTGGCTCTGCCAGCCCTGGTAGTGGCCGCCGTGGTAGCTGATGCCCAGGGCAACACGGGCGAGTGCTTGCGCATCACATCCCATTCGCGGACGCTATTAAAGTTGACTCAGCGCCTGCTGTGCCTTGGCTTTGATGGCGCCATCAGCCTCGGCGATGACCTGCTTGATAAGGTCCCGCGCACCGTCATCGTCACCACTCGCCTTGAACTCTTCGGCCAGCGCCAACTTCGATTCCAGCGGATCGGCATTCGCGTCTGGAGGCACTTCATTGCCGCCCGAACTGCTGTCGTCCAGATCCAGCGACAACGAGCCCATGTCAAACGCCATCATGCCTGAGGGCACGGCGACAGCAGCGACAGACCCGGGTGCAGGCCCGGGCTCATCATTGGAGAAATCAAGGTCAAGGTCCAGATCAACCACACTGTCATCAGCGGGTTGCGGTGCATCGCTTGGTGCATTCTCAGGAAGCGTCGGCAAAGCCGAGGCTGCGTCAGTTGCCAGCGCGGGGGCAGAAGGCGCGGATACCGGCTGACTTTCAGCCAGGTACAAGGAATTGCCCGGCTCCAGGGTCAGGCCGGTTCGGCGAATCTGGGCCCATTGCGGCCCGGTGCCCTGGGTCAACGGATAAGCCAGCGCTGCCATGGCCGCATAGGCTTTGGCATCCTGGCGCTTGGCATAGATAGCCAGCAGTTTTTGTATGAGCGCGAGTCGCCCAGGTTGGGCTTGCAGGGCTTCCTTCAAGATTTCCTCTGCCTGCATATCCCTGTCGTAGGCCAGGTAAACATCTGCCTCGGTTATCGGGTCTGCGTCCGCATCAGCTTTGCGTTGACCAGGAAGATATGACGCTGGAGAACCCGGGGCATGACTACTGTCGGTATTAACGCTCTGGCCGCCACTTGTGCCAAAAAATGACTCTGCCTGCAAACCACTCTCCATGAACAAACTGTCTTCATAGTCCTGCTTCTTGCGCTGACGTGCTTTGTAAAAAGCCAAACCGGCCAGCAACGCAATCAGCGCAGCAACTCCCGCTGGCAGTAAAGGATTGGCAATGAGTTCATCCAGAAAACCAGTTGTCGGTTCAGCAGTCGCGGCGGGGGGTACCGGCGTGGCCACAGCGGGCGGTTTTTGGACTTCAGGTGCAGCAACGGCGATCTCCGGCGTGGATGCCGGGCGCATGGGCGCCGTTGGCTCGGTCACGCTTGCGGAGGCGGCGCCGGAGGCGGCCATCAACGCAGCCGTTTTGGCCAATTGGTTGAGGTCTTCCGTGTTTTTGCTGATCTCGGCGGCTCGGCGTGCGCTTGCTTGCGCTTCGCGCGTCTGGGCCAATTGCTCCAGATCAGATGCGTTTTGAACCGCGCCCTTGGACAGGGTCAGCTTGTCAGGTGTTTGCGTTGCAGATTTCTTGTCCTCTACCGTCGCCTGGATGGCACCGCTGACGGCGCGCTCGACTGGCGCCTGCTTGACGACAACCGCAGCGCTGGCGAGCGTTTGACGAAAACGGTTGAAATCCTGGATTTGCGCCGTGATGATCTGGTTGGCCTGCACCGGCGCGATCACCTGGGCCTGCGCCGCGGTCGGCATACGCAAAATGGCCCCGGCCTTGATGAGGTTGACGTTGCCCTTGATAAATGCCCTCGGATTGGTCTGCTGCATGGCCACCAGCATTTGATTCAGCGACACATTGGATGCCTTATGGGCAATGGCAATTTTGCTGGCCGTTTCACCGGCTCGGACCGTCACCAGGCGGCCTTTGTCACCGCCAGGCACCGACGTTGACTTGGCAGGCGCAGCCGCAGACGCGGTCGGTTGGCGTACCGCAGCCGCAGGGGCAACCGGGGCTACCGGCACGGGTTCGGAACGCGGCAACCGGATCACCTTGGGCGTCATTAACGGGGCCGTGATGGGCTGCTCCGGCAGACGCAAGTCAGGCGGATCAAACAACAGGGTGTAATCGCGCAACATGCGCCCCGTGCTCCAACTCGCCTCCAGAATCAGGTCAACAAAGGGTTCCTGAACCAGGCTGTCGCCGCTGACACGCAGGTAAGCGCGTCCATCAGGGCGCTTTTGCAAGACCATCCGCAAACTCGGCAGCACCGGGCTGTAGTTCATGCCCGCCGACTTGAAAGCCTCCGGCGCGGCGACCTGGGCTTTCAGGGTTGCGGCCTCATCAGGCGTGATTTCCGGAATGTCGATTTCTGCACGCAGGGGCTCACCCAGTGCAGATTGAACGGTGATGCGCCCCAACGACAGCGCTTGCGCATTGGTGCCAGCCAAAGCCAGAAGTGCAGCAAAGGCCACAGTGGTGAGTTCACATCGATAAGACTTAGCAATCAATTCATTGACTCCAGTTTTCAACCTGCAAAAAGCAGGAACGCACCTTTGCAAGCATGCCCCTATTCAACTCGTCGTGATGCACCTTTGATGCATCAGACGTCGCATCGGCTGAGATTTGATGATTCTATATCGTGAAAGAAGATTGTCCATTGCTCGAAGCATGCACCAACCAAAACAAAAAAAGGGTCAGACCAAACCAATTCGGGCTGACAAGCATCAAGCCTGCAACAAGATACGCAACATGCGCCGCAGCGGCTCGGCCGCGCCCCACAGCAATTGGTCACCAATGGTAAAGGCGCCCACATACTCAGGGCCCATCGCCAGTTTGCGGATCCGGCCCACGGGAATGGTGAGCGTACCCGTCACAGCGACCGGGGTCAAATCCTTGATGGTGGCCTCACGCGTATTGGGCACCACTTTGACCCAGGCGTTGTCGGCGGCCAGCATGGCTTCGATATCCGCCGATGGCACATTCTTTTTGAGCTTGAAAGTAAGCGCCTGGCTGTGGCAGCGCATGGCACCCACGCGCACGCAAAAGCCGTCCACCGGAGTCTCGGCACGGCCAAAGGCGGCACCCTGGCCCAAAATCTTGTTGGTCTCGGCCATGCCTTTCCACTCTTCTCGCGACAGGCCCCAACCGGGCTCGTCGGATTGTTTGCCAAGCCCCATGTCCTTGTCAATCCAGGGAATCAGCGAGCCACCCAGCGGCACGCCAAAATTGGCAGTCTCAGAGGCGCTCAGGGCGCGCTGTTTGGCAATCACCTTGCGGTCGATTTCCAGAATGGCCGATTTGGGGTCGTCGAGCAAGGCCTTGACTTCAGCGTTGAGCGTGCCGAACTGCGTCAGCAACTCGCGCATGTGCTGGGCACCGCCACCGCTGGCCGCCTGGTAGGTTTGCGTGCTCATCCATTCGACCAGACCCGCCTTGAACAGCGCACCCACGCCCATCAGCATGCAGCTCACGGTGCAGTTGCCGCCAACCCAGTTGTTGCCGCCGTTTTTCAGCGCGGTCTGGATCACCGGCAGATTGACCGGATCGAGGATGATGATGGCGTCGTCTTTCATGCGCAGGGTCGAGGCAGCATCGATCCAGTGACCGTTCCAGCCCGCAGCACGCAATTTGGGAAAGACTGCCGTGGTGTAGTCGCCACCCTGAGCGCTGATGATGATGTCGCATTTTTTCAGGGCATCAATGTCGAACGCATCTTTCAGCGTGGTTTCGTTTTTGGCCCACGACGGCGCTGCGCCACCGGCGTTGGAAGTGGAGAAAAACACCGGCTCAATCAAGGCAAAATCGCCCTCGGTTTGCATGCGGTCCATCAACACCGAACCCACCATGCCGCGCCAGCCCACCAAACCCACCAAGTTACCGACTTTCATCACAAACCCTTTTCGTAACAATTAAACATTTACCAACTTACGGGGCAAACAGACCCGTTTGCCGTGCCGCAAATTACCTCAGCGCCTTGACCACCGCATCGCCCATTTCGCGGGTACTGACACGCGTGTTGCCTGCACTGAAAATGTCGGCCGTGCGCAAGCCCTGCGCCAGCACAGCCTTGACCGCCGCCTCGATGCGATCTGCCGCCTGCGCCTGGTTCAGGCTGAAGCGCAGCATCATGGCCGCGCTCAAAATAGTGGCCAGCGGGTTGGCAATGCCTTGGCCGGCAATGTCGGGGGCGCTGCCGTGGCTGGGCTCGAACAGGCCTTGGTTGTTGGCGTTCATGGAGGCCGAGGGCAACATGCCGATGGATCCGGTAAGCATGGACGCCTCGTCGCTGAGGATGTCACCAAACATGTTGCCGGTGACCACCACATCAAATTTCTTGGGCGCGCGCACCAGTTGCATGGCGGCGTTGTCCACGTACATGTGGTCGAGCGCAATATCGGGGTACTGCAGGCCGACCTCGGTGACGATGTCTTTCCAGAACTGAAAAGTTTCCAGCACGTTGGCTTTGTCCACGCTGGTGACGCGCCCCTCGGAGCCCGCGGCCTTGCGCGTGCGTGCCGCCTGAAAAGCCACATGAGCGATACGCTCGATCTCGGGGCGGCTGTAGCGCATGGTGTCAAAGGCTTCCTCGCTGCCCGGGAAATGCCCATCAACGGCGACGCGACGGCCACGCGGTTGACCGAAGTAGATGTCGCCGGTCAATTCACGGATGATCAAAATATCGAGGCCCGCAATCAGCTCCGGCTTGAGACTGGACGCCTCGACCAGCTGCTCATAACAAATGGCCGGGCGAAAGTTGGCAAACAATCCGAGGTGCTTGCGCAGGCCCAGAATGGCCTGCTCCGGGCGCAGCGGGCGGTCCAGCGTGTCGTATTTCCAGTCACCCACGGCACCGAACAGCACAGCATCGGCGTCTTGGGCCAGCTTCAGCGTGGCATCGGGTAAGGGGTGACCATGGGCTTCATAGGCGGCGCCACCCACCAGGGCGGTTTCCATTTCGAAGCGCAGATCCAGCGCGTGCAACACCTTGACGGCCTCGGCGACGATTTCGGTACCAATCCCGTCACCGGGTAAAACTGCAATTTTCATGATTATTTTTTAAGATTCAGAAGAAACAACTCAGGCCAGCATGGTGTGCGCCAACCAGGGTTTTTGTGCCAGGCGTTCGGCCTCGAAAGCTTTGATTTTGTCGGCATGACGCAGCGTCAGGCCAATGTCGTCCAGACCATTGAGCAGGCAATATTTGCGAAAGGCCTGTACCTCGAAAGGCAGTTCAGTACCATCAGGCCGGATGACGACCTGGCGCTCGAGGTCAATGGTCAGCGAGTAGCCGGGAAACGCCATGACTTCATTGAACAATTGCGCCACCTGAGATTCAGGCAGCACGACCGGCAACAAGCCGTTTTTAAAGCTGTTATTGAAGAAAATATCGGCATAACTCGGAGCGATGATGGCGCGAAAACCATACTGGTCCAGCGCCCAGGGTGCATGCTCTCGCGAGGAACCGCAGCCAAAGTTTTTGCGTGCCAGCAGGATGGAGGCACCCTGAAAACGCGGCTGATTCAAGACAAAGTCGGGGTTGGGCTGGCGGCTGGCGGGGTCTTGGCCGGGATAGCCCGCATCCAGATAACGCCAAGCGTCAAACAAATTTTGGCCGAAGCCGGTTTTGCGGATCGACTTGAGGAACTGCTTTGGGATGATGGCGTCGGTATCCACATTTTCCCGGTCCATCGGGGCCACAAGCCCCTTGAGCAAGTTGAATTTTTGCATGGTGTGCGTTTATTTCTTTTTGGCTGCGTCTTCGATCGTCGAACCTGCTTTTTGCAGGTCCTGGCCGACGCCCTTGACGGTGTTGCAACCGACCAATACCAGCATGGCCGTTGCGATCAAAAGGGTGCTCAATGATTTCATGGTGAAGTCCTTCAGGTTGGCTTAAACAAACTTGCGCACATCGACAAAATGGCCATGGATGGCGGCTGCCGCTGCCATGGCGGGACTGACCAAATGGGTGCGGCCGCCGGCACCCTGGCGGCCTTCAAAGTTGCGGTTGCTGGTGGAGGCGCAGCGCTCGCCGGGCTCCAGACGGTCGGCGTTCATCGCCAGACACATCGAGCAACCGGGCTCGCGCCACTCGAACCCCGCCGCAAGAAAAATCTCGTGCAGACCTTCGCGCTCGGCCTGTTCCTTGACCAGACCGGAGCCAGGCACCACCATCGCCAGCCGGATGTTTGGCGCCACTTTGCGGCCCAGTGTTTTCACCACGGCGGCGGCTTCGCGCATGTCTTCGATGCGGCTGTTGGTGCACGAGCCGATAAACACCTTGTCCACATACAGGTCGCTCAACGCCTTGCCGGGCTCCAGCGCCATGTAGGCCAGCGCGCGCTCGATGGCACCGCGTTTGTTGGCATCTTTCTCACGATCAGGATCAGGCACCCGGTCATTGATGCCGAGCACCATCTCGGGCGAGGTGCCCCAAGTCACTTGCGGCACCAGTTGCGAGGCATCGATGTCGATGACAGCATCAAAGCGGGCATCGGCATCGGAATGCAGGGTCTCCCAGTAAGCCACCGCTTGGCCCCACTCCACTGCCGCACCGGCTTCGTTGGGGGCGTTGTAGCCGGGGGCCAGCGGGCGGCCCTTGATGTACTGAATGGTCTTGTCGTCCACCGCCACCAGGCCGGCACGGGCACCCGCCTCGATGGCCATGTTGCACACCGTCATGCGGCCTTCCATGCTGAGGGCGCGGATGGCTGCACCACCAAACTCAATGGTGTAGCCGGTGCCGCCGGCGGTACCGATCTTGCCAATGATCGCCAGCACAATGTCCTTGCCACCACAGCCGCGCGGTATGACGCCTTCGACCCGAACAAGCATATTTTTTGCTTTTTTGGCAAGCAAGGTTTGCGTCGCCATGACGTGTTCGACCTCGCTGGTGCCGATGCCGTGCGCCAGCGCGCCAAAAGCGCCGTGGGTGGAGGTGTGCGAGTCGCCGCAAACAACGGTCATGCCGGGCAACGTGGCACCGTTTTCAGGGCCGATCACATGCACAATGCCCTGGCGCTGCGACATGAACGGAAAGTAGGCAGCGGCACCATATTCCTTGATGTTGGCGTCCAGCGCCATCACCTGCTCTTTGCTGGTGGGATCGGTGATGCCGTCATAGCCCAGCTCCCAGCCGGTGGTGGGTGTGTTGTGGTCGGCCGTGGCCACGATCGAGCTGACGCGCCAGAGCGGCCGCCCGGATTGCCGAAGCCCCTCGAACGCCTGCGGGCTGGTGACTTCATGTACCAGGTGGCGGTCAATATAGAGCAGCGCGGTGCCGTCTTCTTCGGTGTGGACGACGTGTTCGTCCCAGAGTTTGTCGTAAAGGGTGCGTCCCATGCTTTTTCCTAGGTGAGTCAAGGATTTTAATCGGCTGACGCGTCAGCCCGGCCCGAGACAAAAAAACCCGCCGGTGTTACCACCCGGCGGGCTTGTGTGGCGCGGGGTTTGTATTAGCGCTCAGCCACAGGCACGACGTTACGCGTCACCGCACCAGTGAACAACTGGCGCGGACGGCCGATTTTGTACTCCGGGTCGCTGATCATTTCGTTGAGCTGGGCAATCCAGCCAACGGTACGCGCCAAACTGAAGACACCAGTAAACAGGTTGACCGGAATACCGATGGCGCGCTGGACGATGCCAGAGTAGAAATCAACATTCGGGTAGAGCTTGCGTGACACGAAATAGTCGTCTTCCAGAGCAATTTTTTCAACCTCCTTGGCCAGTTTGAACAAGGGGTCGTTTTCCAGACCGAGTTCAGCCAGCACCTCGTTGCAGGTTTCCTGCATCAAGGTGGCGCGCGGGTCGTAGTTCTTGTAAACACGGTGACCAAAACCCATCAACTTGACGCCGGAATTTTTGTCCTTGACCTGTTCCATAAACTGGCCCACCTTGGCAATGCCGCCCTGGCGCTGGATCTCTTCGAGCATGTTCAGGCAGGCTTCGTTGGCACCGCCGTGGGCCGGGCCCCACAGGCAGGCGACGCCGGCTGCGATGGCCGCAAACGGGTTGGTGCCCGACGAGCCGCACAAGCGCACGGTCGAAGTGGAGGCGTTTTGCTCGTGGTCGGCGTGCAAAATAAAAATGCGGTCCAGGGCACGTTCCAGCACCGGGTTGACTACATATTCTTCGCACGGTGTACCGAACATCATGCGCAGGAAGTTGCCCGCATAGCTGAGGTCGTTTTGCGGGTACATGTAGGGTTGACCAAGACCGTATTTGTACGCCATGGACACCAGCGTGGGCATTTTGGCAATCAGGCGGATGGCCGCGATCTCGCGGTGCGCCGGGTTGTTGATGTCGGTGCTGTCGTGGTAGAACGCCGACAAGCCCCCCACCAGACCCGTCAGCACAGCCATCGGGTGCGCATCACGGCGGAAACCACGCATGAAAAACTGCATCTGCTCATTGACCATGGTGTGGTTGATGATGAGCCTGTGAAAGTCCTGGCGCGCCTGCAAATTGGGCAATTCGCCCTTGAGCAGCAAATAGCAGGTATCGAGGTAATCGCACTGACGGGCCAGTTGCTCGATGGGGTAGCCGCGGTACAGCAACTCACCCTTGTCGCCATCGATGTAGGTGATGGCGGACTGGCACGAGGCCGTTGACAAAAAGCCCGGGTCATAAGTAAACATGCCGGTTTGACCATAGAGCTTGCGAATATCGATCACATCCGGGCCGACAGTGCCCTGGTAAACCGGCAGTTCGACGCTCGGACTGCCATTGCTAAACGACAGGGTGGCTTTGTTTTCAGCTAGCTTCATAGTAACCTTTCAAGTGGTAATTTCAACATTTCCAAAACTTCGCAAACTTCGTCTTGCACCAGATTGGCATCGATTTGGGCCAAGGTTTTACGCCCAAGATTCAAATCCAGCAAATCTGAATCGCTCAAGTCCATTAGAGCGTTCAGACCTTGCACCTGCTTGACAGTGAGCGTGGTTGCAAACCTTTTGAAAAAACGTTCGATGAAAATATCGTTTTCCAGCAGGCCGCGGCGGCAACGCCACCGCAGCTTGCTTAAAACCCGTTCGTCGATCAGTTCGTCGCCTGCTGCCTTGCTCGGTGTTTGCATATCAGATGGCGCGACGCACCATGAGTTCCTTGATCTTGCCAATCGCCTTGGTCGGGTTCAAGCCCTTGGGGCAGACATCGACGCAATTCATGATGGTGGTGCAGCGGAACAGACGGTACGGGTCTTCGAGGTTGTCCAGGCGCTCACTGGTGGCCTCGTCGCGGCTGTCGGCGATGAAGCGGTAGGCTTGCAGCAAGCCGGCGGGACCCACAAACTTGTCGGGATTCCACCAGAACACAGGGCAACTGGTGGAGCAACTGGCGCACAAAATGCACTCGTAAAGGCCGTTGAGTTCGTCGCGCTCTTCGGGGCTTTGCAGGCGTTCTTTCTCGGGTGGCCGGGTCTCGTTGATAAGGTAAGGCTTGATCGAATGGTACTGCTTGAAGAACAAGGTCATGTCAACAATCAGGTCGCGAATGACGGGCAGACCCGGCAGCGGCTTCAACACGATAGTGTCTGGCAAGGTGCGCATGTTGATCAGACAAGCCAAGCCGTTTTTGCCGTTGATGTTCATGGCATCTGAGCCGCAAATGCCTTCGCGGCATGAGCGCCGGTACGAGAGCGTCGGGTCGAGCGCCTTGAGCTTGACGAGAACATCAAGCAGCATGCGCTCACTGCCATCAAGCTCTAGCTCTAGCGTCTGCATGTAGGGCTTGCTGTCGGTGTCCGGGTTGTAACGGTAAATTTGGAAGGTGCGTTTTGCCATAAAAATTCTCCTTGACTGTTCCAGATCAGAATGTGCGGACTTTGGGGGCGATCGACTCGGCGGTCAAGGGCTTGAGCACCACCGGCTTGTAGCTCAGGCTGTTGGTTGCCTTGTCCCACAAGGTGTGCTTGAGCCAATTGACGTCATCGCGTCCCAGCGGGCAGGTCGGATCGTCAGCTGGGCGGTCGTAGTCGAGCACGCTGTGGGCACCGCGGCATTCCTTGCGGGCCGCAGCCGAGACCATGGTTGCTTGCGCCACTTCAATCATGTTGTCAACTTCGAGGGCCTCGATACGGTCGCTGTTGAACACCTTTGACTTGTCTTTCAAGCCCATGCCGGCCACGCGTTCACGCAGTGCGGCAATCTTTTGGACCCCTTCGTCCATACTGGCCTGTGTACGGAACACACCCGCGTGCAGCTGCATTGCGGCGCGAATGTCGCCCGCCACCACTTGGGAATATTCACCCGAGGTGCTCTTGTCGAGCTGGTTCAAGCGCTCCAGGGACTTGGTGGCAGCATCTGCCGGCAGCGGTTTATGGTCGGCGGTCTTTTTGGATTGTTCGATGATGTGATTGCCAGCCGCAAAACCGAACACAATGATGTCGAGCAACGAATTGCAGCCCAGCCGGTTGGCACCGTGCACGCTGACGCAGGAGCATTCGCCCACCGCGTAAAGTCCATTAACGATTTCCTGCTGGCCATTCTTGGGCGCCACCACCTGACCGGAAATGCTGCTTGGGATGCCGCCCATCTGGTAGTGGTTGGTGGGCACCACGGGAATGGGCTCTTTGGTGATATCGACGTTGGCGAAGTTGTGGCCGATTTCCTGCACGCTTGGCAAGCGCAAGGCGATGGTGTCGGCACCCAGGTGCGTCATGTCGAGGTTGATGTAGTCTTTTTTCGGACCGCAGCCACGGCCTTCCTTGATTTCCTGGTCCATGCAGCGCGAGACAAAGTCGCGTGTGGCCAGGTCTTTGTAGGCCGGCGCATAACGCTCCATGAAACGCTCGCCTTCGCTGTTGCGCAAAATAGCCCCTTCACCACGGCAGCCTTCGGTCAGCAGCACACCGGCGCCATACACGCCAGTGGGGTGGAATTGCCAGAATTCCATGTCCTGCAGCGGGATGCCGGCGCGTGCCGCCATGCCCAGACCGTCGCCGGTGTTGATGTAGGCGTTGGTCGAGGCGGCAAAAATGCGCCCGGCTCCGCCGGTGGCGAGCAGCACGTTCTTGGCCTGCAAGATGTGCATTTCACCGGTTTCCATTTCGAGCGCGGTCACGCCGACCACGTCGCCATCGGCATCGCGAATCAGGTCGAGCGCCATCCACTCAACGAAGAAGTTGGTGCGCGCCTTGACGTTTTGCTGGTACAGGGTGTGCAGCATGGCATGGCCGGTGCGGTCGGCCGCGGCGCAAGCGCGTTGCACGGCCTTTTCGCCGTGGTTGCTGGTGTGGCCACCAAACGGACGTTGATAGATGGTGCCGTCAGGGTTACGGTCGAAGGGCATGCCATAGTGCTCAAGGTCATAGACCACCTTGGGCGCTTCGCGGCACATGAACTCGATGGCATCCTGGTCGCCGAGCCAGTCGCCGCCCTTGATGGTGTCGTAAAAGTGAAAATCCCAGTTGTCTTCGTTCATGTTGGACAGCGACGCGGCAATGCCGCCTTGCGCCGCCACCGTGTGCGAGCGGGTCGGGAACACCTTGGAAAGTACCGCCACGTTCAGGCCGGCATTGGCCAGTTGCAGCGACGCGCTCATGCCGGAGCCACCGGCTCCGACGATGACGACGTCAAATTTACGCGTAGAGATTTTTGAAGTTGCAGTCATGATGAATTTTGTCTTGGTTATGAATTACTGCACGCCCTGACATAAGCCGGGCATACAAAGGCCTGTCGTTCTGTTGCAGGCTTAAAGGCGCCACAGGGCTTCGATGGCACCGCCGGTACAGGCGACCAGCCAGGCAATGGCAAACACGTGCATGACAAAACGCACGCCGTAAGGTTTGACGTAATCCTGAAAAATGTTGCGCATGCCAACCCAAACATGCCAAAGCAGGGAAAGAATGACCAGGAAGGTCAGCGATTTCATCCATTGCGGCGAAAAGATGCCGGCCCACAGCTCGTATCCGATCGGGCCCTTGCTGAAGATGAGTTGTGCAATCACCAGCACGGTGAACAAAGCCATGATGACGGCAGTGACGCGCTGCGACAACCAGTCGCGCATGCCATAGTGAGCGCCAACAACCAGGCGGTGGGATCCGAAATTGACAGACATGTGTATCTCCTGAACTTAGTAAAGACCGAAAAGTTTGGCGCCCAGCACCAGTGTGAGCGTGAGGGTCAGCACCAGAACCGCTGCCGCAGTCTGACGGCCGAAGTCCTTGGTCACGTGCTCGTGGTGCGTGTCCATCCAAAGGTGGCGCAGACCCGCAATGAAATGGTGAAGGCTGGCCCAGATGACACCCAAAGCCACCAACTTCCAGATGAAGCCTGGCAAACCCAGCATGCCCTCATTGAAGGCCGACTTGAATTTGAGGAAAGAAATTTCGGAAGAGATGGAGTTGTCAAACATCCAGATGATGAAGGGCATCAGGAAAAAAAGAATAGCGCCGCTGACCCGATGCATGCCAGACGCAATCGAAGCAATTGGCCATCGGTAGCTGATGAGCGAGGCGCCATCAATGTTGTAAAACTCTGGACGTTTTTTTGCTGTGTTAGCCGCTGATTCAGACATACGATGCTTTCATGGTTAGTTAACGACTGGATACCCGCGTGTGTAATGAGAACCGGTAAATTCTATTGCAACGCTGCAGGCGCCAGACCTGTCCGTCGTTTGATGTCAATCAAACATTTTCTTTAAATACAGAAGGATGACACACCAAACAGACTTCAAGCTGACAGTGCTACGGAAACAGTCAACCAAGCGCGTTGTGGTAATAATGGGTATCAGTTCGATAGTAGCCGCGGCGCAGTTCCATGGGCTCATCACGGTAGGTGTAGGCAATGCGCTCCACGCTCAACAAAGGTGTGCCAGGCGCGACTTTCAGCAGTTGCTCATGCAAGGTCGTGGCAGGTATGGCCCGGATTTTTTCTTCGGCACGCACCATGCGCACATTGAATTCGGTCTCAAAAAGGGCGTACATGGGCCCCTGGTAGTTGGTTAATTGCTCGGCTGAAAGGCCCTTGAAAGGCGCTGCAGGCAACCAGATGTCTTCCAGGATGATGGGGGTGCCGCCAAAGCTGAGCACGCGGCGCACCTGGAGCACGTTATCGCCGTTGTGCAAGTCCAGTGCGCGCGCCACATCGGCATTGGCGCGGTTGCGCTTGCATTCAATGATGTCGCGCTGCGCCGGGCCTTCGCTTCCCCTGGCGCCACTGTCGGGCACCAATTTCAGGAACCGGAACTGCACCTGTTGCTCGGAATGGGTCGCTACAAAAGTACCCTTGCCTTGACGGCGCACGAGTAGATTTTCGGCCGCTAATTCATCAATCGCCTTGCGCACCGTGCCCTGGCTTACATGAAAGCGCGCAGCCAAATCCATTTCACTGGGAATCATTTCGCCAGGCTTCCACTCGCCTGCGCGCAGGCTGTTGAGGATCAGGCCCTTGATTTGCCGGTACAGCGGACTGAAGGCCGGCGTTGGCGTTGGTGCCTGCCAAATAGCGGGCTCGGGTGCCGTCAAGACTGGCTCGATGACAGGATCAGGAAAGCTTGACATGGTGGGTTTGTCTCAATGAATAACATTGTCGTATTTTGCCGAATCATATCTTATATAAGACATAAGACAAATTGACGAATTAGTACTTTCGAGAGTACACTTGGTGCCCTGAAAGGGTGGCTCAACGTTGTTCACCCTGCACCCACCGAATTTTTTTCTTAACCCTTCTGGAGATTTCACCATGAGCAAAAAGCCCGTCCGTGTAGCTGTTACCGGTGCCGCAGGTCAAATTGGTTACGCCATTCTGTTTCGCATCGCCTCCGGCGAAATGTTAGGCAAGGATCAGCCCATCGTGCTGAGCCTGCTTGAAGTCCCGGTTGAAAAAGCCCAGCAGGCCCTGCAAGGGGTCATGATGGAGCTGCAAGACTGCGCCTTTCCCTTGCTCGTTGGCATGGAAGCCCACAGCGACCCCATGGCCGCGTTCAAGGACGTGGATTACGCCCTGCTGATCGGTTCGCGCCCCCGTGGCCCGGGCATGGAACGCGCCGAGCTGCTGGCCGTCAACGCGGAAATTTTCACTGCGCAAGGCAAGGCCCTCAATGCCGTGGCCAGCCGCGATGTGCGCGTGCTGGTGGTGGGCAACCCGGCCAACACCAACGCCTACATTGCCATGAAGAGCGCCCCCGATCTGCCGCGCAAAAACTTCACGTCCATGATGCGCCTCGACCACAACCGCGCCTTGAGCCAATTGGCCTCCAAGACCGGCAAGGCTGTGGCTGCCATTGAAAAAATGGCGGTCTGGGGCAACCACTCGCCGAGCATGTATGCCGACTACCGTTTTGCCACCATCAATGGCGAGAGCGTCAAGGACATGATCAACGATGCCTCCTGGAACAAGGACGTGTTCCTGCCGACCGTTGGCAAGCGCGGCGCAGCCATCATTGCTGCGCGCGGTGTGTCTTCGGCAGCCTCGGCAGCGAACGCCGCCATCGATCACATGCGCGACTGGGCTTTGGGCTCCAACGGCAAGTGGGTCACCATGGGTATTCCCTCCAACGGCGAATACGGCATTCCGAAGGACACCATGTTTGGCTTCCCTGTCACCTGCGAAGGTGGCGAGTACAAACTGGTCGAAGGATTGTCCATTGACGCCTTCAGCCAGGAATGCATCAACAAGACGCTGAAAGAACTTCAGGACGAGCAGGCCGGCATCGCCCACCTGCTGTAAAACCAGCCCAGAGTCTGGCTCGTGACCCACCCGCGGGACGTATTGCTGGGCCCGGCAGCGGGCCCACCGCTGCCGGTGTGTGACCACTACTGCGGCGTCCATGCGCGCATGGTCAAGAGCTTGGCTTTGCAAGCCGAACTGGCACAAGAGCTGGGCACCTGCGCTTTTGATGTGACACTCGATTGCGAGGATGGCGCCCCCGTCGGTGGCGAACAAGACCACGCCCAGATGGTCGCAGAGCTGGCTAATAGCGCCTGGTCTGCCAGCCAGCAGCTGGCACCCCGGCACCGCGCTCGCATCGCAGCCCGGGTGCACCCGGTAGATCACCCCGCGTTTGCGCAGGATGTGGCCGCCATCATCGGGCGCTCGGCACAGGCTTTGTGCCACGTAATGATTCCAAAGGTGGACTCGGTGGCAGACATTGAGCGCGCCCTGAGCCAGATTGACCCGGCTGAAAAAGCCAACGGTCGTGCCAGACACTTGCCGCTGCACGTGTTGATTGAGTCACCACTTGCGGTGCACCATGTGGCAGCCATTGCTGCGCATCCCCGCGTTGAATCGCTCAGTTTTGGTTTGATGGACTTTGTCTCGTCCCATGGCGGTGCGATTCCGGCCAGCGCCATGGGCATGTCTGAACTCAGTCTGCCCGAGGACCTTGATCAATTCAGTCACCCGCTGGTGGTGCGCGCCAAGCTGGCTATTTCAGCGGCTTGTCACGCCTTTGGCAAAGTGGCTTCTCATTGCGTGGTGACCGAGTTCAAGAGCGCTGTCAGACTGAAAAAGGCAGCCAGCTACGCCAGCCGCGCCCTGGGCTTCGCCCGCATGTGGAGCATCCACCCGGATCAGATTCGCCCCATCCTGGCGGCATTCGCGCCAGCAGCCAATGAAGTAGATCAAGCCAGCCGCATCCTCTGTGCCGCGCATGCCGCAGATTGGGCGCCCATTTCAATTGATGGCCATTTGCATGACCGCGCCAGTTATCGTTATTTTTGGCAAGTGCTGATGCGGGCCCATCAAACCGCGAAATTGCAAAGCCATGATCCTGCCCAGGTCTTTTTCTCTCCCTGATGATGGCCAATCTTATCCATAGGCTCTTGCCTGTTGCTTTTGCTTGACCGCCTGACCACCATCACCTGTTATTACCACCCAGCGCATTTTTTGATTTAAAAGGAGTTCCCATGTTGCAAACTTACCGTGCCCACGTCGCCGAACGCGCCGCACTCGGCATTCCCGCACTGCCCTTGACGGCACAGCAAACCGCTGCACTGATTGAGTTGCTCAAAAACCCGCCCAAGGGTGAAGAGGCTTTCTTGCTTGAATTAATCACGCACCGTGTGCCAGCGGGCGTGGACGATGCTGCCAAAGTCAAGGCCAGCTACCTCGCCGCTGTGGCGCACGGTACCGAAAAATGCAGCCTTATCAGCCGTGAAAAGGCCACTGAATTGCTCGGCACCATGCTCGGTGGTTACAACCTGACCCCGCTGATCGATCTGCTCGACGATGCAGCCGTGGCCGGCGTGGCTGCAGAAGCCCTGAAGAAAACCCTGCTGATGTTCGACCAGTTCCATGACGTCAAGGAAAAGGCCGACAAAGGCAACGTGCTCGCCAAAGCCGTGCTGCAAAGCTGGGCCGATGCCGAGTGGTTCACCAGCCGCCCGGAAGTGCCGCAAAGCATCACCCTGACCGTATTCAAGGTCACCGGTGAAACCAATACCGACGACCTGTCCCCCGCCCCCGATGCCTGGAGCCGCCCCGACATCCCGCTGCACGCGCTGGCCATGCTCAAAAACAAACGCGACGGCATCACCCCCGAAGAAGACAGCAAGCGCGGCCCGGTCAAGTTCATCGAAGACCTGCGTGCCCGTGGCAACTTGGTGGCCTACGTGGGCGACGTGGTCGGCACCGGCTCCAGCCGCAAGTCTGCCACCAACAGCGTACTGTGGTTCACCGGCGAAGACATCCCCTTTGTGCCCAACAAGCGTTTTGGCGGTGTCTGCCTGGGTGCCAAGATTGCGCCGATTTTTTACAACACCATGGAAGATGCGGGTGCCCTGCCGATCGAGCTGGATGTGAGCCAGATGAACATGGGCGACACCATCGAGTTGCGCCCTTATGACGGTCAAGCCCTTAAAGACGGCAAAGTCATCGCCGAGTTCAAGCTCAAGAGCGAGGTCTTGTTTGACGAAGTGCGCGCCGGTGGCCGCATTCCCCTGATCATTGGCCGCGGCCTCACCAGCAAGGCGCGCGAAGCCCTGGGGCTGCCGGTGTCAACCCTGTTCCGTCTGCCGCAAAACCCCAAAGCCACCGGCAAGGGTTTCACACTGGCGCAAAAAATGGTCGGCCGTGCCTGTGGTCTGCCTGAAGGTCAGGGTGTGTTGCCCGGCACCTACTGTGAACCCAGGATGACCAGCGTCGGCTCGCAGGACACCACCGGCCCGATGACCCGCGACGAGCTCAAAGACCTGGCCTGCCTGGGCTTCAGCGCCGACCTGGTGATGCAGTCCTTCTGCCACACCGCGGCTTACCCCAAGCTGGTGGACGTCAAGATGCACCACGAACTGCCAGAGTTCATGAGCAACCGCGGCGGCATTCCACTGCGCCCGGGTGACGGCATCATCCACAGCTGGCTCAACCGCATGCTCTTGCCCGACACCGTGGGCACCGGCGGCGACAGCCACACCCGCTTCCCGATCGGCATCAGCTTCCCGGCCGGCTCAGGCCTGGTCGCCTTTGCTGCGGCCACTGGCGTCATGCCGCTGGACATGCCTGAGAGCGTGCTGGTGCGCTTCAAAGGCAAGATGCAACCGGGTGTCACACTGCGTGACCTGGTCAATGCCATTCCGTTGTACGCCATCAAGTCGGGCGAATTGACTGTGGCCAAGCAAGGCAAGAAAAACGTGTTCTCGGGCCGCATTCTTGAAATCGAAGGTTTGCCAGACCTCAAGGTTGAGCAGGCGTTTGAACTCTCGGACGCGTCCGCCGAACGCAGCGCTGCCGGTTGCACGGTACACCTCAACAAAGAGCCGATCATCGAGTACCTCAACAGTAACATTGTCATGCTCAAGTGGATGATTGCCAATGGCTACTCGGACGTGCGCACCATCAACCGCCGCATCAAGGCCATGCAAGCCTGGCTGGAGAATCCGCAACTACTCAAGCGTGATGACGATGCCGGGTACGCCAGCGTGATCGAGATCGACCTGGCCGACATTCATGAGCCGATCGTGGCCTGCCCGAATGACCCCGACGACGTAAAAACCCTGTCGGACGTGGCTGGCTCCAAAATTGAAGAAGTGTTCATCGGTTCGTGCATGACCAACATTGGCCACTTCCGCGCCGCCTCCAAATTATTGGAAAACAAGCGCGACATCCCGGTCAAGCTGTGGATGGCACCGCCCACCAAGATGGATGCCAAGCAGCTCACCCAAGAAGGCCATTACGGCGTGCTGGGTTCTGCCGGCGCGCGCATGGAAATGCCGGGTTGCAGTCTGTGCATGGGCAACCAGGCGCAGGTGAAAGAAGGTGCCACGGTGTTCTCAACGTCCACCCGCAACTTCCCGAACCGCCTGGGCAAGAACAGCAATGTGTATTTGGGCAGCGCCGAATTGGCTGCCATCTGCGCCAAACTGGGCCGCATCCCGACCAAGGAAGAGTACATGGCCGACATGGGCGTGCTGACGGCCGCCAGCAGCAAAATCTACCAGTACCTGAACTTTGACAAGGTGCAGGACTACACCGATGCTGCGGCCTCGGTGAAGGACACCGCCACGGTCTGATTTGCCTTGCTCAAGCGGCGTCTCAAGAGACGCTGCCCGGTGCACTACCATAGCCATAGCGCCCTGCAGTCGCCACTGTGGGGCGTTTGCATTTCTGATGGCAGCCGCTGACAGTTAAACTCGGGGCAGTCATCAAACCGTCATGGTTTTGAAACAATTCCGAGGAGTTCCCTGTGTTTTTTGGCAAACTGCTTCCGCGCGACACCAATTTTTTCAAACTGTTCAACCAACACAGCGATCACATCGTCGAGGCAGCGCATGCCTTTTCCAAACTGGTGGCCAATTACAGCGATCTGGCCCTGCGTGAAAAATACCACCGCGAGGTGAATCAGGCCGAAGGCGCTGCAGACCGCATCACGCATGAGGTCAACAAGGCACTGCACAAGACCTTCATCACGCCGATCGACCGTGAACAAATTCACAATCTGATCAATACCATGGACGATGTGGCCGACCTGATTCAGGATTCCGCCGAGACCATGGCCTTGTACGACATCCATAACATGACCGATGAGATCACACGGCTCACCGAGTTGAGCGTCAAATGCTGCGAACGGGTCCGCGCCGCGGTGCAATTGCTAAACAAGATTGCCAACCCATCCACCGCCGATGCCGCTTTGAAAACCTGCGATGAAATTGATAAATTGGAAAGCGATGCCGACCGCGTGATGCGCACTGCCATGAGCAAATTGTTCCGCGAGGAACCCGATGTGCGTGAGATCATCAAACTTAAAGCCATTTACGAATTGCTGGAGACCATCACTGACCGCTGTGAAGACGTGGCCAACCTGATCGAGGGCGTGGTCCTCGAAAACTCCTGATTGGGGCGAGGTTCAGGCTCATGGAAACTGTTCAAACTGCGCTGTGGGTGGTTGTTGTTCTGGTGTTGATGGCCGTCGTGTTCGACTTTATGAACGGTTTTCACGATGCCGCCAATTCCATTGCCACCGTAGTCTCTACCGGTGTGCTCAAGCCGGGGCAAGCTGTGGTCTTCGCTGCCTTTTTCAATGTGGCGGCCATTTTTATCTTCCACCTGAGTGTTGCTGCCACCATTGGAAAGGGCATTGTGCTGCCCGGCATCGTCGATACCCACGTGGTTTTTGGCGCTCTGGTTGGCGCTATCGTGTGGAACTTCATCACCTGGTACTACGGCATTCCCAGCAGTTCTTCGCACGCCCTGATTGGCGGCATTGTGGGGGCTGCCATCTCCAAGGCGGGTGTTGGCTCGTTAATTTCTGTCGGTATTATAAAAACCGTGGTGTTTATTTTCGTCTCACCCCTGCTGGGTTTTTTACTCGGATCCGTCATGATGATTCTGGTGTCCTGGAGCTTTCGCAACTTCAGGCCGCTCAAAGTTGACAAATGGTTCAGGCGCTGGCAATTGGTTTCTGCAGGTGCCTACAGCCTGGGGCACGGGGGCAACGATGCGCAAAAAACCATTGGCATCATCTGGATGCTGTTGATCGCCACCGGCTACACCAATGTGACCGACAGCACGCCGCCGACCTGGGTCATTCTGATCTGTTACACAGCCATTGGCCTGGGCACCATGTTTGGTGGCTGGCGCATTGTGAAAACGATGGGGCAAAAAATCACCAAACTCAAGCCGGTAGGTGGGTTTTGTGCCGAAACCGGCGGTGCCATCACCTTGTTTTTAGCGACCGCCTTGGGCGTTCCGGTGTCAACCACACACACTATCACCGGCGCCATTGTGGGCGTGGGTGCCTCACGGCGCGCCAGCTCGGTGCGTTGGGGCTTGGCCGGCAACATCATCTGGGCCTGGATTTTGACCATTCCAGCCAGTGCATTTGTTGCGGCGGTGGCTTACTGGATCAGTAAGGGCCTGTTAATAAATAACCTATCCAATTCAGTCTGACCGGATGCAGTAGTTCCAGTCACCATGGGATTCGTTGCGGTCAATTTTTATGTCCGCCATCTGCGCATCGGAGATGACCAAACCTTTTGGATACTAGGCGGTGTCGAGTTCGGCTTGCACCGTCAAGCCACTGCGCGTTTTGGTGTTGGCAATGAGGTTGACGATGACCTCATGACTGACCAGCGGACGGCCACGCCAATTCATGGTGATGAACGAGAAGAGGCGATGTTCGATCTTGTTCCACTTGCTCGTTCCTGGAGGAAAGTGGTGAACCTCAATCTCCATTCCAATCTCTTTGGCCAGTTGACTGAGTTCGAGCTTCCACAGGCGAACGCGATGCCCATTACTGCCGCCACTGTCAGCGGTAGTGGTCAATTTTTTGGCTTGGCGGTAGCGCTCTTTGCCCATGCTTAACCACCAGCGTCGAATGGTTTGCACGGCAAATGCAGAGGTGTCATGGTCAGTACCCACACTGACCCATGCCTCATCAGCGCCAATGTCATAAACCCCGTATGGATTCGCGCGACCGAGATCCTTGTCAATGAAGTCGTGAACCTGAACTTTGTCAGGCGCTCCCGAGTTCGATAGTTAAATTTGTAAG
>NZ_JACUUE010000136.1 GCF_014859475.1 Rhodoferax sp.
TGGCCAGCTTTTTGTAAAAACTCAGGCGCAGGTGCACGTCGCCACAAAAATCGTCGGGCAGCAGCGCCGGCGCGTGCAGGTTGATGTCGGTCGCCACATTGAGTGGGTTCAACAGGTCGGGCTCGATGCCGGCTTTCAGGCAGCGCACCGCCTCCGAGAGCATTTCGTTGTAGAGCTGAAAGCCGACTTCGATCATGTTGCCGCTCTGGTTTTCGCCCAGCACCTCGCCGGCACCGCGAATCTCGAGGTCGTGCATGGCCAGATAAAAACCGCTGCCCAGTTCTTCCATGCTCTGAATCGCGTCGAGGCGCTGCTGGGCGTGTTTGCTCAGGCCTTCCAGATCAGGCACCAGCAGATAGGCATAGGCCTGGTGGTGGCTGCGCCCGACACGACCACGCAACTGGTGCAATTGGGCCAGGCCGAACTTGTCGGCACGGCTCATGACGATGGTGTTGGCCGTGGGCACGTCGATGCCGGTCTCGATGATGGTGGAGCACAGCAGCAGGTTGGTGCGCTGCGCCACAAAGTCGCGCATCACGGCTTCCAGCTGGCGCTCGGGCATCTGGCCGTGGGCCACGGCAATACGGGCTTCGGGCAGCAGCTCTTCCAGTTTTGCGCGGCGGTTCTCGATGGTCTCGACCTCGTTGTGCAAAAAGTAGATCTGGCCACCGCGCTTGAGCTCGCGCAGCACCGCCTCACGGATCACACCTGCTCCTTCAGTGCGCACGAAGGTCTTGATCGCCAGGCGGCGCTGCGGTGCGGTGGCGATCACGCTCAAATCGCGCAGGCCCTCCAGCGCCATGCCCAGCGTGCGCGGAATCGGCGTGGCGGTGAGTGTGAGCACATCGACTTCGGCGCGCAGCGCTTTCATCTGCTCCTTGTGGCGCACGCCAAAGCGGTGCTCCTCGTCGATGATCAACAGCCCAAGGTTATTGAAGTGGGTGTTCTGGCTCAGCAGCTTGTGGGTGCCGACCACGATGTCGATGGTGCCGTCGGCCACGCCCTTGAGCGCTGCGGTGATTTCCTTGGCCGACCTGAAGCGGCTCATTTCGGCCACTTTCACCGGCCATTTGGCAAAGCGGTCCACCAGCGTCTGGTAATGCTGTTCTGCCAGCAAGGTGGTGGGCGCCAGAAAAGCCACCTGTTTGCCACCGGTGATGGCCACAAAGGCCGCGCGCAGCGCCACTTCGGTCTTGCCAAAACCAACGTCGCCGCAGACCAGCCGGTCCATCGGGCGCGGGCTGATCATGTCCTGAATGACGGCGTGGATGGCCGCGCTCTGGTCGGCGGTTTCTTCAAAGCCGAATTCATTGGCGAAGGCTTCGTAGTCGTTGGGGCTGTACCTGAAGGCGTGGCCCTCGCGTGCGGCGCGGCGGGCATAAATGTTGAGCAGTTCGGCAGCACTGTCGCGCACTTGCTCGGCGGCCTTGCGCTTGGCTTTCTCCCATTGGCCGCTGCCCAGCTTGTGCCAGGGCGCTTCGTCCGGGCTGACCCCGGTGTAGCGGCTGATCAGCTGCAACTGGCTCACCGGCACATAGAGCGTGGCCTTGTCGGCGTATTCCAGGTGCAAAAATTCCTGAATTTCCGGTTCGCCGTTGGCCAGCTTCTGCCCCAAGTCCAGGTTGATCAGGCCGCGGTAGCGGCCGATGCCGTGGGCCGAATGCACCACCGGGTCGCCTACTTTGAGTTCGCTCAGGTCCTTGATGAGCGCCTCAACGTCGCTCACCTGTTCCTGCTTTTTGCGCCGGCGCGTGGTCGGGCTGGCGGCAAAGAGTTCGGTTTCGGTGACAAAGTCGATGCCGGCATCTAGCCAGGCAAAGCCCGTGGCCAGGCCGGAGGTGGCGATGCCGATGGGCTCTTGGCTAGCCTGAAACTCGGCCAGCGAGTCAAACGACGGCGGGTCGAACTGGCTGCCATGCAGAAAGTCGAGCAGGCTGGCGCGTCGGCCATCGCTCTCGGCCAGCACCAGCACGCGCTGCTGCGTGTTGCGGATATGGGACTTCAGCTTGGTCAGCGGGTCTTCGGCGCCGCGCACCACGGTCAGGTCGCCCAGGCGCACAAAGTGGGCACTGTCAGCCACCTCATCCACGGTGGTGCGCAAGGCCAGTTGGGCGTGCTGCTTGACGCGGGCGTAAAACTGCTCGGCGCTTAAAAACAGCGCATCGGGCGGCAGCACCGGGCGCTCCGGGTCACCCTGCAGCAGCCGGTAGCGCTCGCGCGTGTCTTGCCAGAAGTGGGCAAAGGCGGGCTCCAGGTCGCCGTGCAGCACCACCGTGGCGGCCTCGCCCAAGTAGTCAAAAACCGTGGCGGTGGCGTCAAAAAACAGCGGCAGGTAGTACTCGATGCCGGCGGTGGCCACGCCGGTGCCGATGTCCTTGTAGATGCGGCTGCGCGTGGGGTCGCCATCGAGCAGTTCGCGCCAGCGGCCGCGAAAGCGGGCACGCGCGTCGTCGTCCATCGGAAACTCGCGCCCCGGCAGCAGCCGCACCTCAGGCACCGGGTACAGGCTGCGCTGGCTGTCGGGGTCAAAGGTGCGGATGCTGTCGATTTCGTCGTCAAACAAATCAACCCGGTACGGCACCTGCGAGCCCATGGGAAACAGGTCGATCAGGCCGCCGCGCACCGCGTATTCGCCTGGGCTGACCACTTGGGTCACGTGGCTGTACCCGGCCAGCGTCAGCTGCGCCTTGAGTTTGGCCTCGTTGAGCTGCTGCTTGACCTTGAAGTGAAAGGTGTAAGCCGCCAAAAAAGACGGCGGCGCCAGCCGGTACAACGCGGTGGTGGCGGGCACGACAACGACATCTGCGCCATTGTCTTTGTCTCGTTGGCTGATGCGCCACAGCGTGGCCAGGCGCTCGCTGATCAGGTCCTGGTGCGGCGAAAAAGTGTCGTAGGGTAGGGTTTCCCAGTCCGGGAACAGCACACAGCGCAGTGCTGGCGCAAAAAACGCCATCTCTACGATCAAACGCTGGGCATCCAGGGCATCGGCGGTGACGATGGCGGTGACCTTGTGGTCCGCCTTGTCGCGCAAGGCCAGTTGCGCCAGCAGCAGGGCGTCGGCCGAGCCGACCGGGCGCGGCAGGGTGTAGCGTTTGCCGGGGGTGAGTTTGGGTAAATCCATGAAAGGTGTGCAGGTGCTCAGCAGTGAACGGGGCGTGACAAAAACGCCGAAACCCTGCGCAAAGTTTGGCAGGGTGTGTGGCGTGGATTCTAGAATGCAAGCCACACCATGACAGAACTTAACGACATTGCCCTTGCGCCTAGCGCCGCAGCCCGTTGCTGGGCGCTCATCCCCTGTGCTGGCACGGGCTCGCGCGCCGGAGCCGCAGGCCCCAAGCAATACCAGACACTGGTCGGTCAAACCATGGTGATGCACACCCTGGCGGCCTTTGCCGACGTTTCGCGTATTGATCAAACTTTGGTAGTGGTGTCATCAGAGGATACTTTTTTTCAAACACGGCAGGCCCTGAATGCGTCATTTTTGATCGCACCTTGTGGCGGATCAACCCGGGCTGCCAGCGTTTTTAATGGCCTGAATGCCTTGCTCGCAGAAGGTGCAGCGGCGCATGATTGGGTGCTGGTGCACGATGCGGCGCGGTGCCTGATCACGCCCACTCAAATCAACCAGTTGCTAGATGCCTGCCTGAACGATGAGGTGGGTGGCCTGCTGGCGCTGGCGCTGCCCGACACGCTCAAGGTGGCGCAAGCTGGCAGAGTGGCGGCAACGCTGCCACGCGCCGACAAATGGCTGGCGCAAACACCGCAAATGTTTCGCATTGGCAGCCTGATCGAGGCGCTGGAACTGGCGGGCGACGCCGTCACCGATGAGTCGAGTGCCATCGAGGCCATGGGCCTGAGCCCGAAGCTGGTGCCCGGCAGCGCGCAAAATTTCAAGGTGACTTACCCAGAAGACTTTGCCTTGGCCGAAGCGCTGCTGCAAAGCCGCCAGGCTTAAGTCAATCACAGGACGCATGACATGAATTTCAGAATCGGTGAAGGCTGGGACATTCACGCGCTGGTGGCGGGGCGCAAACTGGTGCTCGGCGGCATCGAGGTACCGTACCACCTGGGGCTGCTGGGCCACTCGGACGCCGATGTGCTGCTGCACGCCATCACCGATGCCTTGCTGGGTGCGGCCGCGCTGGGCGACATCGGCAGCCATTTCCCGGACACCGATGCGCAGTTCAGGGGCGCGGATTCGAGCGTGCTGCTGACTGAGGCGGCACGCCGCGTGCGCGCCAAAGGTTTTGAGATTGGCAATATCGACAGCACCATCATTGCCCAGGCACCCAAGCTGATGCCATTTCTGCCCGCCATCCGTGCCCGAGTGGCGCAGACCTTGGGCATCGAGATCGATCAGGTCAATGTGAAAGCCAAGACCGCCGAAAAAATGGGCCCGGTTGGCCTGGGCCATGCGATGGAAGCGCGCGCGGTGGTGCTGCTGACGCTTTGAAGAAGTAGCGAGCTGTCATCGCGAGCCCCCCGTATCCGGCCCGATACCGCACACGGACCTTGAAAAGCGACATCGTCACTGCGTTCGCAATGACGGGGCTGTTCATGGAAAGATGTGAGCAAAGTGCTGGCGCTCGTCGACCGGCTCGACCCCGTGCGTGGCGCGCAGGTAGCCGGGGTGGGCGTGCGCCAAGGCGAGCGGCAAAAAACCGTCGCGCTGCCAGGTCGGGTGCCGGGGGTCGGGCTGACTGGTTTGCGCTTGCTGGGATGGGTTCATGGCACCGAGTATGCCAGCGATGCACGCTTTGGTTGACAATTGCAGGTTCTTCAATTTGATTCATGCCATGACCGAAATCCTTCAAGAACAAGCCGAGCCAGTGATCACGACGACCGCGGATGCACCGGTACCAGTCGTGTCTGAGAGCGCCCAGCAGCCGGACACCGGTGCCGAAACCGTTGCCGAACCTGTTGCTTTTGCCACCGCGCCCAAGTCAAAAAACCGCTTTGAAGCGGTGCAACCGGTGCTGGAAAAATTGTTTGAGCTTTACCCGCAGCTGTTCGGCGCGCGTTTTGTGCCGCTCAAGCTGGGTATTTTTCAGGAGCTGCTGGCCGCCCACCCGGAGGTTTTCAAACGCGACACGCTGAAAGCCGCGCTGGGCGTGCACACCCGTTCCACGCGCTACTTGCAGAGTGTGGCCTCAGGCCAAAAGCGCCATGACCTGCAAGGCAATCCGGTGGACGACGTGGCACCTGAGCACGTGTTTCTGTCGATCGTTGAGCTGTACCAGCGCCGTCAGGCCCGCAGCAAAGAGAACTTGCTGCCCAAGCTGCGCGCACAACTCATCATCGCCTTCGAAAAATCGGGACTGACGCGACAGCACTACCTGGCGCGCATCGGCACCCCGGCCGAGCCGATTCAGGAGTTGCTGGACGACGTGCTGTCCGAGGTGGAGCAACAGCGCGCCCGCCGTGCCGCCCTGAAACAAGCCTTTGAAGCCAGCGGCCAGAGCGTGGAGGCCTTTGCCGATGCGCTCGGCATGCGCGTCAGGGACGTGCAAACGGCGCTCAAATAGCCGCGGCCTGCACGCCCGTTGCACTCAGGACGCGCAAAGCAATGACCCGGATTGCACCTTTGCCTGGCCATCCTTGGGTGCATTGCGTCGTTGCAAATCGCTTGTTTAGCAAAGCTAAACGGCGCGATTTGCGCCTGGCACTGCATCCCAAATCCGGTCGTCAAAATTTACAACTTATTACTTTACGAGCCAGCCGAATCCGCCCCGACACCGCACACGGATCTTGAACAAGGAAGCCGTCACTGAGAGCGTAGCGCGGCAGTCCATTCGTTGGAAGTCATGGATTGCTTATCTTCACTGCGTTCGCAATGACGGCACTGTTCATGGAAAGGGCTGACGAGCAATGTCTGCGCCAGAGCAGCGCCGCCAATTGCGGGGGAGTTACATGGCTTGCATCAGCATGGCGTGGTAGTCCTGCGCTGAGGCCATGCGGGGGTTGGGGCGATCACGGCTGGCAAAAACATGGCATTCAAGGTGCCATGGTGCAAGCGTGGATTAACACCACCCAGGCTGTGGCTCAGCGAGTGAACGCAGCCCAGCCCCTTCTGGAATGCCATCGCCCCTTGCATCGAGGCGCTCATCATGTTCAGGCGGGCCGCACGGTCGCTGCCGTCGCGGGTGGCGCGTTCAATGTGCGTCCAGCCACGCGCCAAACCGTCGAGCGCAATACCGCCAGCAGGTGGGTTGAAGGCCGGCGCCATGAAGGTTTCCATGCAATGGGCAATGGCATCCATGCCGGTGGCAGCGGTCAACAGCGGCGGCGGCCCCAGCGTGAGTTCGGGATCGCAAATGGCGGTTTTTGGTACCAGGTACCAGGAATGAAAACCCAGCTTACGGTGGTCATCAACGATCAGGATGGCGCCGCGGGCCACCTCGCTGCCAGTGCCGGCCGTGGTGGGCACGGCGATCAGGGGGGCAACCCGCTCGGTGATGCGTGGTCTTTGGCGCAATCGATGGAAGAGCCGCCACCAACAGCGATCAGACCGTCGCATTGTTGGGCGCTGTACACCGCTGTGGCGGCAGGCACGGCAGCTTCAGTGGGATTGGAAGGGGTTTGGTCAAACACCGCCACCGTCATGCCCGCCAGCGCATCCAGCGCTTTTTGCAGGATGCCCGCAGCCTTGACACCCGGGTCGGTGACGATCAGCGACCGCGTGATGCCGGCGCGCGCGTACTCCTGTTGCAGCAGTTGAATGGCACCAAACTCGAACTAACTTGCATGAATCCAGAGCGACGCCCCAAATGATGAAAGCGTACCATCATCGCGAGCCCCCCGTACCTGGCCCGATACCGCACACGGACCTTGAACCGTCATCGCGAGCGAAGCGTGGCGATCCATGACTTCCGACTGCATAGATTGCTTCACTGCGTTCGCAATGACGGCCATTTGTGCAACGACGGGACTGTTCATGGAAAGCGCTGCGTGCCG
>NZ_JACUUE010000137.1 GCF_014859475.1 Rhodoferax sp.
TTGGTGGAGGTAAGCGGGATCGAACCGCTGACCTCTTGCATGCCATGCAAGCGCTCTCCCAGCTGAGCTATACCCCCGAATCCACATTGCTTTTTCAGAAGCAGCGTTAATTCCCAAGCCGCAAATTATAGCGTGATTTTCAGGCCTGTTTTAAGCGGCTTATGACTTTTTCTCGATCAAAAAGCGCAAGCACCGCATCCAGCGACGGCGTGTGGGCGTTGCCAACCACCAGCACCCGCACCGGCATGGCCAGATGTGGCATTTTCAGGCCGCAAGCGCTCAGCACTTCCTTGATGGTGGCGGCAATGCCAGCCTTGTCCCAGCTGCAGGTGGCCAGCTTGTCGGCCAACAGGGCCAGCGCAGGCTTGACCGCTTCAGTGACATGCTGGGCCAGGTCGGCCGCCGCGGGCTGCACGTCGGCATAAAACACCGCCGCCCAGTCGGCCAGCGTCACGATGGTGTCGCAGCGGTCCTTGAACAGCGCACACATGCTGGTCAAACGCGCATCCGCTGCAATGCCGCGCTTGGCAAGTTGCGCCTGCACCAGCGGTGCCAGCACCTCGTCGGCGGTGATCTTGATGTGCTGGGCATTCACCCAGCGCAGCTTGGCTTCGTCGAACTGCGCAGCGCTCTTGCCCAGGTGATCGAGGTTGAACCATTCCAGGAACTGTGCCCGGCTGAAAATTTCGTCGTCGCCGTGACTCCAACCCAGGCGAGCCAGGTAGTTCACCATGGCATCGGGCAGGTAGCCTTCTTCACGGTACTGGGTGACGGCCTTGGCGCCGTTGCGCTTGCTCATTTTTTCGCCCTGCTCATTGAGCACGGTGGGCAAATGGGCATACACCGGCGGCTCTTTGCCCAAGGCTTTGAAGATGTTGATCTGGCGCGGCGTGTTGTTGACGTGGTCATCACCGCGAATCACATGAGTAATAGCCATGTCGAGGTCATCGACCACCACACAGAAGTTGTAGGTGGGCGTGCCGTCCGGGCGCGCAATCACCAGGTCGTCGAGCTCGGCGTTGCTGATCTCGATGCGACCCTTGACCTTGTCGTCCCACACCACCGAGCCACCTTGCGGGTTCTTGAAGCGCAGCACCGGTTGCACCCCTTCGGGAACAGGCGGCAGGGTCTTGCCCGGCTCAGGGCGCCAGGTGCCGTCGTAACGCGGCTTTTCCTTGGCGACGGTCTGGCGCTCGCGCAGCGCATCGAGCTCGGCCATGCTCATGTAGCACGGGTAAACCTGGCCGGCGGCCACCAGGTCGGCGAGCACCGCCTTGTAGCGGTCCATGCGCTGCATCTGGTAGAACGGGCCCTCGTCGTAGTCCAGCCCAAGCCAGGCCATGCTCTCAATGATCACATCGACGGCGGCTTGGGTGGAGCGCTCCAGGTCGGTGTCTTCGATGCGCAAAATAAAGTCGCCGCCGGTGGCGCGGGCAAAGGCCCACGGGTACAGGGCCGAGCGGATGTTGCCCAGGTGGATGAAGCCGGTGGGCGACGGCGCGAAACGGGTACGGGTTTTTTGGGTCATGAGAGGTCGTTCAAATGGTGCAGGCCACGGCTCAGGTCAGCCTGAATGTCGCCCAGGTGTTCCAGGCCCATGGCAATGCGAATCAGGCCTTGGCCAATGCCGGCGGCCTGGCGCTGGTCTTCGGTCAGACGGCCGTGCGAGGTGGTAGCGGGGTGGGCGATGGTGGTTTTGACATCGCCCAGGTTGGTTGTGACCGAGCACACCTGGGTGCTGTCAATCACATGAAACGCGCGCTTGCGGGCTTGTGCCGCGTCGGATGCGTGCACATCGAACGACACCACGGCACCGCCCAGGCCGCTTTGCTGGCGCATGGCCAGTTCGTGCTGCGGGTGCGAAGCCAGGCCGGGGTAATAGACATGGGCCACGTTGGGCTGTTGCTCTAACCAGTTCGCCAGCGCCAGTGCACTTTTGCACTGCGCGTCCATACGAATCGCCAGCGTCTCCATGCCCTTGGTGACAACCCAGGCGTTGAATGGCGACAGCACCATGCCAACCGTGCGGTTGATCGGCCAAAACACGTCGTTAACGTACTTGTGCGAGCCGCAAATGGCACCGGCCACCACCCTGCCCTGGCCGTCCAGGTATTTGGTGCCGGAGTGAATCACAAAGTCGGCGCCAAACTCGACCGGGCGCTGCAGCGCGGGGCTGCAAAAGCAGTTGTCCACGGCCAGCAGCGCACCACCGCTGTGCGCCACCTCGGCCAGCGCCGCAATGTCGCAAATATCCGTTAGCGGGTTGGTCGGGGTTTCGGCAAACAGCAATTTGGTATTGGGTTTGAGCGCAGCGCGCCACTGCGCCACGTCGGTTTGCGAGACAAAGGTGGTTTCCACGCCAAACTTGGCAAACTCGCCAGCGAACAGGCGCAGCGTGGAGCCGAAAACCGACTGCGAACACACCACATGGTCACCGCTGCGCAGCAAGCCCATGCCCAGCAGCAGCACGGCGGCCATGCCGCTGGAGGTGGCTATGGCGGCCTCGGTGCCCTCAAGGGTGGCCAGACGCTGCTCCATGCCGGTCACGGTAGGGTTGCCGACGCGGGTGTAGGTGTAGCCGTCTTCCTCGTTGGCAAAACGCTTGCGCGCGGTCTCGGCATCGGGCTGCAAAAAGCTGCTGGTGAGGTACAGCGCCTCGGAGTTTTCACCGTACTGGCTGGGCGCAATGCCCGCGCGCACCGCCAGCGTGTCGCGGTGCAAATTATCAGGAAGTTGTTTGGCGGGCATAGTCAGTCTTCGTGGTTGGGCAGTGCCAGGCGCGAGCTGTCTTCGAGCGTCTCGTCGCCATCGACGCGGCTGGCGTTGAGCCGCTCAATATCTTCCAGCGTGATGTCGCCGGTCACGTAAATGCCGTCAAAGCATGACGCGTCAAAGTTCTGGATGGCCGGGTTGAGCGAGCCAATGGCTTTCTTCATGCCATCGACATCCTGGTAAATCAGCGCATCACAGCCAATGATTTGGCAAATCTGCGCCACCGTGCGATTGTGTGCCACCAGCTCGTCCTGCGTTGGCATGTCGATGCCATAAACATTGGGGTAGCGCACCGGCGGCGCCGCGCTGGCCATATAAACCTTGTTGGCACCGGCATCACGCGCCATTTGCACGATCTCTTTGGACGTGGTGCCGCGCACGATGGAGTCGTCCACCAGCAGCACATTACGGCCCTTGAATTCGCTGGCGATCACGTTGAGTTTTTGGCGCACCGACTTCTTGCGCACCGACTGCCCCGGCATGATGAAGGTGCGGCCCACGTAGCGGTTTTTCACAAAGCCTTCACGGTAAGGCAGGCCCAGCAACTGCGCCAGTTGCGCCGCGCTGGGGCGACTCGACTCAGGGATCGGGATAACCACATCGATCTCGTTGGGCGGCACAGTCGAGATCACTCGCTTGGCCAGGGTCTCGCCAAGGTTCAGGCGCGCCTGATACACCGAGATGCCGTCCATCACCGAGTCTGGCCGGGCCAGATAGACAAATTCAAAAATACAGGGGTTCAGCACCGGGTGGTCGGCACATTGCTGCGCATGCACCTGGCCTTGCAGGTCGATGAACACCGCTTCGCCCGGTTGGATATTGCGCTCGAACTTGTGGTTGGTGCCCTCCATGGCCACCGATTCACTGGCCAGCATGACGGTGCCGTCGGTCACCCCCATACACAACGGCCGAATACCAAACGGGTCGCGAAAAGCCAGCACGCCATGGCCGGCGATCATGGCGATCACCGCATAGGAACCCTTGATGCGGCGATGCACTTTTCGCACCGCCTCGAAAACGTCGCGCGGGGTAAGCGGCAGGCCGCGCGTGGTTTCACCAATTTCGTGGGCCAACACATTGAGCAGCACCTCGGAGTCGCTCTCGGTGTTGATATGACGATGGTCGGCACTGAACAGTTCGGCCTTCAGGGCGTGGGCGTTGGTCAGGTTGCCGTTATGCACCAGCACGATGCCAAACGGCGCGTTGACATAAAAGGGCTGTGCTTCTTCTTCGCTGAAGGCGTTGCCCGCCGTCGGATAGCGCACTTGGCCCAGGCCGCAGTTGCCCGGCAAGGAGCGCATGTTGCGGGTGCGAAACACGTCGCGCACCATGCCCTTGGCCTTGTGCATGAAAAATTTTCGCTCTTGCTGCGTCACAATGCCTGCAGCGTCCTGGCCACGGTGTTGCAACAGCAGCAGCGCATCGTACAGGAGTTGATTTACCGGGGCGTTACTGACAACGCCGACAATTCCACACATGGTTTTCCAATCTTTTCAACGACTTGTTCAAGCAGGCAAATAAGGCAGCAATTCAAGTGGCATGGCGGGCCTGAGCCCCTGGAGCACTGCCAAAGACATGGCGATGCCCCTGGACTCGTGCCATGCCGGGCTGGTTTTGAACTGTGTCATGTCCGCCAGCACGGTGGCCAGCAGCAACAGCAAAACCCCACGCAAGGCGCCAAAAGCAGCGCCCAATACACGATCCACCGGCCGCAGACCCACCGTGGCCATCACCTTTTTCAACAGCGCGGAAAGCAGGCCGCCCAGCATAGCCACGACAATAAAAACCAACAAAAACCCGGCGCCGTAGCGCAGCAGCTCGCTGGAACCGCTCATTGGCAAAAAATCCGCCACATCCAGCGCCAGCCACTGTGCCAGCACAAACGCAGCCACCCAGCTCAGCAGCGACAAAACCTCGAATACCAGGCCGCGCCAGGCACCCAGCAACACCGACAGCAGCAATACCGTGGCAAATATCCAGTCCAGCGCAGCCATGCTTATCGGCCACCTGTCACAGCGTCAGCAAAACGGCGGGCAGGTTCAGCTTCTTGATTTTTTCTGCTGCCTTTTCAGCCTCGCCCTTAGTTGAGAATGGCCCGACCCGCACCCGAATACGTTTGCCGTCTTTGGTTTCTACCACTTGGGTATAGGTCTTGAGGCCCGCGCTCTCCACCTTCATGCGCACCTCGCGCGCACGCGCGGCGTCGGCAAAAGCGCCTATCTGCACCACAAAACGGCCGTCGGCGACGGCGGGCCGCACAACGGCCGCCTTGCCGTCCAGCAGCGCCTGGGCCCGGTTGGCTTCGGCGGCCTTGGCAGCGGCCGCAGGTTTGACTGGCTCTGCGGTTTCGGTGATCACCATAGGCTGCGTTGTTGCCGGTTTGGCTTCGGCCGCCACGATGGGCGCGACAGGTGTGATGGGGGCAATGGCCGTCGCATTGGATGCGGGCGACTCTGGCAGCACCAAGGGCAGCACCTTGTCTTTATCCGGAATGTCGATCGGGGTGTCCACCGCGATGGGGCGGGGCTGCTTGTCGAACAGCAGGGGGAAGCCAATCACGCCGATCAGCACCAGCACCGCAGCGCCAACCAGGCGATGCTTGGCGCGCTGGCGCATGCGCTCCACACTTTCGGGCTGAACTGACGCGCTTGGGGCGGAGTCGCCCTTTTTGCGAAACTTGAAAAAGTCCATGCAGATAAGTTGGTGTGAATCAGGATTGAGGCAGATGCTTGCCCTGCAATTGGGGCACGCCGTCTTTGAGCACGCCGCCCACCGTCAGGAACGATCCGAAAACGACGATTCTATCAGCGGGGTCGGCACCAGCCAGGGCCGCCTGGAGCGCCGCTTCCGGATCAACAAACACTTCGGCCGTACAGTCTTTGCGCTGGTTGATGCGCTCCCATTGCGCCATCAAATCGGTCGCCCGGGCGGCGCGCTCGGTGGGTAAATTGGTGAAATACCACTTGTCCACCAGCGGGTTGAGGCGCGTGATCACGGCATTGATGTCCTTGTCGGCCATGCTGCCGAAGATGCCATGCGTGGTCGGGAAGAAGCCCATGGCATCGAGGTTGACAGCCAGCGCCGCCGCTGCATGCGGGTTGTGCGCCACGTCGAGCACCAGGTTGGGCTGGCCCGGCACAATCTGAAAACGCCCTGGTAAATCAACAAACACAAAGCCGTTGCGCACTGCCTGCGCCGTGGTCGGCAGACGCTCGCGCAGGGCGGTGAGCGCCGCCAGCACCCCAGCCGCATTGACCAGCTGGTTGGCGCCGCGCAGCGCCGGGTAGGCCATGCCGCTGTAACGCCTCCCGCGCCCGGCCCAACCCCACTGCTGCTTGTCGCCGGTCACGTTGAAATCAATGCCCACACGCCACAGGTCGGCACCCACCTCGAGCGCGCGGTCGAGCACGCTTTGTGGCGGCAGCGGGTCGCTCACCACCACGGGTTTGCCGGTGCGCATGATGCCGGCTTTCTCGTAGCCGATGGCTTCGCGGGTTTCGCCCAGCAGCGCTGTGTGGTCCATGTCGATGCTGGTGATGATGGCGCAGTCGGGCTCGATGATGTTGACCGCATCGAGCCGTCCACCCAGCCCCGCTTCGAGAATCACCACCTCGGGCGAACTCAAACGCATCAGGTCCAGAATCGCCAGCGTGGTGAATTCAAAATAGGTCAGCGAGATGGCATCCTGGTCTTGCACCCGGGCGCTTTCCACACGGGCAAAGGCCGCCACCAGTTCTGCCGCCTTGACGGCCTCGCCATTGAGGCGCAGGCGCTCCTCAAAATGCACCAGATGTGGCGAGGTATAGACCCCGGTGCGGTAGCCCGCCTGCAACAAAATGGATTCCAGCATGACGCAGGTAGAGCCCTTGCCGTTGGTGCCGGCCACGGTAATCACCGGGCAATCAAAGCGGATGCCCATGCGCTGTGCCACGGTGTGCACCCGCTCCAGGCCCAGATCAATCGCGGTGGGATGCAAACGCTCGCAATAGGCGAGCCAGTCTTGAAGCGTGTGAAGCGTTGAAGTCGTCATAAGTTGAATTGTCCACCAGACCAGGCCCCGAGCAACACACCCCTGTCCGTTTTAA
>NZ_JACUUE010000350.1 GCF_014859475.1 Rhodoferax sp.
TCACGGCGCGGTTCAACCTCGTCACCCATCAGCATGGTGAACACCTTGTCGGCTTCGATGGCGTCGTCAATCTGCACACGCAGCAGGGTGCGCACGGCGGGGTCCATGGTGGTCTCCCACAACTGCTCGGGGTTCATTTCGCCCAGGCCTTTGTAGCGCTGGCGGCTGGTTGTGTTCTCGGCTTGCGTGACCAGCCAGTCCATGGCTTCGCGGAAATCGCCGACCTTGTGTTCTTTTTGGCGCTCACCCTCGCCGCGCGTGACCCGGGCGCCCTCGCCGAGCAAGCCTTTCAGGGTTTGCGCGGCCTCGTGCAGTACCGCGTAGTCAGCGCCATGAACAAAGTCTTGGGTCAGCACGCTGCTCTTGATGTTGCCGTGCAGACGGCGGCTGATGCGCAGAACGGGTTTGTCGGAGCGCACATCGAATTCACCGGCCACTTCGGCATCGGGCAATTGCGCCTGCAGGGCGATGGCGGAGGCCTCGGCGTCGGCCACGGTGTCGAGGTTCAGCGCCACGCCGTCCGCAACCGCGCGCAAGGCAGACACATCAAGAAAATTGGCGAGTCGGACGATCACGGCTTGCGCAACCTGGTGCTTGCGCGCCAGCTCAGTGAGCGCCTCCCCACTCAGGGCGACGCTATTGGTGCCGCCGGTGTGCACCGTGGCATTGACCAGCGCCACGCGCAGCAAAAAGCTGTCGAGGTCGGCCTGGCCCTGCAGGTACAGCTCTTCGCGGCCGGCCTTCACCTTGTAAAGCGGCGGCTGGGCGATATAGACGTGGCCGCGCTCGACCAGCTCGGGCATCTGGCGGTAGAAGAAGGTGAGCAGCAGCGTGCGGATGTGCGCGCCGTCAACGTCGGCATCGGTCATGATGATGATGCGGTGGTAGCGCAGCTTGGCCACGTCGAAGTCGTCGCTGCCGGTGCTGCCGCCAGCCTTGCCGATGCCGGTGCCCAGGGCGGTGATGAGCGTCAGAATCTCGTTGCTGGTGAGCAGCTTTTCGTAGCGCGCTTTTTCCACGTTCAAAATTTTGCCGCGCAGGGGCAGAATCGCCTGGAATTTGCGGTCGCGGCCCTGCTTGGCAGAGCCGCCGGCGGAGTCGCCCTCCACAATGTAGATTTCGCACAACGCCGGGTCTTTTTCCTGGCAGTCGGCCAGTTTGCCGGGCAGGCCCATGCCGTCGAGCAC
>NZ_JACUUE010000138.1 GCF_014859475.1 Rhodoferax sp.
CCATTTTGAAGGAGCAGGCCTTTGGCGCTGCCGGCAGCGACAAGCTGCTGATTGCCGGAAGCGCGTGATTGTGAAAGACGCACGTCATTGCGAACGCAGTGAAGATGCCAATAATGCCTCCCTGCCTTTGCCAAGGAGATTAAAAAATGTCTTTTAAATCAACGCTTTAGAGCTCATGGAGCGGGTGAAGGGAATCGAACCCTCGTATGAAGCTTGGGAAGCTGCCGTTCTGCCATTGAACTACACCCGCGCATGACCGCGAAGGTCAAGAGGCGCTAGTGTACATGCTCGCAACGCCCCCTGCGGGAGCGGCGCCTTGCCGCGATGGGCCGGTTATTTCAGGATGTCGCCCAGACACAGGTATTTGATTTCCACGTAGTCGTCAATGCCATGGTGCGAGCCTTCGCGGCCCAGGCCGGACTGCTTGACGCCACCAAACGGCACATGCTCGGTTGCCAGAATGCCCACGTTGATGCCGACCATGCCGTATTCCAGCGCCTCGCTGACGCGGAAGATGCGGCCCACGTCGCGGCTGTAGAAATAGCTTGCCAGGCCGAATTCGGTGTTGTTGGCAGCATCGATGGCTTCCTGCTCGGTCTGGAACTTGAAGATGGGCGCAAAGGGGCCGAAGGTTTCCTCCCTCGCGCACAGCATGTCGGCTGTGGCGTCTGCCACCACGGTCGGCTCGAAGAACTGGCCTGGCAGGCGCTTGCCACCCACCAGCAGGCGGGCACCCTTGGCCACCGCATCGTTCACATGACGCTCGACCTTTTGCAGCGCGGCTTCTTCAATCAACGGGCCTTGGTTGATACCTTCCTCAAAGCCATTGCCGACTTTGGCGGTTTTGACCTTGGCGGCGAATTTGCTGACGAATTCGTCATACACACCCGCCTGCACGTACAGCCGGTTGGAGCAGACGCAGGTCTGGCCCGCATTGCGGTATTTGCTGGCAAAGGCGCCTTCCACTGCGCTGTCGATGTCGGCATCGTCAAACACGATGAAGGGCGCGTTGCCGCCGAGCTCGAGCGAGAGTTTCTTGACGGTGGGCGCGCTTTGTGCCATCAAAATGCGGCCCACTTCGGTGGAGCCGGTGAAGCTGATGTGGCGCACCACGTCGCTGGCACACAGCACCTTACCCACGGCAATCGAGTTGTCGGCATCTGCCGTGATCATGTTGAGCACGCCGGCCGGGATGCCTGCGCGAATGGCCAACTCGGCCGCGGCCAGGGCGGTCAGCGGGGTCAGTTCAGCGGGTTTGATGATCACCGGGCAGCCGGCTGCCAGTGCTGGCGCGACCTTGCGGGTGATCATGGCAATGGGAAAGTTCCAGGGCGTGATGGCAGCGCAGACGCCAATGGGCTGTCGCAGCACCATCAGGCGGCGGTTGTTGTCGAACTGGGGCAGGGTTTCGCCGTTGATGCGTTTGGCTTCTTCGGCAAACCACTCGACAAAGCTGGCGCCGTAGGCCACTTCGCCTTTGGCCTCGGGCAGCGGCTTGCCCTGCTCGGCGGTCATGATGCGGCCCAGGTCGTCCTGGTTGGCCATCAGCAGGTCGTACCACTTGCGCAAAATGATGCTGCGCTCTTTGGCGGTCTTGCTGCGCCAGGCAGGCCAGGCGGCGTTGGCGGCGGCAATGGCTGCCTCGGCTTCAGCCGGGCCGAGATTGGCCACGTCGGCCAGATGGGCGCCGGTGGCTGGGTCGGTCACGGCAAAGCGGCTGGCGCCTGATACCCACTGGCCATTGATGAGGGCATCGGCCTTGAGCAGGGTGGGGTCTTTGAGCAGGGTGAGTGGAGAAGTCATGGTGTGGGTCTCTTGTCAAAATAATTAAAAGTGGCACTGATCAATGCATCAGATTGTCTGCACGGCGTCCAAACTGGCAGCCAGGATGTCCAAGCCTTCATCCACAATGGTATCGCTGGCCGTCAGCGGCACCAGGATGCGCACCACATTGCCATAGGTGCCGCAGGTCAGCAAAATCAGGCCGCGTTGGGTGGCCTCGGCCGCCAGCGCTTTGGCCGTGTCGGCACTGGGTTGGTGCGGATCGCCGTTTTTACACAATTCGATGGCCACCATGGCACCCAGACCGCGCACGTCGCAAATGCGTTTGTCTTGGGCGGCCATGGCCTGGAGCCTGGCCATCATGTGCGCACCAAGCAGGCGGCTGTGCGCCAGCAGGTTTTCTTTTTTAAACACGTCCAGCACGGCCAGCGCCGCGGCGCAGGCCACCGGGCTGCCGGCGTAGGTGCCGCCCAGGCCGCCAGCCGCCGGCGCATCCATGATTTCGGCACGGCCCACCACGCCTGAGATGGGGTAGCCGCCCGCCATCGACTTGGCCATGGTGATCATGTCAGGGGCGACGCCGCTTTGCTCGATGGCAAACCAGGTGCCGGTGCGTCCGGCACCGGTTTGAATCTCGTCGGCAATCATCACGATGCCGTGCTGGTCGCACAGCGCACGCAAGCGCTGCAAAAAGTCGAACGGTGCCACGTTGAAGCCGCCTTCGCCCTGCACCGGCTCCACAATGATGGCCGCCACGCGGCTGGCTTCGATATCGTTTTTAAAGATGGTTTCAAGGGAGGCCATGGCATCGTCCACGCTGACACCATGCAGCGCATTGGGGAAGTCAGCATGAAAAATCTCGTTCGGGAACGGCCCGAAACCCAGCTTGTAAGGCGCCACCTTGCCAGTGAGCCCCAGCGTGAGTAGCGTGCGGCCGTGGTAGCCGCTGGTAAAGGCGATCACGCCAGGGCGTTTGGTGTGGGCACGGGCGATCTTGATAGCGTTTTCAACGGCCTCGGCACCGGTGCTCAAAAAAAGCGTCTTCTTGGCAAACTTGCCCGGTGCCAGCGCGTTGCAGCGCTCGGCCAGTTCCACATAGGGTTCATACGCCAGCACCTGGAAGCAGGTGTGGGTGTAAAGGTCGATCTGTTTTTTAACCGCTTCCTTGATCTCCGGACGGCAGTGGCCAGTGTTGAGCACCGCGATGCCGCCGGCAAAGTCGATGTAGCGTTTGCCCTCGACATCCCACACCTCGGCGTTGTCGCTGCGGGCGATGAACACTTCGTGGCTTTGGCCGACACCACGGGGAATGGCGGCGCGGCGACGTTCCATCAGGGCGGCGTTGGTTTGTTCAGCGTTGGTCATGGTGATCCTGAGTTGTGGTAAGTTGCGCATTGGGCACAGCGCTTCAAAATTCTATGGTGCTATTTTGACCTGACAAGGGACACTTTTACCTGGCACGAAGGGGACACTTTCAGCGCACACACCCGGGCAGTAGGGAAAGCCCCCGATCACCTAAAATCCCGTGCTTTGACATCAAACCAGGTCTTTCACGTCATGAATCCAACCGCCATCCCGGTGACCGTCGCCGATATTCGCAAGACCTTTCTCGACTTTTTCGCCTCCAAAGGCCACACCGTGGTGGCATCGAGCCCGCTGGTGCCCGGCAACGACCCCACGCTGATGTTCACCAACTCGGGCATGGTGCAGTTCAAGGATGTTTTCCTGGGCACCGACAAGCGCAGTTATGTGCGTGCGGCCTCGGTGCAAGCCTGTCTGCGCGCCGGTGGCAAGCACAACGACCTGGAAAACGTGGGCTACACCGCGCGCCACCATACCTTTTTCGAGATGCTGGGCAACTGGAGCTTTGGCGATTATTTCAAGCGCGAATCGATCCATTGGGGCTGGGAATTGCTGACGCAGGTTTTCAAGCTGCCGCCCGAGCGCCTGCTGGCCACCGTGTATGCCGAAGATGACGAGGCTTATGACATCTGGACCAAAGAGATCGGCCTGCCGCCCGAGCGCGTGATCCGCATCGGCGACAACAAGGGTGCGCGCTACAAGTCAGACAACTTCTGGATGATGGCCGACACCGGCCCATGCGGCCCGTGCTCCGAGATTTTTTACGACCACGGCGCGCACATCCCCGGTGGTCCGCCCGGCAGCCCGGACGAAGACGGTGACCGCTTCATCGAAATCTGGAACCATGTGTTCATGCAGTTCAACATGGATGAGTCGGGTGCCGTCACGCCGCTGCCCGCGCCCTGCGTCGATACCGGCATGGGGCTGGAGCGGCTGGCCGCCATCCTGCAACACGTGCACAGCAATTACGAGATCGACCTGTTTGACGCGCTGATCAAGGCGGCCGCGCGCGAAACCCGTTGTGCCGACCTGGGCAACAACTCGCTCAAGGTGATTGCCGACCACATCCGCGCCACCGCCTTTTTGGTCAGCGACGGCGTGTTGCCGGGCAACGAAGGGCGCGGTTATGTGCAGCGCCGCATCATCCGCCGCGCCATCCGCCACGGCTACAAGCTGGGCCAGAAAACGCCGTTTTTTCACAAGCTGGTGCCCGACCTGGTGGCCGTCATGGGCGCTGCCTACCCCAGCCTGGCGGCGCAGGCGGACCGCATCATGGACGTGTTGCGGCTCGAGGAAGAGCGCTTTTACGAAACGCTTGAGGTGGGCATGCAGATACTGGACGAAGCCTTGGCTGGTGGCGTCAAGGTCTTGCCCGGTGAGGTGGCTTTCAAACTGCATGACACCTTTGGCTTCCCGCTGGATTTGTCGGCCGATGTTTGTCGCGAGCGCGGTTTGACGGTCGATGAGGCTGGTTTCAGGGCTGCCATGGAAAAGCAAAAGGCCCTGGGCCGCGCCGCTGGCAAGTTCAGGCAAGACAAGGTGCTGGACTACAGCGGCGCGGGCAACGCCTTTGTCGGCTACGAGCAATTCACGGCCGCCACCGAGGTGGTAGCCATTTATGTGGACGGCACCCCTGCCAGCGAGATCAAGGCGGGTCAGAACGGCGTGGTCGTGCTGGCCACGACGCCGTTTTATGGCGAAAGCGGCGGCCAGGTGGGCGATGCCGGTGCCATTTTTTGCGACCAGGCGCTGTTCGAGGTGCAGGACACGCAAAAGATCAAGGCCGATGTGTTTGGCCACCACGGCGCGCTGAAAACCGGCACGCTCAAGCTGGGTGATGCGGTCACGGCGCATGTCAACACCAGCCTGCGTCTGGCGACCCAGCGCAACCACTCCGTCACGCACCTGATGCACAAGGCGCTGCGCGAGGTGCTGGGCGGCCATGTGCAGCAAAAAGGCAGTTTGGTCAATGCTGAGCGCACGCGCTTTGACTTTGCCCACAATGCCCCGGTGACAGACGCGGAAATCCGCGAGATCGAGGCTCGCGTGAATGCCGAAATTCTGGCCAACGCCGCCACCCAGGCGCAGGTGATGGACATCGAATCGGCACAAAAGACCGGTGCCATGATGCTGTTCGGTGAAAAATACGGCGAATCGGTGCGGGTGCTCGACATTGGCAGCAGCCGCGAACTGTGCGGTGGCACGCATGTGGCGCGCACCGGTGACATCGGCCTGTTCAAGGTGGTGACCGAGAGCGGCGTGGCCTCGGGCGTTCGCCGCATCGAGGCGGTGACCGGGACTAACGCGCTGCTGTATTTGCAGCATCTGGAAGACACCGTCGGCCAGACCGCCAGCGCACTCAAAGCCCCAGTGGCCGAGGTCAATGAGCGCCTTGTGTCGGTGCTGGAGCATGTCAAGGCGCTTGACAAGGAAGTGGCTGCCCTCAAGGGCAAACTGGCCAGCGCCCAGGGCGACGAGCTGCTCAGCCAGGCGCAAGACATCAAGGGTGTCAAGCTGCTGGTGGCGCGCCTCGACGGTGCCGATGTCAAGACCCTGCGCGATACGATGGACAAGCTCAAGGACAAGCTCAAGACCGCCGTCATCGTGCTCGGCGTGGTCGATGGCGCAAAGGTGCAGATCGCCGTGGGCGTGACGCCTGACACCACGGCCAGGGTGAAGGCCGGCGAGCTGGTCAATTTCGTTGCCGGCCAAATCGGCGGCAAGGGCGGCGGCAAGCCCGACATGGCCATGGCCGGCGGCACCGAACCCGTAAAACTGGCGGCGGCTTTGGCCAGCGTGCAGGGTTGGGTGGAGGCCAAGCTTTAATGGTTTACAAGCTCGTCATTGCGAACGAAGTAGAGCAATCCATGATTTCCGACTGCATGGACTGCCGCGCTTCGCTTTCCATGAACAGCCCCGTCATTGCGAACGCAGTGACGCAATCCATGACTTCCGAAGACATGGATCGCCACGCTTCGCTCGCGATGACGAAGTCTCTGTTCAAGGTCCGTGTGCGGTATCGGACCAGGTACGGGGGGCTCGCAGTGACGGGTTCAAATTCGGGCAGCGCGTGCTGACGGTGCCTCTTTTTTCGTTTATTACTTAACTGAAACAACATCCCATGAGTGCTTTTTTGAATGAAACCGTTTTGAGCGTCCACCACTGGACCGACCGCCTGTTCAGCTTCACCACCACGCGCGACCCGGTGCTGCGCTTCTCCAACGGCCACTTCACCATGATCGGCTTGCGCGATGACAATGGCAAGCCGCTGCTGCGCGCCTACAGCATCGTCAGCGCCAACTACGAAGACCATCTGGAATTTTTGAGCATCAAGGTGCAAGACGGCCCGCTGACCTCGCGGCTGCAGCACATCAAGGTGGGTGACAAGATCGTGGTTGGCAAGAAACCCACCGGCACCTTGTTGATTGATTACCTGCTGCCCGGCAAAAACCTGTACCTGTTCGGCACGGGAACCGGCCTGGCCCCGTTTTTGAGCGTCGTGCGCGACCCCGAAACTTATGAGAAATTTGAAAAAGTCATTCTGGTGCATGGCGTGCGCGAAGTGGCCGAACTGGCGTATTACGACTACCTCACGGTGGACCTGC
>NZ_JACUUE010000139.1 GCF_014859475.1 Rhodoferax sp.
GCATTTTGCCGGCCTCGATGTAAGGCGCAAACTCGCTATAACCACTGCCGCCCAGTGTCACATAGCCGCCCAGAATGGCAGCCGCCGCTTCGCCGCCACCGCGAAACGCCACGTAGTTGATGCGTGCCGGATTCACCCCCACGGCGCGCGCCATCAGGGCCGCGGCAATGTGCTCGGTGGCGCCGCGCGAGCCGCCGCCCCACTTGACGCTGGGCGGGTCTTTTTTAAGCTGGGCCAACACCTCGACCAGACTCCTGAACGGCGAGTCGGCGGGCAGCACGAACACATTGTGTTCGCTGGTGAGCCGGGCAATTGGCGTGGCCGCGGTGAGCGAGACCGGCGGCTTGCCGGTGATGATGCCGCCCAGCATCACCGCACCCATCATCAGCAGCGCATTCGGGTCACCCCGGCTGGCGCTGACAAATTGCGCCAGGCCCAGCGTGCCGGCAGCGCCGCCTTTGTTCTCGAAAACCACCTTGTCAAAGGCACCGGCCACCAGCAGCGCCTGGCCCAAAGCGCGACCGGTGGAGTCCCAGCCGCCGCCCGGGTTGGCCGGAATCATGATGCGGCCGGTCTCACCCGCCCATGCCCGTCCCGCCAGGCACCCACCCGCAGACAGCGCCAGCAGGGCTTTCAGAAAAGCGGCACGGCGCATGCAAGACTCCTGTGTTGGGTTGACATGCCCGCCATGATGCCCGACCAAGCTGTCAAGCGGCTGTCGGTCGGTCTCAGGGTAAGCACCAAGCCCGAAAATGGGCTGTCAATCTGTTACAACACAATCTGTCCAACTTGCTTTTGCCTTATGCCACTGACTCTCCCTGCCACACCGCCCGATTCATCGCCCCACTTGCTGCATTGGCAGGAGGCGGATCAGCCGCGCGCGGCCCACTGGCGCTCCGAACGCGGCACGCCAGCGCCGCAGCGCGTGGTGCTGGTTGATGACACCACCGCAGCTGACAGTGCCTTCAAAATGGCCTGCGAGGGCACCGCCCTGCTCTGGCGCGGCGACTTTCAGAACGCGCGCCACCTGCTGCAGGCCATGGCCCGCCGAACCGATCATGTGGCGCCGCGCAAGCGCAAACAAGCGCCCGCGCCCACCACGCTGCACGATGCTTTCAACGCGCACCGCCAGGCGCAGGCGCGGCGCGCGCGCATTTTGGGTATGCTGCTGATCGAGCTTGAAGCCGACTACGCCGTGCCGCTGCGGCGCGCGCCCGACTTCAAGGCGGCCTGCAGCGCGGCCTGGGGCGTGGCAGAGCCATCCGCCGGCAAATCGGTGGTGTCGCTGCGCGAGTTGCTGGGCATGCACAGCGCCCATGAATGGCAACGCGTGGGGGTTGAAATCCCGGCGCTCGGGGCCGCGCCCGAAAACCGCATTCACCCGCACTACGGCGTCTTTTCGCCGGTGCGCGGCGAATACATCCAGCTGGTGGCCACGGCCCATTTGCCCAAGCCACCCAAGGGCCAGAGCCAGCTCAGCGCCTTTGACATCGGCACCGGCACCGGGGTGCTGGCCGCTGTGCTGGCGCGCCGTGGCGTGGGCCGCATTGTGGCCACCGACACCGACCCGCGCGCCCTGGCTTGCGCCCGCGCCAACGTCGCGCAACTCGGCCTTGAAGAACAGTTGAGCGTGGTCGAAGCTGACCTTTTTCCCGACGGGCTGGCGTCGCTGATCGTGTGCAACCCGCCGTGGTTGCCGCTGCGCCCGGGCTCGGCGCTGGAGCGCGCCGTCTATGACGAAGATGGGCGCATGCTGCTTGGCTTCCTGGCAGGCTTGCGCGCCCACCTGGCGCCCAAGGGCGAGGGCTGGCTGATCATGTCGAACCTGGCCGAACTGCTGGGCCTGCGCACGCGCGATGAATTGCTGGCGCTGTTCGAGCGCCACGGCTTGCGCGTGGTGAGCCGCATCGACGCCAAACCGCTGCACCCCAAGGCTGGCGACGCCAGCGACCCGCTGCACCAGGCGCGCGCCAAAGAGGTCACATCGCTGTGGCGGCTGGCGGCCAACACGGTGCCCAACAGCTGAGGTCAACCCGATGAAGCTGCTGCTGGTTGAAGACGACGTTGCGCTGCACACCACGCTCAGCCGCAGTCTGGGCCGGCTGGGCTGGGACATCGAGGTCTGTAGCGACGGCCGCGCGGCGCTGGGGCGCTGGCGCGCGCTGCAGCCCGACGTGGTGATGCTCGACCTGACCCTGCCCGGGCGCGACGGCCTGCACATTCTGGCGCAGGCGCGCGACGAGGGGCTGACCACGCCGGTGCTCATATTGACCGCGCGCGGCATGGTGGGCGACCGGGTGCAGGGGCTCAACGCCGGCGCCGACGACTATTTGTCCAAGCCCTTTGACCTCGATGAGCTGGAGGCCCGACTGCGCGCCCTGTACCGCCGCCACGCAGAAAACTATTCGGATGCCAGCGCCGCCCCGCAAGCCCCAAGTGGCTTCCACCTGGACAAGGACAGCGGCGCCATCTACCACGACGGCCAAGTGCTGGCGCTGCCGCCGCGCGAGCTGGCGCTGCTGCAGGCGCTGCTGGCGCGACCAGGACAGGCGGTGGCCAAGGAGCGGCTGTTCGAGCTGGTTTTTCCGGGGCAGGACGAGGTGCAGTTTGAAGCCATTGAAGTCGTGGCTTACCGGCTGCGCAAGAAGCTGCAGGGCACCGGCGCCGTGTTGACCACCCTGCGCGGCCTGGGTTATTTGCTGAAGCTGCCCGCATGAACGATCAACCAAGCCCGGCAGCCCGGCGCCTGTCGCTGCGCAGCTACCTGATGCTGGGCATCCTGTTGCCTGTTGCGCTGTTCATCGTGGTGGACACCGTGGTGTTGTACCGGCAGGCGCTGGCCGCGGTCAACACCGCCTACGACCGCACCCTGCTGGCCTCGGCCAAGGTGATTGGCGAGCACATCACCGCGCGCGGCGAAGCCGACAGCGCCGAGCTTATGGCCGCCGTGCCCTATGCCGCGCTGGAGGTGTTCGAGGCCGACAACCGCAGCCGCATGATTTACCGCATCTCCAGCACCAGCGGCGCGCTAATTGACGGTTTTGAGGATTTGCGCGCCTGGCACGGCCAGTTGCCGGCCCAGGGACCGTACGCCGCGCTGGTTGACTTTTACGACGACAGCTACCGCGGCGACGCAGTGCGCGTGGCCGTGCTGCTGCAACCCATTGCCATGCAACAGGCGCGCGCCATGGCGGTGGTGCAGGTGGCCGAAACGCTGGAGCTGCGCCACACGCTGGCCCGCCAGATTCTGCTCGACACGCTGTGGCGCCAACTGGCACTGGTCAGCGTGATCGCGCTGGTGGTGTTTGTGGTGGTGCAACGCGCCACCCGGCCGGTGCGCCGCCTCGGCCTGCAAGTGCAGCAGCGCCGCGTCGATGACCTGACACCGCTGGCGGTGGACGACACACCGGTCGAGCTGCGCCCCTTGCTCGATGCCACCAACACCACCATGCGCCGCCTGCACCATTTGCTGGACAACCAGAAGCGCTTTGTGCGCGACACCGCCCACCAGCTGCGCACGCCGCTGGCGGTGCTCAAGGTGCAGGTGCAGTCGGCCCTGCGCGGCGACGTGGAGGCAACCCAGGGCTTGACCGAGATCAGCCACACCGTGGAGCGCGCCACCCAATTGGCCAACCAGATGCTGGCGCTGGCCAAGGTGGCGCAACTGGCGCAGGAAAAAGCCACCGAGCCGGTCGATTGGGCCGCCTGTCTGCGCGAGGTGGCGCTGGACCTGTCGCCACTGATTGCCGACAAGGCGCTCGACTTCGACATTGACACCACGAGCGCCCCGGTGCTCACCCACGCCTGGATGCTGCGCGAGTTGTCGCGCAACCTGCTGCACAACGCCATTCGCTACAGCCCCGCGCACGGACGCCTGCAGCTGCGCCTGCTGGTGGATGACAGCCACGCCGCGCTGGTGATCAGCGACAGCGGACCGGGCATCAGCGAAGACCTGCGCAAACGCCTGTTCCAGCCGTTCTCGGCCGGCCAGGCGCACAGCGGCAGCGGACTGGGGCTGGCCATTTGCCTGGAGATCACCCAAACCCTGGGCGGGCAGATCGAACTCATCAACCGCGTGGTGCAGGGCCGCATCGACGGGCTCGATGCCACCGTGCGACTGCCATTGGCGGCACGCCCGGCAGCTTCATCCGCAAAACTTTAAACTTATCAGTTCAAAAAACAACCAAGGAGTTAAGCAATGATTTCTTCAAGCATGACCCGTCGCAGCAGCGTTTGTTTGGCAGGTATTGCAGGCGCAGTGCTGCTGTTGAGCGCGCCCGCTGCCATGGCGCAAACCAGCGCCGCCGCGCCCCAGACCTGCCCGGCCGTGCTGCAACACAGCTTTAACCGGCTGCAGGACGAAGCGCCCCAAAACCTGTGCCAGTACGCGGGCAAGGTGCTGCTGGTGGTCAACACCGCCAGCTATTGCGGCTTCACCGGTCAATACGAAGGGCTGGAGGCGCTGCACGCCAAGTACAGCCCCAAGGGGCTGGTGGTGCTGGGTTTTCCGTCCAATGATTTTGGTCAGCAGGAGCCCGGCAGCAGCAAGGAAATTGCCGACTTTTGCTTCAACACCTACGGCGTGAAATTTCCCATGTTTTCCAAAAGCGTGGTCAAGGGTGCCCAGGCCAATCCGCTTTACACCGCGCTGGCCAAAGCCACCGGCAAGGCACCCGGCTGGAACTTTCACAAGTACCTGATCGACCGCAGTGGCACGGTGGTCACCAGCTTTGCCACCCGGGTCGAGCCCGACAGCCCGGCGCTGGTAGCCGCCATCGAGAAAGCCTTGTAACAGCCCAGCGTCGGCGCACGCACTGCGCCGACGCTGGCTGTTAACGCTCTTTTTTTGTCAATTGATTCAATAGTTCAATAATTATTGTATGATTGCAAGCATGGATAAATTACTTGCCACCACCGTTTTTGAATCGCTCGCCTCGGGCGTTCGCCTTGACATTTACCGACTCCTCGTCAAAGCCGGGCCGCAGGGGCTGGTGGCCGGTGAAATTGGCAGCGCACTGGCCGTTCCGCCGACCAATTTGTCGTTTCACCTGAAAGCCTTGGCGCACGCACAACTGGTGTCAGCGGTGCAAGAAGGCCGCTACCAGCGCTACTGCGCCAACCTCGCGCTGATGCAGCAACTCATTGTTTATTTGACGGCAGAGTGCTGTGCCGGCCACCCTGAGCAATGCTTTGAGGCCTGCCTGGAGCCACTTTGCGCCTGAACTCATTTTTCTCTTGAAAGGCAAAACTCATGAAAAAAGTACAAATTTTTGACCCTGCCCTGTGTTGCAGCAGCGGCGTGTGCGGCACCGATGTGGACCAGACGCTGGTCAATTTCTCGGCCGATGCCGACTGGGCCAAACAGCAGGGGCTGGTCATCGAGCGCTTCAACCTGGCGCAGCAACCCATGGCGTTTGCCGACCACGCCGCCGTCAAGGGCTTGCTGGAACGCTCGGGCGAGTCAGCCCTGCCGATCACGCTGGTCGATGGTGAAGTGGCCTTGGCCGGGCGCTACCCCAGCCGTGACGACCTGGCACGCTGGCTTGGCGTGAGCCCGTCCGCAGTTGCACCAACGGCATCAGCCGACCAACCATCCTGCTGCGGCGGCGCTACCAAGTGCTGCAGATGAAGTTCCTGCAACAGCCCCCGCGCTTCTTGTTTTTTACCGGCAAGGGCGGCGTGGGCAAAACCTCCATCGCCTGCGCCACGTCGATCCAATTGGCCACCCAGGGCAAGCGTGTGCTGCTGGTCAGCACCGACCCCGCCTCCAACGTGGGGCAGGTGTTTGGCATCACGATTGGCAACCACATCACCGCCGTGGCTGACGTGCCCAACCTGAGCGCCCTCGAGATCGACCCGCAAGCGGCCGCGCAAGCCTACCGCGACCGCATCGTCGGCCCGGTGCGCGGCGTGTTGCCAGCGTCAATCGTCAAGGGCATTGAGGAACAACTCTCGGGCGCCTGCACCACCGAGATTGCCGCGTTTGACGAGTTCACCGCGCTGCTCATCGACAGCACGCTCACAAAAGACTTCGACCACATCGTGTTCGACACCGCACCCACCGGCCACACCATCCGCATGCTGCAGTTGCCCGGCGCCTGGAGCGGCTTTCTGGAAGACGGCAAGGGCGATGCCTCGTGCCTGGGCCCGCTGGCCGGTCTGGAAAAGCAGCGCACCCAGTACCAGGCCGCGGTCGATGCCCTGGCCGACCCGCAAAAGACCCGTCTGGTGCTGGTGGCCCGGGCACAGGCCGCCACCTTGACTGAAGCCGCGCGCACCCATGGCGAGCTGGCTGGCATCGGCCTGACCCGACAGTACCTGGTGATCAATGGCGTGTTCCCGGCATCTGAGGCAGCGCACGACCCGCTGGCGCAGGCCATCTGCCAGCGCGAGCAGGCCGCGCTGGCGAGTTTGCCTGAAGCCCTGCGTGGCCTGCCCACCGATCAGATCGAGCTCAAGGCATTCAATTTGTTTGGATTGGCGGCGCTGAAACAGTTGCTGAACCCGCCGGCGATAGAAAGTACGCGTCATCGCGAGCCCGCCGTGTCAGGCCCGATCCCGCACACGGACCTTGAACAAAGACTTCGTCACTGCGAGCCCGCCGTATCTGGTCCGATACCGCAAACGGACCTTGAACAGAGACTTCGTCACTGCGAGCGTAGCGCGGCAGTCCATGCAGTCCGGGGACATGGATTGCTTCACTGCGTTCGCAATGACGGGGCTGTTCATGGAAA
>NZ_JACUUE010000140.1 GCF_014859475.1 Rhodoferax sp.
ACACCGCGCCCATCACGATGATGAACAGTGCAATGACCCACGCAAAGATGGGCCGGTCAATGAAGAACTTTGCCATGACTGCGGCTCCTTAGCGCGCAGCGCTTGAGGCAGCGCTGGCGGGGGCTGATGCAGATGCCGGGCTGGTGGCATTGGGCGCACTGGCCGTTTTGGCAGGTGCGCTGCCTGGGGCTTGCCACGGCACGGGTTTTACAGGTGCACCGCCGCGCAGCTTTTGGAAACCGTCCACCATGACCTGGTCACCGTTTTGCAGGCCGTCCAGAATCACCCACTGGCCGCTTTGTTGGCCACCCACCTTGACTGGGCGTGGAGCCACTTTGCCGTCAGCTGCGACCACCATCACGGAGTCACCTTGTGGCGTGCGGGTCACCGCTTGCTGTGGCAGGGTGATGGCGTTGCTGACCTGCGCTTGCTCCAGGCGCACGCGCACAAACAATCCCGGCAGCAGCACGCCTGCGGGGTTAGGTATCTCCGCGCGCAACGTGATCTGGCCGCTGGTGGCGTCCACCGTCAGGTCAGAAAACAGCAATTTGCCGGGCTTTGCGTACTCGGTGCCATCCTCCAGCACCACGCGCACGCTGGCGGCCTGTGCGCCTGCGCGTTTGAGTTGGCCGGATGCCATGGCGCTGCGCAGTTTCATGACCTCAGAGGCCGATTGGGTGAAATTGATGTACATCGGGTCGGTTTGCTGGATGACGGCGAGTTGGGTGGCTTCACCTTGGCCCACCAAGGCACCTTCCGTGACCAGCGCGCGGCCAATGCGGCCGGTGATAGGCGCGGTGATTGACGCGTAGCTCAGGTTGATGCGGGCCGTTTGCACAGCAGCACGTGCCACTGCAACGTCCGCTTCCGCTAGTTTTTGTGAGGCTTGTGCGTTGACAAACTCCTGCTGGCTGATGGCCTTTGCTTCGATCAGCGGCTTGTAGCGATCTGCCTGCGCGCTGGCCTGCATCAGGTTGGCCTCGGCTTTGGCCACAGATGCCTGCGCACTGGCCAGGGTGGCTTGGTAGGGGCTGGCATCAATCTGAAACAGTTTCTGACCAGCCCGTACGGTACTGCCTTCGACAAACAGGCGCTTTTGCACAATGCCGGCGGCGCGCGCCCGCACCTGCGCCACACGGGAGGCTTCCAGTCGGCCGGGCAGTTCGGTGACCAGGCCTACATCACCTGGCTGGACCGTGAGCACGCCGACTTCAGCCGGAGGCGGCGCGCCACCCGGACCGCCAGGACCTGCGGCTGGCGCATTGCCCTGACCGCAGGCGACCAGCAACAGGGTCAAACCCAGTGCTGTGGGTGTCCAGATGCGGTGCTGTGATGAGAGTCGGCTGGGGCTTGAGCAAGAAGCGGGTGCGCGGGGGTGCAACATGGCGGGATTCCTGGAAAAAAAGAAAGCCCAAGAGAGGGCGTCAGCAAGTCGGAAATGCGTTTTGATTTTTTCAGAATTATACATACAATAGTGAATGTAAATTAATAACCCCCTGCTCGAAAATACACCGATGGCCCGTCGCACCAAAGAAGATGCCGAAGAAACCCGTCACCAGTTGCTGGAGGCGGCACAACGTGTGTTTGCTGAAAAAGGCGTGTCGCGCACTTCGCTGCAAGATATTGCGCAGGCTGCCGGAGTCACCCGCGGGGCAATTTATTGGCATTTCAAGAACAAGGCCGAGTTGTTCAACGCCATGATGGACAGTGCTGTGTTGCCGATGGAGCAAACCATGCGGCAAGTTGGGTGTGATGCTACCCAGGACCCATTGCTTGAGCTGGAAGAGGCCATGTTGCAGACGATGCGCAGCATTGAGTCAGATGCGCGCACCCGTGCCATTTTCGAAGTGGTCACCCTGAAAGTGGAGTACGTGGATGAACTGCTGGCCGTCAAGCAGCGGCATGTGCAGTGTTATCTGGACGGCACGCGTCAGATGCAACGCAGCTTGGAAGAGGCCGCCACGCGGCGCGGGGAGACACTTGCCGTGCCACCAGTCGTGGCAGCGCGTGGCCTGCATGCCCTGATGGTGGGCTTGATCCACACTTGGGTGCTTGACCCCTCGGCATTCAAGCTTGTGGCGATGGCACAGGTGGCGATCCGCACCTATTTGGCCGGGCTGGGTTTGAAGTCTTGATCTTTGCGTTGCCCCTAAGGGCTTGCAAAGCAATAACTTGTACTTTTGCCTAGCCATCTTTGGGCGCATTGCTTCGTTGCAAATCGCTTGTTTAGCAGAGCTAAACGGCGCGTTTTGCGCCTGGCACTGCATCCCAAATCTGGCCGTCAAAATGCACAACTTATTACTTTACGAGCCTTAAACTTGCCCGCTATGGCAAAAGACTACTGTGTGTTGGGAATTGAGTCCTCGTGTGACGAGACCGGGGTTGCATTGGTGCGGGTGAGCGGGGTGCGCTGCCGCCAGCCATGCTGGCCGATCTGGGGGCGTCCACGCCTCAACGATTTTGGAATTGCATTGAGACCAAGGCAATGCCCGGATAGTTATCAAATTTCATAGCTGCTGACGCTTCCTTAATATAGGCTAAAGTCCGTTTTGCTGCAAAGTCAGCGAATCCGGACACGGGTGAGGCAGAGTGATTGGGTCAAGTGAGCGCATGCGCCTGACCCAGTCGCCCTGCCGTGCGTTGGTGTTTTGGCGCGCAGCATAATTCGTCCTTGCAAGTATTCAGAATATCCAACTCACTCTTTCATAAAGGAATCATCATGGCCACTCTTGAAAAATACGTGTTTGCGTTTGAAGAGGGCGATGGCAAAAACAAAATGCTGTTGGGCGGCAAGGGGGCCAATTTGTGCGAGATGACCCAGATTGGCCTGAACGTGCCACCAGGCTTCACGGCGACTACCGATGCGTGTAACGCCTATCTGGAAAAGAACCAGTTGCCCGATGGCCTGATGACCGAAATCCGCACCCACATGGCCGCACTGGAGAAAAAGACCAGCAAGGGCTTTGGTGATGGCAGCAACCCGCTGCTGATTTCGGTGCGTTCGGGTGCGGCGATGTCGATGCCGGGCATGATGGACACCATTTTGAACCTGGGCCTCAATGAGGTGTCGCTCAAAGGCTTGATTGCCCAAACGGGCAACGAGCGTTTTTCTTACGACGCTTACCGTCGTTTTATCCAGTTGTTTGGCAAGATTGCGTTGGGCATTAGCGACGAACATTTTGACCAAGCGATGGCGGCCATCAAGCGTAAATATGGCGCGCCGCTGGATGTCGACCTGAACGCTGAGCACCTGAAAGAGCTGGCGGGCGAGTTTTTGGCCATTGTGCAGCGCCAAAGCGGCCAGCCATTTCCGCAAGACCCGTTTGTGCAACTGGAAATTGCCGTTGGCGCGGTGTTTCGCTCGTGGATGGGCAAGCGCGCGGTGGACTATCGGCGCCAGTTCCGCATCACCAAAGCGCAGGCCAACGGCACGGCGGTGAGCATCTGCACCATGGTCTTTGGCAACATGGGCAATGACTCGGGCACCGGTGTCGGCTTCACGCGCAACCCCGGCACCGGCGAAAACGTGATCTTCGGCGAATACCTGGTCAACGCCCAGGGTGAAGACGTGGTGGCGGGCATCCGAACGCCCAAGGGAATTGCCGAGATGGAACAAGAAATGCCCGAGATTCATCGCCAACTGATCGCGCTGCGCCAGCGGCTGGAGTCACACTACCACGAGGTGCAAGACTTTGAGTTCACCATCGAAAAAGGCATTTTGTACTGTCTTCAAACGCGCAATGGCAAGATGAATGCGCGCGGCATGGTGCGTACATCGGTTGAGATGTTTCATGAAGGGCTAATTACCAAAGAGCGCGCGCTCTTGCGCACCGAACCCGCTGTGCTGGAGCAATTGCTGGTGCCGCAACTGGCACCCAATTTTCATGGCAAATACTTGGCGCAAGGCTTGGCCGCCTCACCCGGCGCGGCCTCCGGCAAGATTGTGTTTGATGCCGACACCGCCGAAACGCGCGGGCGCACCGGCGAAAAAATCATTCTGGTGCGCGAGGAAACCAAGCCCGAAGACATTCATGGTTTTTTCCAGGCGCAGGGCATTTTGACCAGCCGTGGCGGCAAGACTTCGCATGCGGCGGTGGTGGCGCGCGGCATGGGTAAGCCCTGCGTGTCGGGCTGTGAAGACATTGTCATCAATGACCTGCAGCGCAGCGCCCGGGTGGGCGACACTGTTTTGAAAGAAGGCGACATCATCACCATCGACGGTGGCACCGGGCGGGTTTACGCTGGTGAAGTGCCCACGGTCGAGGCGGAGTTTTCCGAAGAAATGAACACCTTGCTGGCTTGGGCTGATGAGGTAGCAGTGCTCAAGGTGATGGGCAATGCCGACACGCCCATCGACGCGGCACGGGCGCGCGAATTTGGTGCCATGGGCATTGGCCTGTGTCGGACCGAGCGTATGTTCAACGCCACTGACCGCTTGCCGATCGTGCAGGAAATGATTCTGGCCGAAACGCTGGAAGAACGTCAGTCGGCGCTGGACCGGCTGCTGCCGATTCAACGGGCGGACTTCAAAGGTATCTTCAAAGCAATGAAGGGCCTGCCGGTGACGGTGCGGCTGCTCGACCCGCCGATGCACGAATTCCTGCCCACGGCGGGCCAGCTGGAAGTCGAGATCGCGCACCTGCACCAGTTGCGCGACACCATCAAGAATCTGGAAGACCTGCCAGAAACCTTGAAGCTGCTCAACCCCAAGCTGTACCAGCAATACGCTGACGGCATGACGCCGTTGATGGGCGCGCTACAGACCTTCAAGAAATCGCACATGGAGGAGGATGTCATCGCCAAAAAGGAAAAAATCCTGAAAAAGGTGCGCGCACTGGCCGAAGTCAACCCGATGCTGGGGCACCGCGGCGTGCGTTTGGGCATCACCTACCCCGAAATCTATTGCATGCAGATTCGTGCCATTCTGGAAGCGGCGGCCCTGTGCGGCAAGCAGGGCATCGAGATTTACCCGGAAATCATGGTGCCGCAGGTGGCCACGGTGGAGGAGCTCAAGCGCATCCACAGCTATGTGCAGCGCATCCGCCAGGAAGTGCGCGCCACCCACGGCATCGACGTGCAGTTCAAGTTTGGCTCCATGCTCGAAGTGGTGCGCGCCTGCATGCGCTCCGGGCGCATGGCCGAGATTGCCGAGTTCTTCTCCTTTGGCACCAACGACCTGAGCCAGGCCACGTTTTCCTTCAGCCGCGAAGACGCCGAAAACAAGTTTTTGCCGTTCTACAACGAGACCGGCATTCTGGAAGACAACCCGTTCGAGGTGCTCGACATCAAGGGCGTTGGCCAGCTGATGAAAATGGCGGTACAAAACGGCCGCGCCACCAATCCGGATTTGAAGGTCGGCATCTGTGGCGAACACGGTGGCAACCCAGGCTCGATACGGTTTTGTCATCACATCAAACTCAATTACGTGTCATGCTCCGGCCCGCGCGTGCCGATTGCCCGGCTGGCCGCGGCACAGGCCAAGTTGCTGGAAGCGCAGTACAAGGAGCCGGTTTGATGGACTTTAAGCCCGGATGGGGTCCATGCTGAACGTCCTGGGGATTGAGTCCTCATGCGATGAGACCGGGGTGGCGCTGGTCAGGGTTGACGGACAGCGCTTGCCCGAACTGCTGGCGCACGCGCTCTACAGCCAGATCGAGATGCATCAGGCCTATGGCGGCGTGGTGCCGGAACTCGCCAGCCGCGACCATATCCGCCGTGTGCTGCCGCTCACCCAAGAGGTGCTGCGCGACGCCGGTCAAACCTTGCAGGATGTGGATGTGGTGGCTTTCACTCGCGGGCCTGGCCTGGCCGGTGCCTTGCTGGTGGGCGCCGGTGTGGCTTGCGCCCTGGGCGCTTCATTGGGCAAGCCGGTGCTGGGCGTGCATCACCTCGAAGGGCATCTGCTATCGCCCTTTTTGAGTGCGGACCCGCCCGAGTTTCCGTTCGTGGCCTTGCTGGTGTCGGGTGGGCACACGCAGTTGATGCGGGTCGATGGGGTGGGGCGCTACCGGATTCTGGGCGAAACCATTGACGACGCGGCGGGTGAGGCGTTCGACAAGTCGGCCAAGTTGCTGGGCCTGGGCTATCCGGGCGGCCCGGCGCTGTCCAAATTGGCAGAAATTGGTAACCCGGCGGCGTTCAAGCTACCACGCCCCTTATTGCACAGCGGCAACCTCGATTTTTCTTTTGCCGGGCTGAAAACCGCCGTGATGGTGCAGGCCAAAAAACTCGCTGCAGCGCAGCAATGTGCTGTGGAGGCGTTGCCCGATGCGGTGCTGGCCGACCTGGCCGCATCGACCCAGGCGGCGATTGTCGAGGTGCTGGTGAAGAAGTCGCTGGCCGCGTTGCAGGCCACCGGATTGCAGCGGCTGGTGGTGGCCGGCGGTGTGGGTGCCAATTGCAAGCTGCGCGCGCAACTCAACCTGGCTTGCGCCCAGCGCGGCGTGCGCGTGCACTACCCCGAGCTGCATTTGTGCACCGACAACGGCGCCATGATCGCCATGGCCGCTGCCATGCGCCTGCAGTCCGGCATTCAGGTGGCCAGCCAGGCCTATGCCTTTGATGTCAAGCCGCGCTGGCCGCTCGATGCCATCCAGCAGTCATGGATTGCTTGACTGCGTTGGCTTTGAGTCGGCGGGGCTGACTGACGCGGTATAGGGGCATTGGGATAGCGCTGGCAATTTCGGGTCAAGCCCCGAAGCGGAAATTCACCCCGC
>NZ_JACUUE010000141.1 GCF_014859475.1 Rhodoferax sp.
GCCATCGGCGAGACCGGCGACAGCTTTTTATGCACTTGACACCGCGCTGCAGCCGAACACGGTCAAGGCGCCAGCCGTGGCCACGGCAACGCCGGCCAAGACCGCCCGGGCAGCCACCTTGCTGATCAGCCCGCCGCACGCTGCTGCCGGCTTTGACAGCCCGCGCATCATCTACCTGCGCGAACCGCACAAGCTCGAATACTTTGCCCAAAGCCAGTGGGTTGAGCCGCCGGCGCGCATGCTCGGGCCGCTGCTGGCTGCCGCCATCGAAAAAACCGGCGCCTTTCATGCCGTGGTGTTGATGCCCGGTGCGGCCTCGGGCGAGCTGCGCCTGGACACCGACATCATCCGCTTGCAACACGAGTTTCAAAGCATCCCGAGCCAAGTGCGCCTGACGCTGCGCGCGACGCTGGTGGACAACAAAACCCGCCGGGTGCTGGCCTGGCAGGAGTTTGAGGCGATCGAGCCCGCCGACTCGGAAGATGCCTACGGCGGCGTGCTGGCAGCCAACCGCGCGGTGCAAAAAGTGGTGGGCCAGCTGGCCGCGTTTTTGCCTGCTACAGCAGCCGCCCCCAGTGCTGCGCCAGCCACTCCTTGAGCTTGAACTGCAGCGGCCGCTCGGCCCAGGCTTGCGGCGTGATGCGCTTTGAGGCGTCCAGGTCCTGCTGGTGCATGGCCTGCATCCGGGCGGCAAATTCGCGCCCCAGCACCACCGCATTGACTTCGTCGTTGTCCAGGAAGCTGCGCCAGTCCAGGTTGGTCGAGCCCACCGTGGACCAGACGCCGTCGATGACGGCGGTCTTGGCGTGCAGCAGGGCGCCCTGGCGCTCGTAAATCTGCACGCCGCCGGCCAGCAGACCGGCGTAATGGGCACGCCCGGCGTGAAACACCAGCCCGGAGTCGGAGTGGCTGGGCAGGATCAGTTGCACCTCGACCCCGCGCGCGGCGGCGTCGGTGAGCGCACTGAGCAATTGCGGGTCGGGCACAAAGTAGGCGTTGCTCAGGTGGACAAATTTTTCGGCGTTGCCGATGGCCGAGATCAGCGTCAGGTAAATCAGGCTGTAGGGATCGTCGGGCGTGCTGCCAATGGCGCGCACGATGTCTTTGCCCTGCGGCGCGAGCTTGGGGAAATAGGCTTTGGCGGCCAGCGCCGGGCCGTGTTGCTTGTCCCAGGTCTGCAGGAACAATTTCTGGAATTCGGCCACCACCGGGCCTTCAATTTGCAGGTCGGTATCGCGCCACACCACGCCTTCGGCGGGTGACTTGAGGAGGCGCTGCAGCACCACCGATCCCGAGGTATAGACACTGCTGATGTTGATACCGCCCAGAATGACGGAGCGGCCATCGACGATGAGCAGCTTGCGGTGATCGCGGTTGTTGATTTGCCAGGGGCCTTTGGCGGCGAGGGGATTGATGGGGTTGAACTCCAGCACGGCAATGCCGGCTTTCGACAGGCGCTCGAAAAATGCCCTGGGCGTGTTGATGCCGCCCACGCTGTCATAGATCAGGTTGACCTGCACACCGCGTGCCTGCGCCTGGATCAGCAAGTCGGAAAACTCACCCCCGGTGGCATCGTCTTCGATGATGTAGGTCTCGAGGTTGATGTGGTCCCTGGCCTGGCGGATGGCGCCGAACATGGCGGCGTAGGTGGCGGCGCCGTCCTGCAACAGGCTGACCTTGTTGCCCAGAACCAGCGGGCTGTCGCTGATGGCCTGCTCCAGTGCCATTTGTTTGTCCAGGATGTCGATGTCGCCCGACTTGGCTTGCAAACTGGCCAGGATGGCGGCATTGCGTTTGGCCGACACCGGCCCGCGCGCGGTCTCGAAGTTGGCCACCTGTGCGCTGTGGCGTTCGATCAAGGCATCGGTATCGGGCAGGCTGGCACAGCCCGCCAGCGCTGCTGCGGCCAACAGCACCAGCCAAGGTGGCAGACGAAGTTTTGCGATCATTTTTTACCTTGCAGCCATTGCGCGCAATCGCTGTCCTGCCCCGGCCCGGCATCGACCAGCGGGATCAGCGCCAGCAGCGGGTTGATTGCGCCCAGCGCCAGGGCGCCCAGTGCGCGCACCGCCATCTGGCCTTTGTCCACCCGAATGATGGGCTTGGCAAAATTGCCGCCGATGTGGATCGGGCTACGCAAGGACAGCGGACTGGTGTTCTTGGTTTTTTGGGTCAGGGTCAGGTCCAGTTTTTCCTGCGCCAGGTCGATGTTGCCGCTGCCCAGCAGCGTGGTCACCTCGGTGTCGAGCAGCAGTGTGCTGGCTTCCATGATGCCGGATTTGACATCGAAGCTGGCGACGGCGCAGCGCAGCTTGATTTGTTGGTCGCCCGACAGCGTGAGCCGGAAAATTTCCCAAAGGTGCAGGCCGGCTTTTTCCATCGTCAGCTGGCTGATCTCGCCGCGCGACATCAGCAGGGCGACCGAACCATCGGCATTCGCCAGCATTGTGCCCACCGAGTTGCCGCTGCCCGCCAGCTTGATCTGGCCGCCAATCTGGCTGGTGCTGGCCGTGCCTTTTTGATCGGCCGGCATCAGTTTGGCCAGCGCCAGGCGCTTGAGTTGCAACTGGGCTTTGGCCCGAATCGGGTTGTGGCGGCCGTCCAGCGTGATCGCCGCCATCAGTTGGCCGCCTGCCACGCCAAACTGCAGCGGGTCGAGCGTGAGCACCGAGTCCTTCAGGTGCAAACGGGTGCTGAGCGCCTCCAGCGGCATGTATTGGGCCTGGCGCATCGATTGGGCGCTGAACTTGACGTCGGCATCCACGGAGTCCCAATTGGCAAATTTGAAGGGCAAATCCGGCATGACCCGCTTGGATCGGGGGGTGACAGCGCCGGCTGTTCCCGTGGCCTCGACGGCCTGGCTGGCGGCCTCCAGGTGGCCGGGGCGCGCGCCGATGACCGGGCCGAGGTCTTCCAGCGTGAGTCGGTTTGAGACCAGGTCAGCCGTCAGCAACGGCCGTTTGCCACCCGTCTCGACCTGCCACCAGCCCGACAGGTCGCTGCTGCCCACGCGCCCTGAAAACGCGTCGTAGCGCAGCGTGTTGCCCTTGCGCACCAGGTGCCCCTGGGCGACATAGTCGCGCGTGGCGGGCAGGGCGATTCCGGTCAGGGTGAAGAGTTGGTTCAGGTTGTCACCGCTGAGCGCCATTTGCATGTCGATGGCTGAAAATTTGACCAGGCTGGTGATGTGGCCGTCCGCCTGAATATGCGTTTGGCCCACCGTGGTGTCGATGGTCAGGCCGAAAGGCGTGCTGTCGTCCCGCAAGGCCAGAACCGAGTCGCCCGTGCCCTTGGCGCTGAGTGGCAAGCCTTTGTATTTGCCCTTGGCATTGAAATTGACCCCGGCCTCGCCCTGGCTGCCTGCTGGCGCGGCGATGGTGGAGAGTTCGGCGCGAATGCTGGTTTTTGCGGCCGGGTCGTCATAGCCAAGCGCACCCTGGTCGAGCGTGAGGCGGTCGATGGCGACGCGGGCGTTTTCGTCCTCCTGCTCGCGGTCGAGCAGCCAGGTCTTGCGGCCATCGGCCCCGACTTCCAGAAATACCACGGGCTTGACCAGGTGCAGGTCAGATATGGACAGCTGCTGCGCCAGGAGTTGCGGCAAGTGGACGGAGAACGCCACTTCGTCGGCCGTCAGCATCTGTGCTTGCGCCGCCCAGGCCGGGTTGGCGAAGCTGACCTGACGCGCTTGCACGCGCGGCCAGGGCCAGCCCAGACGCACATCAAGGTCACCCTGGATCAGCAATACCCGGCCGGTTTGCGCGAGCACCTTTTGCTGCAGCGGCGCGCGCAGCCAGTTCCAGCCGAACAGGGCAATGAACAGGACCGCCGCGATGACGAGGGCCAGCACCGCACTGGCGATCCATTTGAGCGTTCGTGGCAGGGTCACGGTGGTGCTTTCAAAAAAGGAACAGCGTAATCCGGGTGATGAATGGCGTCAGTGCGCTGACGCACTGACGGCGCCGACCCCAGCCGCGAACATCTGCTTTTTAATCATAGGAGAATATTCAGATGAAACATGCCAATTTGGTTCGATCCCTGGCCCTGTCCGTGGCCCTGGCTGCCAGCAGCTCGGCGTTTGCCCAGATCAATTTCAACATTGTGGTGGCGCCGCCCGCGCCCATGCATGAGGCTGTGCCCGCAGTGCAACCCGGTTACGTTTGGGCGCCGGGCTACTGGGCCTGGAACAACGACCGCCATGTCTGGGTGCGCGGGCGCACCATCCTTCAGCGCGAAGGCTACAACTGGTCGCCTGACCGCTGGGTGCAGCAGGACGGGTTTTACGTGCGCCAGTCGGGCCATTGGGAGCGCAGCCAGTATGTCAAGCCGGTGAAGGTCAAGAAACCAAAACACAACAACGGACGCCGCAACCATGGCGAAAACGGCCGGTGGAACCAAGGCGTCGAGCGTCAATAGCTTGACGCCTGGCCCGGCGCTTGTCCTCACGACCTCCTTTGTCGAACTTATGTTTGCTCGACCCCTGATAAGTTCCGGCCAATAAGAAGCCCCGCGATCCGATAGGCAGATCCGGGGCGACGAGCTTTTTGGTCAAGCTCAGGCGCAGGTCAAGTTCACCGCTGGTTCTTGCGCAACCACACTGGGGTGGGCAGTGCAATCTTGTGCAAAAGACAGGGCTTCATGAAGCTGCCTGATCAGGGACGAACGACGATTTCGTTTCTGACCGACTTCACGTTGTTGACGTTGCGCGCAATGTTTTCAGCAGCGCTTTTTTCGGTCAGGCTTGTGGCAAAGCCGGACAGCATCACGGTGCCGTTGAGGGTTTCCACGCTGATGGACGAGGCGCTGACCAGCTTGCTTTCAGCCATGCGGGTCTTGACAAGTGTGGTGATGCCGGCGTCGTCAACATAAGCGCCAACGGTTTGCTGACCACGGCTGACGGCGCAACCGGCGGTAGTGAGCAGGGCTGCAGCCATCATGGCGGCGACGAGTGTGGTGCGAATTTTCATATGAATCTCCAGAGGATATTGATGGTGTAAGCCCCACCACCTATGGGCGAAAGGCCGGGCTGATCCCGGACGATGCGGTGACTTTAAAAGTTGCCCGTGCGGGCGTCGGTGCGCTGGCGCACCAAAGCGGTTGACTTTGAAGGCGGCGACATCCAGAACTTCTTGTCCAAAACGCCGAGGAGATTTTTACAGCCCTGTTTGTCATGGAGCGCAATTTCGTCGGAAGAGCGCAAGAGCTCGAGGCCCTGCTTGGCGCGTTGGCGCGCGCAGTCGCGGGGCAGCCCGGCGTGGCGCGGCTCACCGGGGAGCCAGGCATCGGAAAGACCCGAACGGCGCAAGAGTTTGTCGAGCATGCGCAGCATCTTGATGTGCTGGCCCTCTGGGGCCGCTGTCCGCAAGAGCAGGGTGCGCCGCCTTATTGGCCATGGCTGCAGCTGATTTGCCGCTATGCAGCGCTGAAGGATGAGTCCGTACTGGGCCAGATACTTGGCGCCGCCGCCGCGTAGCTGGCTGCGCTGCACGAACAGACCGAAGGCCACCCTTTCCGGCACCGGCGGGCCGCAGACCTACACCGGCAAGGACGTGTTGGCGGCCCATAAGCACATGAATATCGACGAGCAGGAGCTGGTATCCGCCATCGACGATGTGATGACCGCGATGACCAAGAACGGCTACGAGCAGGCCGCAAAGAACGACATTCTGGCCATCTTGTACTCGCTCAAGGGCGACGTGGTGCGCGTCTGATTGAAGCGGCGTTGGTCGGACCTGGACCGTCAGGAGATGACTGCAGACTTGATAACTCACAAGTCAGGCTGAATCAGAGCGGATTAAGCTTTGATGTCACTGGAGGGTTCATCAATGCAGTCATTCCATCCATCCGAACGCTCGCAACTGGTTCGCATGCCGGTCGATCAGGTGTTGATCGACGGCATGCTGGAACTGCCCGCCAAACCGGCGGGCCTGGTGCTGTTTGCCCACGGCAGCGGCAGCAGCCGACACAGCCCGCGCAACAATTTTGTCGCCAGGGTGTTGCGCGAAGCGGGCCTGGGCACGCTGCTGATGGACCTGTTGACCCCGCAGGAAGACCGCGACTACCAGACGCGGTTTGACATCGAGCTATTGACCCGGCGCCTGCTGCTGGCCAGCCATTGGGTCAAAGAAAATGTTCAGGCGGCGCAGCTGCCGCTCGGCTACTTTGGCGCCAGCACCGGCGCGGCAGCCGCTTTGCGCGCCGCCGCTGCCATGGGGAACAGGGTGCAGGCCGTGGTCTCGCGCGGTGGCCGCCCGGACCTGGCCGGGCAGGCTGATCTGGTGAAGGTGCGCGCGCCCACCTTGTTGCTGGTGGGGGGTCTGGATACCCAGGTGATCGAGCTCAACCAGGCCGCCTATGCCTTGCTGTCGTGCCCCAAGAAACTCAGTATCGTGCCTGGCGCCACGCATCTGTTCGAGGAAGCCGGCACGCTGGAACAGGTGGCCAGTCAGGCGGCTGGCTGGTTCGGCCAGCATCTGGCGGCCAAGGGCTAACGGTCATGGCAATTCGGCGTTCCCGAATGACGATGTTTTTTTGCGTTAAGGATTTGGATGCGCTGGCTGCAGCGGAATCACAAAGCAGCTCGACCCGGTCAACTCGGACCAACTCAGGTTTTCGCCGGCTTGCAGCAGTTGCGCGCCCGGCACCGCGGCGGCTTGAAGTGCATCTGCGCTGCTGGCACGGATCATGATGAAACGCATGCTGCGCTGCTCCCGCACCA
>NZ_JACUUE010000351.1 GCF_014859475.1 Rhodoferax sp.
TCGATGATGCTGTAAATCGACTTCTTCAGACTAGCCAGCTCGCGCGTGCTGTGCCCGTCGCGGTGTTCCACTTTGCGGTGGTGCTTGAAAAATGAGATGTCGTTGGAGGTAGTCTCAACTCGAAGTACCCGGCCAAACTTGTCGTAAATTTTTACGCTGGCCGAGCCCATGCAGTGTTTGATGCAGCGCCCCTCAATGCGGGTGCTCAGGCGCGAACCGATTTCTTGCGCCAGCACCGGTGTGATCTTCTTGCCCAGAAAGCTTGCCACCCGGGGTGCGTCAGCAGCCAAGATGGATTGGCGACTGAGCGTGTCGTACAGAGGCGCCAGTATCTCGGTGCTCTTGAACATCAGGTCAGTGGAATACTCAATCTGGCGAATGCTCCAGTGGTAGGTCTGACCAAAGACATCAAGCACAGGGCACAGTTTCTGGGCATACTTGTCCAGATGTTGGTGCAGCATGTCCGGGCTCAGACTGTCAGCTATCTCCTGGGCGCGTGCCATGTTGTCGATGCGTAAAAAGCAGTTGTCGGCCTGTACAAAGTCAATGCCCTCGCGCTTGAGGGATTGCGCCAGTGCGCTGTGGCCGTTGCAGTAGAACTGCAAGCTAAACGGTGCCCAGGTGGGCACGCGCAGGTAGCACAGGCCCAGGTCTTCGTCCATGAAGTAAAAGTAGTAATGCAGGCATTTGCCGGTATCGCCTCTGAGGTAGGTTTTACCGGTGGCCTTGTTGTGCCATGGTTTGTAGCTCGGGCAAGCTTCCATGGCTGACAGTACGTGCACCAGGCCAGGGGCATCACCGCGCTTTTCCAGCACCCGTGCCACCAGGTCTTCTTTGCGGATGTGGCTTTTGCTGACGTGTTCGATTTCAATGTCGGCGGCCTTGCAGACTTCTTGCGCACACGCGCGAATTCGCTCACGCAGCGGTTCTGCAAACTGCGCGTAGTCAAATATGCGGATGCCTTTGCTGAACAAAAAACTCGTCATACCGCCCGCATAGCAGGCCCCGGGCAGTGTGCCAATGATCAAAATGCGGTCGTAGCACGACAGCACACCGTTCATATTTGTCGCGTAGCGTTTAGTCAGTTGCGTTTCCATGATCAACACCCATCAGTCACTGAGCAGCAGGCAACATGGTATTACTTGTTTGGTTCCGGCTCGTCCGGCTTAGGG